>NZ_JBKGYT010000029.1:0-22283 GCF_046545975.1 Guyparkeria sp. | reverse complement strand
CGCGATGGCCAAATACCGCTCCCCAGGGCATCGCGGCTAAAGCCTCTCCTGCGGCGCCCGCTTCCACCTGTGGGAGCTTGCCTTGCAAGCGACTCGCCCGGTACGCGCGAGTCCCGGCGTTCGGCTGTTCGAGCGTTGGCGGTGCCTGATATCGGAACGGCCGCGACCGCGGCCTTCGCGGGCAGGGGCCGCTCCCGAAGTGGGGCGGCGGTTGCTCGGCCTGCCAAACCAGACGGGCCGCGGCCGACTCGGTGGTCGGTCGCGGCCCGTGCCGGCCGTCTTGCCGTTGGCGATCAGGCCGAGGCGGATTCCGGCGCGCGGTCGGCCGGCTCGTCGAACCGGCAGCCCTCGGGGACCAGCGGCGTCAGGCCGAGCTTGGCGAACATCGCCTCGTCGGCCTCGGCATCGGCGTTCTCGGTGGTCAGGAGCTTCTCGCCGTAGAAGATGCTGTTCGCGCCGGCGAAGAAGCACCATGCCTGGATGGCCTCGCTCAGGCCCTCGCGACCGGCGGACAGGCGCACGTGCGACTCGGGCATCATGATGCGGGCCACCGCGATGGTGCGGATGAACTCGATCGGGTCGAGCGCCGGCACGTCGGCCATCGGCGTGCCGGGGATGCGCACCAGCATGTTCAGCGGCACGGACTCCGGCGGACGCTCGAGGTTGGCCAGCGTGGTCAGGAACGAGGCGCGATCCTCGCGGGATTCACCCATGCCGAGGATGCCGCCCGAGCAGACGTTGATGCCCGCCTCGCGCACATGGTCGAGGGTCTCGAGGCGGTCGTCGATCGAGCGGGTGGTGATCACCTCGTCGTAGAATTCCGGCGAGGTGTCGATGTTGTGGTTGTAGTAGTCCAGACCGGCTTCCTTGAGTCGCTGCGCCTGGTGCGGTTCGAGCATCCCGAGCGTGACGCAGGCCTCCATGCCGGTCTCCTTGACCACGCGCACCATGTCGATGACGTTCTCGAGCTGGCGGTCGGTGGGGTTGCGCCAGGCTGCGCCCATGCAGAAGCGCGAGGCGCCCTTCTCGCGCGCCCGGCGGGCAGCAACGCGCACCTCGTCGAGCGGCAGCAGGCGCTCGCGCTCGAGGCCCGTGTCGTAGCGGGCGCTCTGCGAGCAGTACTTGCAGTCTTCCGGGCAGGCGCCGGTCTTGATCGAGAGCAGCGTGCTGACCTGCACCGCGTTCGGGTCGAAGTGTTCGCGATGCACCGTCTGCGCCTGGAACAGCAGGTCGTTGAAGGGCTTGGCGAACAGGTCGAGCGCATGTTGCTTGCGCCAAAGCGGGCGGGTCATGGGAGTCACTGGTCCTCGAAGGATTCGGGCGGTTCGGTGAAGGAATCTTCCCAGTTATCTTGCTTGATCCGGTACAGATCGTAAAGCGACCACGGGATGATGATCACGGCGGCGATCGCCCACAGGACGAGGTAGAAGGTCACGCTGGGCGGGGCGAAGGTGCCGATGACCACCGCCGTTCCGGCAATGGCGTAGAAGCGGTAGGCTGCGATCTGCGTGTAGTGACCCACCTTGGGATTGGGGTGGTGCCGGTTGAGCGCGTAGACCAGCATCGACAGGCCGGTCCAGAAGATCGCCAGCGGCAGGGGCACGATCATCGCGATGATGTTGCCCCAGTTGAACCAGCTGGCGGCCCGTCGGGCCGAGCGGCCGGAGATGCGGGTCGGGGTGTGTTCCTCGGCCGCCTCGTCACGGAATGGCTGCGCGTCTTGGCTCATGATGCGTCGACCTCTAAAACATGCGTTTGGAATGCAGGTTAGCATGAAACGGATTTCCCCGCTAAGCCGCCGCTGGCTGCCGGCGCCCTGTCACCTCTGCACCCGCGACGCGGTCGAACCGCACGGCCTGTGCCCGGCGTGCTGGCGGGAATGGCAGGCACTGCTGGGCCGTCGCCGCTGCCCCGGCTGCGGGGCCGTCCACGACCACGAGACTGATGGCCGGCTACGCTGCGGCCGCTGTCTGCGGCACCCCCGCGGCTTCGACGCGGCCGTGGCGGCGGTCGATCTCGAACCGCCCGTCCGCCACCTGGTCCACCGCCTGAAGTACCACCATGACTTCAGCGTGCTCACGTTGCTGCGCGGCACCCTGACGCAGGCCGTGCTCGCGGACGTTGACGCCGGCGGGCCGGTGCCCGAGGCGATCGTGCCGATGCCGCAGCACCCCGCCCAGCACGGGCGGCGGGGCTTCAACCAGGCAAGACTGCTCGCCGAGGGGCCGGGGCGGGCCCTCGACCGGCCGGTCCTTCCGGGAGCCGCGCGCCGGTTGCGCGATACCGGCTCGCTGACGGCGCTGTCGGCGACCGAGCGCAAGCGTGTCCTCCGGGATGCCTTCGAGGCCGGCGGCCCCTTGCCGGAACGGGTGGCCATCGTCGACGACGTGCTGACCACCGGGGCCAGCTCGGAGGCCCTGACCCGGGCGCTTCGGCAAGCGGGTGTCGCGCACGTCACCGTCTGGGCGCTGGCGCGTACGCCGTAGGGCCTTGTTCCGTCGGGGAGGTTCGGGTAGAATTCCGCGCCTTGGCCGTCCCGGGTCGGGGCAGACCGTGCCTCGAGTGCGGGACAACCCGCCACTCGGCGGGTGGGAACAGGCGACACGATTCAATGAACACGTCGGGCAGACTGCCTGCCGACGCGACGAACTTTATTTTTCAGGGGCAGAATCGAGATGAAAGAAGGCATTCACCCGAACTATCGGCCGGTGGTGTTCCAGGACGTGGCGGCGGACTTTGCCATCCTGACCCGCTCGACCATCCGGTCGAAGGAAACCGTCAAGTGGGAAGACGGCAACGAGTACCCGCTGGTCAAGGTTGACGTTTCCTCCGCGAGCCACCCGTTCTTCACGGGCAAGCGTTCCGAGGGCAGCATGGCCAAGCAGGTGGACAAGTTCCGCAACCGCTACGGTCGCAAGAAGTAAGACCGCCGGGCCATCCTGTGCCGGTCTGCCGGGAAACAGCAAGGGGCATCGGGCGAACGCTCGGTGCCCTTTTTCGTGGGCGCCCCGTGCTGCCGGCGGTGCTGGTCGCCGTGCTGGCCGCCTCCGGCGGCTGTGCGGCCGAGACGGAAGCGACGGGCGACTGCGCCCCGCCGGCCGGGCTGTCGTCCGAGCGCGCGACCGTCGCCTACGTCAACGACGGCGACACCGTCCGCCTGACCAGCGGGGACCGGGTGCGCCTGGTCGGCATCGACACGCCCGAACTCGGGCGGGACGGCTCGCCCGACGAGCCTTACGCCCGCGAGGCGCAGCAGGCCCTGCGCGCCCTGCTGGCCGAGTCCGAGAACCGCGTGGCCGTGGTCGATGCCAGCGAGGGCGAGGACCGCTATGGCCGTCGGCTGTCCTATCTCTACCTGCCCGACGGTCGTTCGGTGCAGGCGCAGCTGCTTGAGCAGGGCGTGGCCATGGCCGTGTTCATCGCGCCCAACCTGGAACTGGCCGACTGCCTTACCGCCCGGGAGCGCGCGGCCCGCGAGGCCGACCGCGGCATCTGGTCGCTGCCCGCCTACGATCCGGGGCTGCCGTCTGCCCGGGGCATCCCCGATACCGTGCAGGGTGCGGCGATCGTGCAGGGGCGCGTCAAATCCGTGGGCCACAGCCGGAACAATGTCTGGATCAACCTCGAGGGCCGCGTGGCGCTGAAGATCGACCGGGACAAGCGTGAGCACTTTCCCGGCTGGGACTTCGATGCGCTCGAGGGCACGAGGCTGCGCGCACGGGGCTGGGTGGTGCACCACAGCAACCGCTACCAGGACTGGATGATCCCCGTGGACACGGCCCACGCGCTCGAACGGCTGGACTGAGGAAAGGCAGGCGAATCGCGCGGGACGCACGAGTCCCCGGTCGGTGCCGGAGGGCGCTCGTTCCGGGGACGGCGGCTGACGCCGTCTTCGCGGGCGAGGCCCGCTCCCATCGGGATTCGGCGATCGGCCTATCGCTCGGCCAGCCAGTCGCGCGGGCGCAGGAACTCGTCGTAGAGGCGGGCCTCCTCGCCGCCCGGCTCGGGGTGGTAGTCGTAGCGCCAGGCGGCGCGCGGCGGCATCGACATCAGGATCGACTCGGTGCGCCCGCCCGACTGCAGGCCGAACAGCGTGCCGCGGTCATAGACCAGGTTGAACTCCACGTAGCGCCCGCGCCGGTAGGCCTGGAAGTCGCGCTCGCGCTCGCCGTAGGGCGTGTCCTTGCGCTTTTCCACGATCGGCAGGTACGCCGGCAGGTAGTGGTCGCCCACCGAGCGCATGAAGCCGAAGGCCGTCTCGAAGTCCACGTCGCCGTCGGCGCCGTAGTCGTCGAAGAACAGCCCGCCCACGCCGCGCGGCTCGTTGCGGTGCTTGAGCCAGAAGTACTCGTCGCACCACTGCTTGAAGCGCGGGTAGTGGTCGTCGCCGAAGGGCCGGCAGGCGGTCTCGGCCTGCTCGTGCCAGTGCACGGCGTCCTCGGTGAAGCCGTAGTAGGGCGTGAGATCGAAGCCCCCGCCGAACCACCACACCGGCTCGACGCCTTCCTTGCTCGCCTGGAAGAAGCGCACGTTGGCGTGCGAGGTGGGCACGTACGGGTTGCGCGGGTGGATCACCAGCGAGACGCCCATCGCCTCGAACGAACCGCCGGCGAGATCCGGCCGGTGGGCCGTGGCCGAGGGCGGCAGCTTGTTGCCCGTGACGTGCGAGAAGTTGATCCCGGCACGCTCGAAGGTGTTTCCGTCCTCGAGGATGCGCCCTCGGCCCTCGCCGTTGAGGTGGTCGCCCGGCGGGCGCTTCCAGTCGTCGTGCAGGAACCGTGTGCCGTCTTCCTGACCCTCGAGGCCGGCGACGATACGGTCCTGCAGGTCGATCAGATAGTCTCTAACGGCTTGAATCTCCACGATGTCAGCTCCTGATGATCCGCCCGGTGGGCCAGTGAATGATCTGAGAGGGGCGGGCGCGGCGGTCCACCGCGCCCGGGATGATGCGGACGCCGTCGGCGGCGAAGGCGCGCCGCGCCAGCAGGGCGCTGCGGGCCGGCGGACGACCGCTGCGGTTGGCGCTGGTCGAGACGATCGGGCCGCCGAAGGCCGCGCAGATGGCGCGGGCGGTCGCGTGCGCCGGCACCCGCAGCGCGATCTCGTCGCGCCCGCCGGTGAGCCAGTCGGGCACGCCGGCGGCTGCGGGGACGATCACGGTACGCGCCGCCGGCCAGTCCCGGCAGATGCGTTCCCAGTCGCCCTGGTCGAGCGAGGTGTAGGGGCGCAGGCCGTCGGGATGATCGGCGATCAGGATCAGCCCCTTGGCGGGATCGCGCTGCTTGAGGGCGAGCAGCCGCATCACGGCCGGCCCGTCGAGCGGATCACAGCCCAGGCCGAATACCGCCTCGGTGGGGTAGGCGATCAGGCCACCCGCATCGAGGTGGCGGGCGATCTCGCGTTTCTGGAAGGGCGAAAGTCCGTCGTGGTCCATCGGGTCAGCTGTCGGTCGAGCCGCTCTTCTTCGTCGCGGTCTTCCGGGCGGTCGACTTGCTGGCCGCGGTCTTCTTCGTGGCGGGCTTCCTGGCAGTCGACTTCTTCGCCGAGGATTTCGTGGCGGTGGCTTTCTTGGCGGCGGTCTTGGGTGCCGCCTTGCGGCCGCGGCCCTTGCGTTCCGGGGCCTGGGCGATCATCTCGAGTGCCTGCTCGTGGGTGATCGTCTTCGGGTCGGTGTCCTTGGGGATCTTGGCGTTCTTCTTGCCGTCGGTGACGTACGGACCGTAGCGCCCGTTCAGGACCTGGATGCCGTCGTCGAACTCGTTGATGATGCGGTTCTTCTCGGCGAGCTTCTTGGTCTCGATGATCTCCAGCGCCCGGGGCAGCTCGATGGTGTAGGGGTCGTCCTCCTTGCCGAGCGAGGCGAACTTGCTGCCGTACTTCACGTAGGGGCCGAAGCGACCGATGTTGGCCTCCACGGGTTCGCCCTCGGGGGTCTCGCCGAGCTTGCGCGGCAGCTTGAACAGCTCCAGCGCCTCCTCGAGCGTGATCGTCGCGATGCTCTGGTGCGGACGCAGCGAGGCGAATTTCGGCTTCTCCTCGTCGTCCTTGGTGCCGATCTGCACGAACGGCCCGAAACGGCCCAGGCGGGCGACCACCGGCTTGCCGCTCTTCGGGTCTGTCCCGAGCTCGCGGCCCTGGGCGGCCTCCTGGCGGGAGACGTTCTTGGCCGTGTCCTCGATGCGCTCGGAGAACGGCTCCCAGAACTCGCGCAGCAGCGGCCGCCACTCCATCTCGCCGCGCGAGACGGCATCGAGCTCGTCCTCGAGCTTGGCGGTGAACTCGTAGTCGACGATGTCGCGGAAGTACTCGGTGAGAAAGCCGTTGACCACCCGGCCCATGTCGGTGGGCTTGAAGCGGCGCTGTTCCAGTTCCACGTACTCGCGCGAGCGCAGCGTGGAAATGATGCTCGCGTAGGTCGACGGGCGGCCGATGCCGTACTGCTCGAGGGTCTTGACCAGGCTCGCCTCGGTGTAGCGCGGCGGCGGCTCGGTGAAGTGCTGGGTGGCGTTGATCGCGGCCAGCTCGATCTGCTGGCCTTCCTCGAGCGGCGGCAGGCGACGGTCGTCGTCCTTGTCGGAGGCCTGGTCGTCCTCGTCCTCGCGGTAGGCCGCGATGAAGCCGGGGAACTTCAGGGTCGAGCCGGTGGCGCGGAAGAGATGCTCGTCACCGGCGGCCAGGTCCACGGAGACCTGGTCGAAGATCGCCGGGGCCATCTGCGAGGCCAGCGTGCGCTTGAAGATCATCTCGTAGAGACGGAACTGGTCGCGGTTGAGGAACGCGCGCACCTTGTCCGGCGTGTTGGCCACCGAGGTCGGGCGGATGGCCTCGTGGGCCTCCTGGGCGTTCTTCGACTTGGTGCGGTAGAAGTTCGGGCTCTCGGGCAGGTAGTCGGCGCCGTAGGCCTCGCCGATATGGTGGCGGATCTCGCCGAGGGCGTCGTTGGACAGGTTGACCGAGTCGGTACGCATGTACGTGATCAGGCCGACGGTGCCAGCGCCGATGTCCACGCCCTCGTAGAGCTCCTGCGCGACGCGCATGGCGCGCGAGGCGGAGAGCCCCAGCTTGCGCACGGCCTCCTGCTGGAGTGTCGAGGTGGTGAACGGCGGGGCGGCGTTGCGCCGGCGCTCGCGACGGTCGACCTTGGCGACGGTGAGCTTGCCGCCGGCGGCCGCCTCGAGGCGCTCGCGCGCGGCGGTGGCGCTGGTCTCGTCTTCCAGGGTGAACTGGGCGACCTTCTTGCCGTCGAGCTGGTAGAGGCGCGCGGCGAAGGGTTGCTCGTCGGTGCGGCAGTCGGCGGCGATCGACCAGTACTCGCGCGGCGTGAAGGCCTCGATCTCCTGCTCGCGTTCGACGATCATCCGCAGGGCCGGGCTCTGCACGCGGCCGGCCGACAGGCCCGGGTTGATCTTCTTCCACAGCAGCGGCGACAGGTTGAAGCCGACCAGATAGTCCAGCGCGCGACGGGCCTGCTGAGCGTCGATCAGTTCGTGGGACAGGCCGCGGGGGTGGGCGATGGCTTCCTGCACGGCCCGCTTGGTGATCTCGTAGAACACCACGCGCTTGGCCTCGCGGCCGTCGAGCAGGCCGCTGTCCTTCAGCAACTCGTGGAGGTGCCAGGAGATGGCCTCGCCTTCGCGGTCGGGGTCAGTGGCCAGCAGCAGGGTGTCGGCCTTCTTCAGCGCCTTCTTGATGGCGTCGACGTGCTTCTTGTTCTTGTCGATGACCGTGTAGTTCATGGCGAAATCGTGCTCGGGATCCACCGCGCCGTTCTTCGGCACCAGGTCCCGTACGTGGCCATAGGAGGCCAGCACTTCATAGCCCGGGCCGAGGTATTTCTTGATCGTCTTGGCCTTGGCGGGGGATTCGACGATGACCAGATTTTCGCTCATAGAATGTCTTTCGCTTATGACTCAGTGCAGTACGGCGGCGTCTTCGAACACCAGATCTTCCATCCAGGCGAAGGCCTGCTCCTCGCCCGGCTTGGCGAACAGGACCAGCAGCACGACCCACTTGAGCCGCTCGACGTCGATCTCGTCCTCGCCCAGGGCCAGTGCCCGCTCGATCACCGTCTCGCGGGTGGACGGCGAGAGCACGCCGATCTGCTCGAGCTGCATCAAGAAGCCGCGCGCGTCGACGTCGAGCGCCGCCTGCTCCTCGTCACTGTAGACGCGGAATGCCTGGGCGTGCTCGGCCCCGTCGACGCTTCCCTGCTGCAGTACGCCTTCCAGCCACTCGAAGGCATGGTCGATCTCGTCGTGGTCGAAACCCGCCTCGAGCAGCTTCGTCTGCAGGCCGGCGCGTTCGTTCTGCGGGGGGAAGCGGTCCTCGTCTTCCATGTAATTCTCGAAGAGGAACATCAACAGGTCGAGAACGGTCTCTTTCATTGACTCACCGAAGCATGATGGCTCGTGCCTGCGGCCGGCACGGGCCGGGCAGGTCGGGGCTGGCGGTGGGGAGGACGGTGGGTGGTGCCTTGCTGGGGGTGTTCAGCTCGTGCGGGCATAGAGCCCGCCGGGCAGGGTGGCCACCTGTCCGGCCAGTTCAAGCATGAGCAGGATGGAGGAAACCTCCGCGGCGGTCAATCCGCTCGCCTCGATCAGCCGGTCGGCCGGCTGCGGGTCGTATCCCAGCAGATCGAGGATGCGCTGCTGGTCCGGGTCGAGGGTCGCCGTGTCCGCGTCCGCCGGCCCGGGAGCCGTCGTGTCCCTGTCATCCGGCCCGGCACGAGGGGGGACCGGTGGCAGGTAGGCATCCAGCGCCGGGGCCAGTTCCTCGAGCACGTCCCGGCCCGTCTCGACCAACTTGGCCCCCTCGCGGATCAGCTGGTGGCAGCCGCGTGCCAGCGGGTTGTGGATCGAGCCGGGAATGGCGAACACGTCGCGGGCCTGCTCGCCGGCGAGCCGGGCGGTGATCAGCGAGCCGCTCTTCAGTGAGGCCTCGACCACCAGCACGCCGTGCGACAGCCCGCTGATCAGCCGGTTGCGTCGCGGGAAATGACCTCGCTTCGGCCCGGTGCCGGGCAGCCACTCGGAGACCACCAGCCCGCCGCCGGCGACGATCTCGCCGGCCAGCGCCTCGTTCTCGGGCGGGTAGATGCGGTCCGGGCCGGAGCCGAGCACGGCCACCGTGACACCCCCGGCGGCCAGGGCGCCGCGATGCGCCGCGCTGTCCACGCCCAGGGCCAGGCCGCTGGTGATCGTGAGTCCCTGGGAGGCCAGGTGCTCGGCGAAGGCGAAGGCGTTCTGGCGGCCGCCGGTGGTCGGCGTGCGCGAGCCGACGATGGCCAGTTGCGGGTCGTGCAGGGCGGCGATGCGTCCGCGGCAGAACAGGGTCGCCGGGGCGTCCGGCAACTCGCGCAGCCGCTCGGGAAAGCCGGGGTCGTTTCGCCCGATCAGCTGATGCCTGTCCGAGGCGGCGAGCCAGGCATGGATGGCATCGCACTTGTCGGCATCGGGAGCGGCGTGGCAGACGCTTTCGGGCAGGCCGAGTTCGCGCCATTGCCGGGTCGGGGCGGCCACTGCGGCCTCGGGCGTGCCGAAGCCGTCGAGCAGAAGCCCCAGGCGGCGCGGGCCCATGCCGCGCATCGAGAGCAGCTGGATCAGGGCGTCCCGGGCATGATTGGTCGCGGGCGGCCGTGGTGCCGAAGACACCCCGGGGGTCAGCGACCGCTGTCCTGCATCGGGGTCCGGGCGAAATCGCCCTCGTGGATCGGCTTGGTCGCCTTGGCCACCAGGGCGTAGCTCACCCGGTCGTAGACGCGGAATACCATGGCGGTGCCGATGGGGTAGTCGGGCAGGGCCACGGCGGGGCCGCGCAGGTCGCGCAGGCGCTCGACCTCGGCGTCCTTCTTGCGCGGGGCGAACCTGTCCTCGACCACCCGGCCGCGCTTGCTGATCTGCAGCAGGTCGCCGGGGCTGACGCCGGATTCGGCGCCGCGGTCGAGCACGATGACCTGGTTGTCGCCCACCTGGGTGATGGCATCGGGCAGGAGGATCACCGTCGCGTCGATCGGATAGGCCGGGATCTGCGGCTGGACGTCGCGGTCGAAGGGTTCGTCGTCCATTTCCACCAGGCGGTCGCCTTCCTGGACTTCGCGGACCGTGTCCTTGAGCGTGACCGTGGTGGGGTCGCCGGTTTCCTCCACCTGGGCCTCGCCCTTGTAGATGGCGCGGTAGCCCAGCAGGTCACCGGTCCGGCTGTCGATCAGCGGCTTGCCCTTCTCGACCACGGCGTGCCGCTCGCGGTCGCCGTCCAGGGCCGGGCGCACGTAGGCGGTGTCGTCGCTACTGGCATGGATGGAACCTTCGCGGTTGGCGAGGACGTAGGGAGCGGATTCGAGGTCTTCCTCGCTCAGCATCTGGTCATGGGTGAGGAAGGGCCGCAGCTTGTCCAGCGGAATCGCCGAGACTTCCGGCGGCAACGACTCGTAGCGGATGTGCGGCCGGAGCCCGACCGTCAGCCGCGGCCGGTCGCCGACGAACACGATGGTGATGTGGTCGCCGGGGTAGATGCGGTGCGGGTTCTCGATGTCCTGGTTGACGTACCAGATCTCGGGCCAGTAGTAGGGGTCCTTGAGGAAGTGGTTGGCGATCGACCAGAGCGTGTCGCCCGGCTGGACCACGTAGTCCTCCTGCGAGAGGTCGCGGAACTGGTCGCGGGTTTCCTCGGCGTCGAGGTTGCGCTTGACCGGGCCGAGCTCGGCGCCTACCGGCAGGGCATCGCTGTCGTAGCTGGAGCGCTCGTTGACGGTTTCCCGCTCGTTGAGGGCGCAGCCCGAGAGACCGGCGACGACGGGTGCCAGGCTTGCGACCACGAGTGCCAGGGGGAGTCCTTTACTTGATCTCATCTCTAAAACGTCCTTGGTTTCCGGCCATGGTTGAGCAACCCGGGCATGCCCTGGTCCGGAGGAGGCCCGGAGCCGGGTTGTCGACAATAGATATTCTTGGTTCTGCCGAGCTCAGGCTCGCGTACAATGTAGCCCCAAATGCGGCTTGTTGTAAAAGATTTCGCCCTCACAGTCCAGCCTGTTCGCGGTCAGAGGGCAATTGATTCCGGTGATTGACGTATGAGTCTGCGAGACATCCTGATCTACCCCGACGAGCGGCTGCGCGAGATCGCCCGGCCGGTCGATTCCTTCGAGCCCGCCCTCGCCGAACTGGTGGCCGACATGTTCGAGACCATGTACCAGGAGCGGGGCATCGGGCTGGCGGCGACGCAGGTCGACGAGCATCGTCGGTTGTTCGTTGCCGACGTGAGCGAGGACCGCAGTGGCGCCATGGCCTTCGTCAATCCGGAGATCGTCGAGCGCGCCGGGACGGTGGAGTCCGAGGAGGGCTGCCTCTCGATCCCGGGGGTCAACGAGACCGTCTCCCGTGCCGAGCGCATCCTGGTGCGGGCCCGCGACGAGAAGGGCAAGGCCTTCGAACGGGAGCTCGACGGGTTGCTGGCCATCTGCTTCCAGCACGAGCTCGACCACCTCGACGGGCGACTGTTCATCGACTACCTCTCGCCGCTCAAGCAGCAGCGCATCCGCAAGAAGATGGAAAAGGCCCTGCGCCGGGAGCGCGTATGAGCCTCCGCGTCGTCTACTGCGGGACTCCCGATTTCGCCGTGCCGGCCCTCGAGGCGCTGGCCCGGCTGGACGAGGTCGGCGGCGAGCGGCTCGAGCTGGTCGCTGCCTACACCCAGCCCGACCGTCCTGCCGGGCGGGGCAAGAAGCTCACCGCGCCGCCGGTCAAGCAGGCGGCGCTCGAGCTGGGGCTGCCGGTGGAGCAGCCGCTGACCCTCCGCGATGCCACGGCGCAGGAACGGCTGGCGGGCTACCGTCCCGACCTGCTGGTGGTGGCGGCCTACGGGCTGATACTCCCGCCGGCGGTGCTGGACATGCCGCGGCTGGGCGCCGTGAACATCCATGCCTCGCTGTTGCCGCGCTGGCGGGGAGCGGCACCCATCAATCGGGCCATCGAGGCGGGAGATGCCGAGACCGGCATCACCATCATGCAGATGGAGGCAGGGCTGGACACGGGGCCGATGTGGCACAAGCTGGTCGAGCCGATCCACGGCGATGACACGGCGGGCAGCCTGCACGACCGGCTGGCCCCGCTGGGGGCCACCGCCCTGATCGAGGCGCTGCCCCGGATCATCGAGGGCAGCGAAGCGCCCGAGCCCCAGGACGATGCGCAGGCCTGCTACGCGGCCAAGCTCGCCAAGCCCGAGGCCCGCGTCGACTGGCGCGAGCCGGCCGACCTGATCGAGCGGCGGGTGCGGGCCTTCAACCCCTGGCCCGTGGCGCAGACCGAGCTCGAGGGCAAGCCCCTGCGGATATGGGGTTCGAGACTGGCCACGCCGACGCGCCAGGGCGAGCCCGGCGAGGTGATGGAACTGACCGAGGACGGCTTCGCGGTGCAGAGCGGCGACGGCTGGCTGGTGCTGACCAGTGTGCAGCGGGCCGGTGGGCGTCCCGTCAGCGCGGCGGATTTCGCCCGGGGCCGATCGCTCGAGGGGGTGATGCTTGGCTGAATCGGAGCAGTCTCGCCCCGGCGGCGGTCGCGGCCGCCCGAAGCGGCGCGGGGGGCAGGATCCTCGGCCCCGCTCGCCCGAGGCCCTCGTCGCGGAGGGGCTCCTGCAGGTGGTCGAGCGGGGGCGCTCGCTCGACGGCGTTCTCCCCGATCTGACCGCCCGGGCCCAGTCGGGCCACCGCAGCGTCATCCAGGCGATGAGTTTCGAGGTGCTGCGCCACTACGAGCGGCTGGTGTACTGGCGCGAGGCGCTGCTCGACCGTCCGCTGTCCTCGAAGGGGGCGGAGGTCGGGATGCTGCTGCTGGTCGGCCTGGAGCGGCTGACCGGGTCCCGGCGCGAACCCTCCCGCGTGGTGAATGCCTGCGTGCACGCCGCCCGCGAGATCAACCAGAACTGGGCGACCGGCCTGGTCAATGCCGTGCTGCGGCGGGCCGTGCGCCAGATCGAGGCCGACGAGATGCCGTTCGACCAGGCGCCCGCCCACGTGCAGGCCCGCTTGCCGGAATGGCTGTTCGGCATGCTGGCCGCCGACTGGGGCGAGGCGTTCGCCATCGAGATCGGTGGCCGTCTGGCGACCCATCCCCCCATGACTTTGCGGGTCAATGCCTCCGCGGAGAGCGTCGAGGGCTACCTCGGCCGGCTCGCCGAGCTGTCGATCGAGGCCCACCCCACCCGCCATGCCCGCCACGGCATCGTTCTGTCCCGCCCGCTGGATATCGAACGGTTGCCGGGCTTCCACCAGGGGCTGGTTTCCGTGCAGGACGAGGCCGCGCAGCTGGCGGCCGAACTCATGGACCTGTCGCCGGGGCAGCGGGTGCTCGACGCCTGCTGCGCCCCGGGCGGCAAGACGCTGGCGATGCTCGACGCCGTCCCGACACTCGAGATGATGGCCGTGGACGTCGATGTCACCCGACTGGCCCGGGTCCAGGACAATCTCGAGCGCGCGGGCCGCTACGCGGAACTGGTGTGTGCCGACATCGCCACGCAGACCATCGACCACCCGGCCGCCTTCGACCGGATCCTGGCCGACGTGCCCTGTTCGGCCACCGGGGTGATCCGCCGTCATCCGGACATCAAGCGCCTGCGCCGTCCCGAGGACGTCAAGGCGCTGGTCGGACGGCAGCGCGAGATTCTCGAGCGGCTCTGGCCGCTGCTGCGTCCCGGCGGGCGCATGGTCTACGCGACCTGCTCGATCCTGCGCCGCGAGAACGCCGGCCAGATGGAGGCGTTCCTGCGCGATCACCCCGATGCCCTGGCCCCCGCCATGGAGGTCGAGTGGGGTGAGGCCCAGTCCGTCGGGCGGCAGCTGTTCCCCGAGATCGACGGTCACGACGGTTTCTACTACGCCGTGCTGGAAAAGCGAGGGTCGAGCGGATGAACGTCGCGACGAGACCTGCCCGCTGGTGCCTGGGCCTGCTGCTGCCCGTCCTGCTGCTCGGGCAGGCGGCCTGGGGTGGGGCCCGCGTGGTGGACGTCCACGCCGAGGTGCGTGACGGGGTCGTGTTCCTGGACGCGGATCTGGCCATTTCTCCGAGCCAGGAGGTCATCGAGGCGATGCGCAACTCCATCGCCCTGAACCTGGTGCTCGAGGCCGATATCGCCGAGCCGCGGGAGTGGTTGTGGGACCGTCGGCTGGCGAGCGGCAAGCGCCGCCTGAAACTCGAGTACCACGCCCTGTCGCAGACCTGGATGGTGACCGACTTCGCCGCCCGGGAGACCCATACGTTCACCGACCTGTCGGGCGCGGTCGCCTCGCTGTCCCGCATCCGAGCCTGGCGCCTGGCCCGCTGGGAGCAGCTGGATGGCAGGGGGCGGCGGCTGCTGGGACGGATGCGCATCCGCCTGGAGGTCAACAAGCTGCCGTTGCCCCTTCGAGTGCCGGCCCTGATCAACCCGGCCTGGGACCTCGACAGTGACTGGTTCCTCTGGAGCCTGTCGGGAGAGCGCGACGAATGAGACGGGGGCGCGGCATCAGGAAGATGGTCCGCCGGCTCATCCCCGTGGTCAGCGCCATGGTGGTGGTGCTCCTGCTGGTGCTCCTCTACCTGGTCTCCGACTCCCTGCGCGCCGTCGAGCAGCCCGAGGGGCTCTTCCTGACCCTGCTGGGGGTCAGTGCCGCCGGACTGCTGTTCCTCGCGCTGGTGGTGGTCGCCCACATTCTCCGGCTGATCCGGGACTATCGCCGGGGCAAGCCCGGGGCGCGCCTCACCGCCCGCCTGGTGCTGACCTTCGTGTCGCTGGCCGCGGTGCCGGTGGTCATCGTCTTCTACTTCTCGCTCACCTTCGTGCAGCGGGGGATCGACTCCTGGTTCGACGTGCAGGTCGAGCAGGCCATGACCGATGCCCTGTCGCTCTCGCAGATGTCCTTCGACGGCCGCATGCGCCAGGCGCTCGACGACACCCGCCGCGCGGCGAGGCAGCTGCGTGACGGCGGGTCGGAACTGATCGCCATCGAGCTCTCGCAGATCCGTCGCGACACCGGGGCGCAGGAGATGACCATCCTCGGCCAGCGCAACCTGATCGTCGCCTCGTCGTCGGACGATCCCAAGGACATCGTGCCCGCCCGGGCCGATGAGACCGCGCTGGCCCATGCCCGCTCCGGCCGGGATTTCATCGGCCTGGACCCGGGCGGTGACGGCAACCTGCAGATCCGGGTGGTGGTGCCGCTGGAGGCGGGGCTGACCAGTGAAGGCGGCAAGCGTGTGCTGCAGGCCCTGTTCGACGTGCCCGGCGAGGCCAACGAGCTTTCCAAGAGCGTGCAGGCGGCCTTCGACGACTACCGCGAACTGGTCTTCCTGCACAAGTCGCTCAAGCAGACCTTCTCGCTGGCACTGACCCTGGCCCTGCTGCTCTCGCTGCTGACCGCCGTGTGGCTGGCATTCCTCGCCGCCCGCCGGCTGCTCAGCCCCATTCGCGAGCTCGCGGCCGGCACCCGGGCGGTGGCCGAGGGCGACTACAGCCTGCGCCTGCCGGTCGACCGGCGCGACGATCTCGGCCAGCTGGTGCAGTCGTTCAACACCATGACCGCAAGGGTGCGCCGGGCGCACGACGTCATGCGGGAACTGCAGGAGCTGGCGGACAAGGAGCGCGACTACCTCGACACGGTGATCCAGCACCTCTCCTCGGGCGTGCTGACCTTGTCCTTCGACGGGCGCGTGATCAGCGGCAACTCGGCCAGTCAGCACATCCTCGGGATCGACGGCGAGGAACTGTTCGAGCGCAACTTCGAGGAGATCTGCCTGGAGCACCCCAGCCTGCGCCCGCTGTGCGAGGCGTTCGAGGGGGCGATGGAGGCCGGCGTGCCGCACCCGGGCGAGACGCTGGAGGCGCAGGTGCGCATCATGAACGGTTCCGGGCGGAAGGTGCTGCTTGCCCGGCTGGCCGCCCTGCCGCCGGGGAGTGACGCCGAGGCCGGTGGCTACGTCGTGGTGCTGGAGGACGTCACGGCCCTGATCCAGGCGCAGCGCGACGCGGCCTGGTCGGAGGTGGCACGGCGGCTGGCCCACGAGATCAAGAACCCGCTCACGCCGATCGGCCTGTCTGCCGAACGGCTGCGCCGGCGCATCCTGCCGCAGCTGGACGACACGCACGGGCCGATTCTCGACCGGGCGACGGCGACGATCATCGCCCAGGTCGACGCGATGAAGCAGATGGTCAACGAGTTCGCCGAGTATGCCCGCCCACCGGAGGTGCGCTTGGAGCGGATCGACCTTGCCGCGCTGGCCGCGCAGGTCGTCGAGCTCTACCGCGGCAACACGGCGGTGAAGGTGCGCCTGCGCTGCGAGGCCGAGGGGCCGGTGTGGGTCGAGGGTGATGCCAACCGGCTGCGGCAGCTGCTTCACAACCTGATTCGCAACGCCAGCCAGGCGCTGGCCGAGCGCGGTCCGGTGGACTACGGCTCGAGGGTGCTGGTGGGGCTGCGAGTCGTGGGCGAGGATGGTGATCGCATCGCCGAGCTGCTGGTGGCCGACAACGGGCCGGGCTTCCCGTCGGACATGCTCGACCACCTGTTCGAGCCCTATGCCACCACCCGGCCCAAGGGCTCGGGGCTGGGGCTGGCCATCGTCAAGAAGATCGTCGAGGAGCATGCCGGCGCGGTGCATGCCTGGAACGCGGTCGAGCGACCGCAGGCCGATGACTCCCTGGCCGGCGCGCAGCTTGCCAATCGCGGTGCACGCGTTACGATTCGATTACCGCTCGCCTCGGGGCGCGAAGGCGTCGCGGGTGGCCGGGCGGACCCGGTCCGGTCGCGGTAGCATGGAAGGGCGGGGAGTCGGGTTAATGGACAAACGGGGATTTCCTGACGAATGAGCATCGGACACATCCTGGTCGTCGACGACGAGATCGAGATCCGCAATCTGCTGGTCGACGTGCTCGAGGACGAGGGCTTCACGGTAAGCAGCGCGGGTGACGCCGTCGAGGCACGGGCCTCGATCGCCGTGCGTCGCCCGGACCTGATCCTCCTGGACATCTGGATGCCGGGAACCGACGGCATCGGGCTGCTGCGCGAGTGGCACGAGCGCGACCAGCTGGTCTGGCCGGTGATCATGATGTCCGGCCACGGCACCGTCGAGACCGCCGTCGAGGCCACCCGGCTCGGGGCCTTCGACTTCATCGAGAAGCCCATCTCGCTCGACAAGCTGCTGCTGCTGATCGAGCACGCCCTCGACAACCGCCGCCTGGCGCAGGAGAACGCCGCCCTCAAGCGCGGCGAGCTTGACCCGCTGGACCTCATCGGTGACTCCGAGTACATGCAGGGGCTGCGCGAACAGGCGATCAAGGTGGCCTCGCACGACGCCTGGGTGCTGATCTCCGGCGAGCCGGGCACCGGCAAGCAGGCGCTGGCGCGCTTCATCCACCGGCACTCGGCCCGCCGGCACTTCCCCTTCGTCGATACGGGCGGCAGCGCGGTCTCCGGACGGCAGAACGCCGCGGTGGAGCTGTTCGGCGCCGAGCAGGACGGCCGGGTCCGTTACGGGCTGCTCGAGCAGGCGAACGGCGGCACGCTGTTCATCGCCGAGGCCGCCGACATGGACGAGCAGACCCAGATGCAGCTGATCTCGGCGCTGGAGAGCCAGTCGTTCTTCCGCGTCGGCGGCAACGAGCCGGTGCGGGTCGACGTGCGCGTCATCGCCGCGACCCGCAAGGATCTCGAGGCCGAGGTGCGCGCCGGCAATTTCCGCGAGGACCTCTACTACCACCTCTCGGTGGTGCCGATCCACATCGAGCCGCTGCGGCAGCATCCCGAGGACATCCCCGTCCTGCTGGCACACTACCTGGAGTCGGCCCACCAGGTGGAGGGCCTGCCGCGGCGCGAGCTGACCATTGGTGCGCGCAACCTGCTTCGCTACCATCACTGGTCCGGCAACGTCCGCGAACTGAAGAACCTCGTGCAGCGCCTGCTGATCCTCGGCAGCGGCGAGGTGATCGACGAGCAGGAGGTGCAGCGGGCACTCGGGCTGGCGCCGGTTGAGGGCGAGAACGGCGAGAACGGGCCGCCGCTGGTGGCCCTCAACCTCGATCTGCCGTTGCGCGAGGCACGCGACGAGTTCGAGCGGCGCTACCTGCTGGCGCAGCTGAAGAACGCCGACGGTTCCATGACCGAGCTTTCCCGCCGCACCGGGATGGAGCGCACCAATCTCTACCGGAAACTGAAGTCCCTCGGCATCCAGACCGGGGAGCGTTCCGCCGGGGCCGGGACATGACCGGGCGGCGACAGGCAACGCGGCGAGAGGCCACATGAAGATCATCGTACTCGGAGCAGGGCAGGTGGGCAGTTCGGTGGCCACGGCCCTGGCGAACGAGACCGACAACTCCGTCACCGTGGTGGATACCGACGCCGATGCACTGAGCTGGCTGCAGGACCGGCTCGACATCCGCACCGTCACCGGGCTCGGGTCGCGGCCCGACGTGCTCGACGAGGCCGGCGCCGCCGATGCGGACGTGCTGATCGCCGTCACCAGTTCCGACGAGACCAACATGCTCGCCTGCCAGGTGGCCTGGACGTTGCACCACACGCCCACCAAGATCGCGCGGATCCGCGCAACCGACTATCAGGATCACCCGGCGCTGTTCGACAAGGCCGCCATCCCGGTGGACTTCATCATCAGCCCCGAGCGGCTGATCAAGGACTACATCGCCAGCCTGATCGAGTACCCCGATGCCCTGCAGGTCCGGGAGTTCGGCGACGGGCGGCTGCTGCTCATCGGCATGGAGGTCGATCGCGGCGGACCGATGGTGGGCGAGCCCATCCACCGGCTACGCGAACTGCTGCCGGGCACCGAGACCCGGGTCGCGGCCATCTACCGGCACAACACCTCGGTGCCGCCGGAGGGTGACACGCGCCTGCTTGCCGGCGACGAGGTGTTCTTCCTCGCCCGCAAGGCGGACATCCGCCGCGTGATGAGCGTGATGCGTCCGCTGGACAAGCCCTACAAGCGGATCATGATCGCCGGCGGCGGCAACGTGGGCGGCGCGCTGGCCGGCCGGCTGGAATCGGAGTACCAGGTCAAGCTGATCAGCCACAACCTGCGCCGGGCGCGGGAGCTGTCGGCCGTGCTCGACCGGAGCATCGTGCTCTCGGGCAATGCCTCGGACACGGAGCTGCTCGAGGAGGAGAACATCGAGGACACGGACGTCTTCCTCGCCCTGACCAACGACGACGAGGACAACATCCTCGCCTCGATGCTGGCCAAGCGGCTCGGCGCACGGCGGGCGATGTGCATCGTCAACCGGACGGAGTACGTCGACCTGATCGAGATGGGTGCGATCGACATCGCGCTCTCCCCGCACCAGATCACCATCGGCGAGGTGCTCACCCACCTGCGCCGCGGGGACGTGGTCAGCGTGCACTCGCTGCGTCGCGGGGCCGCCGAGGCGATCGAGATCATCGCCCGCGGCGACGAGAACACCTCGCGGGTTGTCGGGCGGCGTATTGACGAGCTGGACCTGCCCCGGGGCACGACCATCGGCGCCATCCTGCGCGATGACGAGGTCATGATCGCCCACCACGACACGGTGATCGCACCCGATGACCACGTGGTGCTGTTCCTGACCGACAAGGACCGGATCGACGGCATCGAGCAGCTGTTCTCGGTCGGCTTCGGCTTCTTCTAGAGCGACCGATGCAAGCCCTGATCGTCATTCGCATACTCGGCATCCTGCTGATGGTCTTCGGCCTGACCTTCATCCCGCCGTGGTTCGTCGGCTGGGTGATGGGCGATCCCGACCTCACGCCCTTCACCCTGAGTTTCGTCATCAGCGTCTCGCTGGGCGCGGTGTTCTGGGCGCTGACGCGGCAGTATCGCCGCGAGCTCAAGCTGCGCGACGGCCTGCTGATCGTGGTGTCGTTCTGGGTGGTCCTCGGGCTGATCGGATCGACGCCGTTCTACCTGCAGCCCGACCTGGGGCTCTCCTTCCCGCAGGCGGTCTTCGAGTCGGTCTCGGGGATCACCACCACCGGGGCGACGGTGATCACCGGGCTCGACGAGCTGCCGCGCTCGCTGCTGTTCTATCGCCAGCAGCTCCAGTGGCTGGGCGGCCTGGGGATCATCGTGCTGGTGGTCGCCTTCCTGCCGCTGCTGGGCGTGGGCGGCATGCAGCTCTACAAGGGCGAGATGACCGGGCCGATCAAGGACTCGCGCCTGTCGGGCCGGATCTCCGAGACGGCCAAGGCGCTCTGGCTCGTCTACACCGGCATCACCGTGCTTTGCGCCTTCGTCTACAAGATCCAGGGCATGACCTGGTTCGATGCCGTCAGCCACGCCTTCTCCACCGTGGCCACCGGGGGCTTCTCCACCCACGACGCCAGTTTCGGCCACTTCGACAACGCTCTCATGGAAGTGACCGCCATGGTGTTCATGATCCTGGGCGCCACGCCGATGGCGTTGCACTTCGTCGCCCTGCGGCGGGGCACGCTGGAGGGCTACTTCACCAGCGCCGAGGTGCGTTTCTTCCTCGGATGGATGGCCGCGGTGGCCGTGATCGTCATCGGCTTCTTCATGGCGAACTTTCCGGACGGCAGCTGGATCGACACGGTCCGCCTGCACCTGTTCAACCTGGTTTCCTTCGCCACGACCACCGGGTACACCGCCACCGATCACACGGCGTTCGGCCCGTTCCTGATGCTGCTGCTGATCATGACGACGATCATCGGCGGCTGCGCCGGCTCCACGACCGGAGGGCTGAAGTCGGTGCGGGTGATGCTGCTGGCCCGCCAGGGCATCAACGAGGTCCGTCGTCTCGTCCATCCCCATGCCGTGTTCGTGGTGCGTCTCGGCGGCCGCCCGCTCGATCCGGGGGTGATCAGCGCGGTCTGGGCCTTCTTCGCCGCCTGGATGTTTACCTTCCTGGTCCTGTTCTTCGCCATGCTGATGACCGGCATGGACATCGAGTCCGCCTTGGGGGCGGTGATCGCCACCCTGGCCAACCTCGGCCCGGGCGTGGGATCGGTCGCCAGCAACTTCGCCTCGGAGTCCACCACCGTGCTGTGGCTGGGCATGATCGGCATGATCCTGGGCCGTCTCGAGATCTTCACCGTACTGGCCATCCTGCTGCCGATGTTCTGGCGCCGATGACGGGCCGACGTTCGCAATCCGGGCCGACGGCATTCCGGTGGGGTTTCGTCGCACCGCGGTTCTGGCCGACCTGGCTGGCGATCGGGCTGCTGCACCTGTTCGCCTTCACGGGACACCGGCCGCGCCGGGCGTTCGCCGGGTTGCTGGCGCGACTGTACCGGCGCTTCAATCCCCGTCGGGTCGGCATCGTGCGGACCAACCTGGCCCTGTGTTTCCCTGAAGAACCGGCCGATGTCCGCGAGGAGTGGGTCCGTCGTCACCTCGAGTTGCACTTCCTCGCCCTAGTCGACCTGGGCCGCATTCGACGTGCCCGCCGCGGCGAACTGACCCGGCAGACCGACGTGGCCAACCAGCCGGTGCTCGACCGGTTGCGCCGCGAGCCCGGCCTGATCCTCACCGTGCACAGCGTCGGCCTGGAATGGGCCGCGGCCATGCTGGCGGAGACCGTGGAGGGATCGACCATCTACAAGCCCTTCGCCGACAACCCGGTGATCGACTGGTGGTTCGCCGGGATGCGCACCCGCCACGGCACCCAGGCCCTGCCGCGCGAGCGCGGCATGGGGCCGCACCTCAAGGCCCTGCGCGGCGGGCGGAGCTTCTTCTACATCGCCGACGAGGACTTGGGTGGGGGGCACGGCGTGTTCGCGCCGTTCTTCGGCGTGGAAAAGGCCACCCTGCCGCTGGCGGGCAAGCTGGCGAGGGCGGCCCGCTGCCCGGTCTACCCGGTGATCGGGCAGCTCGACGAGACGACGGGGCGGTATCGCCTGCGCTTTCTCGACCCGGTGGAGCTGCCGGCGAGCGCCGACCGGGAGGCGGCCACGGCGATCAACCGGGTGATCGAGGAACTGGTCCGGGACGACCCCGTCCAGCTGATGTGGTCGCTGAAGTACTTTAAGACCACTCCACCCGGGGAGAGCGAACGCTACCGACGCTGACCGGGGGAAGGACGCCGTTCACGGGGTCGCGCCCGCGGCGCGATTCGCCGGCAAGGCCGGCTCGCACAGATCTCCAGGGTTCCGGTGGGGGCGCGCCTTGCGCACGAAGGACGCGTCAGCGGCCGGCCCCGGCGGGGCACGAGTCCAGGCGCAAACGGTGTTCCTCAGTCCTCTCGTCGTTGTACGCGGCGCTGCCGGCCGGCGGCCTGGCGCCGGAAGCGGCGGTAGGTCCACTGGTACTGGGCCGGGGCTT
>NZ_JBKGYT010000028.1:0-23041 GCF_046545975.1 Guyparkeria sp. | reverse complement strand
CCCGGCCGGGGGAGCGATCGGGGTTTCCCTTCGTGTGGACCCCTCGTTCTTGTTTTTCGTTAATTCGAAAACATTAGTCCGCGCCCGGCAGGACCGGAAATAACTATTTATACCGGCATTATCAAATACATGAATAGACTGATGGACGACCGTGTCGGACCGGCGGACAGGCCGGTGGCAAAGCGGGCCGGATCGGCCTACCTTCCATGCCTGAAACCCATCCGAAGGAGGGAGTCGCGAATGACCCGACCAGATCGCACCGCGCGGGCAAAGACGACCGACCATGGTTGACGCCTCCCACCTGCCCGGAAGGCGACGGCTGCTCCGGCTGGCCGGGTGCGCGCTGGCGCTGGGCACGCTCCCGGCGCTCGCCCGGGCCAGCGACTCACCGTCGCCGAACGGCACGATCACCCGTGCCATCCCGGCCAGCGACGAACGGCTGCCGGTGATCGGCATGGGCACCTGGATCACCTTCAACGTGGGGCAGGACGAGGCCGCCCGCGCCCGACGAACGGCGGTGTTGCGCACCTTCTTCGAGCGGGGCGGCCGGCTGGTCGACTCCTCGCCCATGTACGGCTCCGCCGAGGCGGTCATCGGCCATGCCCTGGAGCGCCTGGAGGGCCGGCACGACCTGTTCGCGGCGAGCAAGGTCTGGACGCCTTCCGGCAGCAAGGGGCGCGCCCAGATCGAGCGCTCCGCAGGCCTCTGGGGCATCGAGCGCTTCGACCTGATGCAGATCCACAACCTCGTCGCCTGGGAGGCGCACATGGAAACGCTTCTGGCGATGCGCGAGAGCGGGCGACTGCGCTACGTGGGCATCACCACCTCGCACGGCCGGCGGCATGACGACATCGAACGGATCATGCGCGACTACCCGATCGACTTCGTCCAGGCCAGCTACAGCCTGGCCAACCGCGAGGTGGAAGACCGCATCCTGCCGCTGGCGCGGGAGAAGGGCATCGCCTTCATCGCCAACCGCCCCTTCCAGGGCGGCAGGCTGATCGACCGGGTCAAGCGCCATCCGCTCCCGGACTGGGCACCCGAGGCCGGGATGCACAACTGGGCCGAGTTCCTGCTCAAGTTCATCGCCGCCCACCCGGACGTGACCTGCGCCATCCCGGCCACGAGCCGGGTCGAGCACATGCGGGAAAACATGGGCGCACTCGCCGGCCCGCTGCCCGACGAGGCCATGCGCCGGCGCATGGTCGAGCACGTCCGCGGCCTCTGAGGCGTCGATGGAGACCTGGCTGAGCTACCGCCCCGCCGACCTCCTGATGTTCTCGCCGGAGAGCTACCTGCGACTGTTCGAGCGACTCAACCTGGCGGTCTGGCCGGGACAGGTCCTGCTGCCGGCGCTCGCTGTCGGGATCGTGCTGCTGGCCACGGGACGGCAGCACCGGGCACACCGGGCGGCGGCCGCGGGGCTGGCCGCCGCCTGGGCACTGGTGACCTGGCGGTTCTTCCCGCTCTACGCCGAGATCAATCTCGCCGCGCACTGGCTGGCAGCCGTGTTCGTCGCC
The DNA here is from genome assembly GCF_046545975.1 of Guyparkeria sp. GTDB lineage: Bacteria > Pseudomonadota > Gammaproteobacteria > Halothiobacillales > Halothiobacillaceae > Guyparkeria. The sequence goes on along the minus strand of NZ_JBKGYT010000028.1, from coordinate 21,521 downwards.
CAGTCCCTGCTCCTGCTGCTCACGTCTGCCGATACCGGCCTGCGCGTCGACCGTCGCTCGGCCGGCTGGTGGCCCGGGCTGGCGCTGCTGCTCTGGGGAATGGTTCTCCACCCGCTGGCCGGCCTGTTCGCGCACCGCGGGGCGGCGGGCGTGGAACTGTTCGCGCTGGCCCCCGATCCAACCGCCATCGCCACCCTCGGGCTGGTTCTGATGACCGCCGGCCCGGGGCGCTGGCGGCTGGCGGTCCTGCCGGTGGCCTGGTGCGCCATCAGCGCGGTGACCTGGTGGACGCTGCTCGCCTCCGGGAGTTGAGACGCGATACCGGCGAGGGTCTGGACTAGCATCTGTCCGTACCCCCGGACCCGTTTCCAGCGAAGTGCCTACGCCGAGCCGATGCAGACTACCGACGACCAGCCATCCCGCGATGCCGCGCTGACCTCCGACCCACGGGCCGGCGACGGCTTCTGGCGGCTCAGCCGGGCCGACCGGGTCGGACTGGTGGTCGACGGGGAGAACTGGTTCCCGGCCTTCGCCGAGATGCTGGCCGGCGCGCGGCGGCAGGCGCTCATCCTCTGCTGGGACGTGGACAGCCGGGTGAGGATGTACGGACCGGACGAGGCCGAGCAGGGCCCCACTCATCTCACCGGTGTCCTGCATCGGGCCCTGGCGGACAACCCGGAACTGGAGATCCACCTCCTGCCCTGGGACTTCGCCATGATCTACGCCTTCGAGCGGGAATGGCTGCCGCTGTTCAACCGGCCGCTTTCCCGCCACCCGCGCCTGCACGTGAAGTTCGACGGCCGGCACCCGCTGGGTGCCTCGCACCACCAGAAGCTGCTGGTGGTCGACGACCGGGCGGCGCTGGTCGGCGGGTTCGACCCGTCCAAGTGGCGCTGGGATCGCCGTGCCCACGCCCCAGGCGACGCCGCCCGCCAGGACCCGGACGGGCATCCCTACCCACCGTTCCACGATCTTGCCCTCGCCGTGACCGGGCCGGTCTGCCGGGACCTGGGCGAGCTGGCCCGAGACCGCTGGCAGCGGGCCACCGGCCGGTCGGTCGCCCCCCCGGAGGCCCCGTCCGGCTCGCCGCCCTGGCCCGGGCAACGGGTCGCGGTGGCGCTGGAGAACGCCTCGGTCGGCATCACGCGCACCCTGCCGGCCTATCACGGGCAGCCCGAAGTGCGCGAGATCGAGATCACGCTGTGCCGGATGGTGGGCACGGCACGTCGCTGCATCTACATCGAGAACCAGTACTTCACCAGCCACCGTGTCGGCGAGGCCCTGGTCGAGAGCCTCGAGCAGCCGGCAGGCCCCGAGGTGATCCTGGTCCTGCCGCGGGAAAAGGACGGCTGGCTGGAACGGATGACCATGGACGTGCTCCGCGCCCGGCTGATCGAACGGCTGCGTGAGGCCGACCGGCACGGCCGCCTGCGCATCCTCTACGCGGCGGTGGAAGGGCTCGAGCCCGACATGGTCAGCCTGCACAGCAAGCTGGTGATCGCCGACGACGATCACCTCAATCTCGGTTCGGCGAACACCTCCAACCGCTCGATGGGCTTCGACAGCGAACTCAACCTGTCGCTGCTCGGCGACAGCGAGCGCGCCCGGCAGGCCATCGCCTCGATGCGCCACGAGCTGCTGGCCGAACACCTGGGCGTCACGCGCTCGCAGGTAGCCGAGGCCGAGAGACGGGAAGGCTCGACGATCCGTGCCATCGAGACGTTGAACCAGCCGGGCCATGGCCGCTGGCTCGAAACGCTGGACATCACCCTGGACGAATCGCTTGACCGGCAGGTGCCGGACTCGGCCGTGATCGATCCCGAGCGAGCGCGCCCGCCGGAGGAACTGATCGACATGTTCATCGAAGGCAGGTCGCGCCGTCCGCTGCGCCGCAAGGCCACGGCCTTCGCCCTGGTGATCGCCGCACTGGTGGCGATCGCCCTCGTGCTGCGCCTCACTCCCCTGGGCGAGCAGGTCGCCCCACGGGAAGTCCTCGACCGGCTGGCCGGCCTGCGCCACATGGAGGGCGGCGTGTGGCTGTTCCTCGCGCTGGCGACCGCGGGCCTGCTCGTCGGCGTGCCCGCCACGCCGGTGATCGTCGCCGCGGCCCTGCTCTTCGGTGCCTGGACGGGATTCGGCCTGGCCTACGGCGCGCTGCTGATGGCCGCCATCATGGGATTTTTCGCCGGGCAGTTGCTCGGCGCCGAGGCACTGCGCCGACTCGCCGGCAAGCGTCTCGACCAGGTCAGCCGGCACCTGGCCAGGCGGGGTGTCCTGACGATCTTCTCCCTGCGACTGATGCCCGTCGCCCCGTTTACCATGGTCAACCTGGTCGCCGGGGCCAGCCGCATCCAGGCCCGCGACTTCATCATCGGCAGCCTGCTGGGCCTGCTGCCCGGCACGATCGCCCTGACAGTGTTCTCCGACCAGCTGTTGCGCACCCTGCTCGACCCCGGGCCGACGGCCATCGCCGTGCTGGTGTTGCTGACCGTCGTGTTCATCGGCATCGGCTGGGGCCTGTCACGCTGGCTGGCACTGCGCGAGCAGGCCTCGGGGTCGTCATGAGCCGGGATCCGGCCCATGCCGCGGCCCGGCTGCGGGTGATGACCTGGAACATCCACAGCTGCATCGACCATCGCGGGCGCTACACCCCCGAGCGCACCGCCCGGGTGATCCGCTGGCTGCACCCGGACATCATCGCCCTGCAGGAAGCCAACCTGGTCGACGACCCCGGCCGGGACCGCCTCCTGCGCGCGCTGCGCCCGGAGTTTCCGCACTGGCTCTTCGCCCCCACGCACGAGCGCGGCTGCGTCCACCGGCCCGACGAGATCACCGGCTTCGGCAACCTGATCCTGTCACGCTGGCCGCTGGTCGCGGACGATCGGCTGGAACTGTCCCATGGCGCCCGCGAACCTCGGCTCGCCCTGCGTGCCCGACTGAGCACCCCGGCCGGGATCCTTCACTGCTGGGTGGTGCACCTCGGGCTGGGCCTCGTCGAGCGGCGCGAGCAGGGTCGACGCCTCGCCGAGGCCCTGGAGAACCTGCCGGCCGACGAGCCGCTGATCCTGGCCGGTGACTTCAACGAGTGGCTGCCACGCGCCAGGAGCCTGCGTGACCTCCACCGGCAACTGATCCGGCTGCCGCCCCGGCGGAGCTTTCCCGCCAGCCGCCCCCTGCTGCCCCTGGACCAGATCTGGATCCGCGGGCCACTGCACCCTCACCGCCTGAAGGCGGTAAGGGACCCGATCCTCAGCCGTATCTCCGACCACCTGCCGGTGGTGGCCGACCTGACGCTGGAGGCGGTCTGATCGGGGGTCAGTCGACGGCGGACTCCAGCCAGCCGGCGATCACCTCGCGGACCTCGCGCACATTGGTGCCCTTCGCGCCGGAAAACGCCATCCACTCGACGCCCGGCAGGGGATGCTCGCGCCGCATCCGGGCCACGGTCTGCTTGACCTGCCCGAAGCCGAGCTTGTCCGCCTTGGTCAGCAGCGCCAGCACCGGCAGGCCGCGAGCGACGGCATACTCGAGCATCTGCAGGTCGAGCGCCTTGGCCGGGTGGCGAATGTCCATGATCACCACCACCCCGACCAGCGAGCGGCGCTCGGCGAAGTACTGGGCCATGGCCTCGCCCCAGGCCCGGCGGACCGCCTCCGGCACCTTCGCATAGCCGTAGCCGGGCAGGTCGACCAGGCGAAAGCGCGCGCCTTCCGTCTCGCCGCCGAGCCCGAACAGGTTGATCATCTGCGTGCGCCCGGGGGTGCGCGACGTCCGGGCCAGTGCCTTCTGGCCCACGATGGCGTTCAGCGCCGTCGACTTGCCGGCGTTCGACCGGCCGGCAAAGGCGACCTCGGCGCCGTCATCCTCGCCGATGGCCTCCAGTCGCGGGGCGCTCTTGATGAAGCTGGCGGAGTCGAACAGACGGGCAGGGCGGGGGCGGGGACTCTCGGACATGGGACGGACCTGGGTGGTGACAGTGGCCAAGGGGCAATCATCCTGCCACGGCAGGAGGTTGCAAGCGAGCCGCTTATGCTGTTTGATTACGGGTCGATTTCGACCGGCGAACAGCCGGGCGGCCCGAGGCGGCTCGCCCGGGTGCGAACACAACAGAGACTGCAGCCATGAAGACAGTGACCCGTTCGATGCCGCGCCGCGGCCGTTTCACCACCGGCCTGATCCTGGGGCTTTCCCTGGCCGCCGGCGCGGCCCAGGCCGACGAAGGCTCGGTGAAGGCCGGGCGCGAGGCCGCGCAGTCCTGCGCGGCCTGCCACGGCGACAACGGGAACAGCAACAACCCGGCATTCCCCTCGATCGCGGGCCAGCCGGCCGACTACCTGGCAACCCAGCTGCGCGCCTACCGCGACGGTGACCGGGAAAACAACGTCATGGCGCCCCAGGCCGCCGACCTGAGCGACGAGCAGATCCGCGACATCGCCGCCTATTACGCCGCCCAGGAACGCAAGGTCGCCGACCCGGCCGACGAGGGCTCGGACCTCGGCAGCAAGCTCTATCACCACGGTCGCGACGGCGTCGCCGCCTGCGCGGCCTGCCACGGCGCCGAGGGACGCGGCAACCAGCCGGCCGGCTTCCCGGCGATGCGCGGCCTGAGCGCGGATTACACGGCGCAGTCCCTGAAGGACTATCGCCGCGAGGCGCGCAAGGGCGGCAAGGCCGAAGTCATGTACCCGGTCGCCACGGACCTGAGTGACGAGGAAATCGAGGCACTGGCCGCCCACATCGCCACGTTCGAGTAACCGCTCCGGGGCGGGACGACGCCCCGGAAGGCCTGCCTGATCAGGGATGACACAGGTGGTGCGGACGCCGGATGCGACTGCACCCGGCGGGCACGAAGTCCGGCAACGTCCCCGGCCATTGGGCGCCGGGGAACCACGATGGCGGAAGTCCGTCACACCCGGTGATCGATTGCTCGCACCGCCGGGTACACGCATCCATTCGCTCCCAGATCATTTCAAGGCCCGCAGATGACATCCCAGGCACAATCCGCCCCGAAACGCCGACCTCGCAGTCTCTGGTCACGCCTGTACACCTGGCTGACGTCGATGAACCTGGCGATCGCGCTGCTGGCGATCCTGGCCATCGCCTCGGTGATCGGCACCGTGCTGCAGCAGAACCAGCCCTTCAACGACTACCTGATCGAGTTCGGGCCGTTCTGGTTCGAGATCTTCAATACCCTGGGGCTGTTCGACGTCTACTCGGTGAGCTGGTTCGTGGTCATCCTGCTGTTCCTGCTCGCGTCAACCAGCGCCTGCCTGATTCGCAACACGCCGAACTTCATGCGCGACATGCGCGCCTTCCGGGTCAACGCGCAGTCCAAGTCGCTGCGGGCCTTCGCCCATTCGCGCCAGTTCGACAGCGAACTGCCTGCCGACGAGATCACCAGCCGCACCCGCGCTCTGCTCGACCGGCTGGGTTACAAGTCCCGGGTCAAGGAACGTGACGGCGAGACGCTCATCGCCGCCCGCAAGGGCGGACTGAACCGCATCGGCTACGTGCTCACCCACCTCGGGATGGTCGTGATCCTGGTCGGCGGTCTGCTCGACAGCAAGATGTACCTCAAGCTGCTCAACACCCTCGGGGTGGTCGAGGTTGAGACCCGCGACCTCCCGGTCAGCCAGGTGCCTGAGGAAAGCCACCTGCCCGAGGGGTCGCTCGCGGGCTTCCGCGGTTCGGTCAACATCCCGGAGGGCAAGTGGGGCGACGTGGCCTTCATCGGCCTGAAGGACGGCTACGTGGTGCAGAACCTCCCGTTCCGCGTCGACGTGAAGGACTTCCACATCGACTACTACGACACGGGGATGCCCAAGTCCTTCAACTCCGACATCAAGCTGACCGACAAGGAGACCGGCGAGATCGTCGAGGAGACCATCCAGGTCAATCACCCTCTCAAGTACAAGGGCTACAACATCTTCCAGTCGAGCTTCGGCGATGGCGGTTCGGAGATCACCTTCGACGCTTGGCAGCTGCTCGGCCAGGCGGGTACCCGCCAGGAGCTCGAGGGCAAGGTCAACGACGAGCGCAACTTCGAGTTCGGCGACGAGACCTACAAGATCGAGTTCACGGACTTCACGCTCTACAACGTCAACCCGGTCCCGCGCGAGCAGCAGGAATCGCTCGAACAGGACGGCCCGGGTGCCGCCAGCGTCTCCGGCGAGAAAAACGAGGAAAAAGGTGACGAGGACGGGGCCGGATTCATGGCAGCGACCTCCGACTGGCTGGCCAACACCTTCTTCGGCGCGTCGAGCAGCGGCGGCAAGGCGCGTGCCGACAACGTCAACTTCGGTCCGTCGGTCACCTTCCGTCTGCGCGATGACTCGGGCCAGGCCGTCGAGTACGAGAACTACTTCTCGCCGGTGGACTTCGAGGGCACCCGCTACTTCCTCAGCGGCTTGCGGGCAAGCCCGGGCGGGCCGCAGCAGTTCCTGTTCCTCCCGGCCGACCGCGACAACTCGCTCGAGACCTTCATGTCCTTCTACGCCAAGCTCAAGGACGAGGACGAGGTCCGTCGGATCGCCGCCGAACTCGTCGGCCAGGCCGGGCAGTCCGGCGACCGGGAGCAGGACGTGGAGGACTCCGCGGCCCGGTCGATCGCCAGCCTGGTTGCCCTGTTCGTCGACGAGGGCTTTTCCGCGCTGGAGCAACGCGTCGACCAGTCGCTCGCCGAGCGCGGCATGACCGGCCCGGGCACCGAGCAGGCCCGCGAGTCCTCCTTCCGGGTGGTGCAGTCGGTACTGATGCGCACCTACATGGAGACCCTGCAGGAACAGGGCGTCGAAGAATTCGGCCGCCGTGACGAGAAGTTCTTCGAGGATGCCCTGGACGTCATCACCGTGATCCCGAACTACGGATCGCCGATCTTCGTCGCCCCCAAGAGCTTCGATCACATCCAGTCCACCGGTCTGGAGATCACGCGTGCGCCGGGCATGTTCTGGGTGTACCTGGGCTCGCTTATGCTCACCCTCGGCATCTTCATGCTCTTCTACATCCACTTCCGTCGCCTGTGGGTATTGATCCGACCGGCCGACTCGGAGGATGATGACGACACGGGCCAATACCGGCTGATCGTGGCCGGCACCGACGCCCGCAAGAACATCGACTTCGATCAGGTCTTCGACCAGTTCAGCAATGAACTTCAGCGCCAGACCGGGTCAAACGAGCAGAAAAACCCACCGTCAGACCCTGAAAAGGGCTGATGGAGTCGACCGACGGCAAGACAATCCGCGCAGGAGAAAACAGCTATGTCTGTCCCTAACGAACAGATGATCAAGGGGTATCAACCCTCCCCGCATATCGACGAGTCCCGGCGTTTCGGGCTCGTGGACACCGTCTGGATCGTGGCGGTGCTCATCGCATCGATCATCGGCTTCGGCCAGTACAGCGAGGCACTGGATGCCTACACCACGGGCACCCTGTTCGGCACGGCGGCGCTCCTGGCATTCGTCGGCTGGATCTGGCCCGCGATGCGCTGGCTGACCGGCATCGTGGCCGTCATCTCCTTGTATGCGCTCTGGCAATACAACACCCTCGGGGCAGATGGTGCGATCGGGCGCGAGGCGCTGGCCGACTTCCAGGAATCCAGCTTCCTGTTCAAGTTCCTGCTCTCGAGCACCGCGGCGACCATGTGGATGGTGACGCTGTACCTTTTGTCCATCCCCACCTACTTCATCGGCACGCTGGCGCGCTCCAACTACGGACTCAAGGTCGGCTCGGCGCTGGTGTGGGCCGGCTCGGTCATGGGTTTCGTCGGCTTCTTCTCCCGCTGGCGCGAGTCCTACCTGATCAACATGGACTACGGCCACATCCCGGTGGGCAACCTCTACGAGGTGTTCATCGTCTTCGCCGTGTTCACCGCGCTGCTCTATCTCTACTACGAGAAGCGCTACAACAACCGCAGCCTGGGCGGCTTCGTGATGCTGATCGTGGGCGTCTCGCTGGCCTTCCTGCTCTGGTACCAGCATGACCGGGCGGCTCACGTGATCGAGCCGCTGGTCCCGGCGCTCAACAGCTGGTGGATGAAAATCCACGTGCCGGCCAACTTCATCGGCTACGGCACCTTCGCCATCGCCGCGATGGTCGGCATCGCCTACCTGATCAAGTACAAGATGGGCGGCGACGGACCCAACGACCGCCTGCCCAAGCTGGCCGTGATGGACGACATCCAGTACAAGGCCATCGCGCTGGGCTTCGCCTTCTTCACCATCGCCACCATCCTCGGCGCCATGTGGGCCGCCGAGGCCTGGGGCGGCTACTGGAGCTGGGACCCGAAGGAGACCTGGGCGCTGATCGTCTGGCTCAACTACGCCGCCTGGCTGCACATGCGCCTGACCAAGGGCTGGCGCGGCCCGATCATGGCCTGGTGGAGCATCGGTGGCCTGCTGATCACCAGCTTTGCCTTCCTCGGCGTGAACATGTTCCTCTCCGGGCTGCACTCCTACGGCGAGCTCTGACGTCCGCCCGACCCGGAGAGGAAGATGGGGCGGCCGGCTGCAACCGCAGCGGGCTTGCCCCATACTTGTTTCACGGGACCGATTTTTTCACCTGGCCCCTCGAAGAAAACCGGCGATGAACGCCGACAACCGACCGGAATGATTCCAATGACCGCTGTCACGATGTCCTCGATCCGCTTTGCCCGCCTGGCCACCGTCATCGGTCTCGTGGCCAGGCTGCCCGCCCTCCTGATACTGGGCCTCTCGCTGACCCTTTCCGCCACCGCCTCCGCCGCCGAAGGCGACGGCTACCGCGAGGTGGAAACCGATGTCGAGTCCCCGGAGGGCAAGGTCCTGGTGCAGGAGTTCTTCTGGTACGGCTGCCCGCACTGCTACCACCTCGAGGCCGAGATCGAGCCCTGGCTCGAGGATCTGGCCGATGACGTGGTCTTCGAGCGCCGCGCGCTGGCCCTGGGCCAGCACTGGCTGCCGCTGACACAGGCCTTCTACGCGGCCCAGGCCCTCGACGCGGTCGAGGAGACGCACGCGGCCGTGTTCGATGCGATCCACCGCAATGACCGCAAGCTGGCCGACACCGAGTCGATCGCCGACTTCTACGCCGAACAGGGCGTGGATCGCGAAGGCTTCCTCGACGCCTACAACGGCTTCGCGGTGAACAACCAGATCCGGAAGACCGGACAGATCGCCGAGGATGCCGGAATGCAGGGCGTCCCCTCCATCCTGGTCGACGGGCGCTACCTGGTCACCGGCCGACTGGCCGGCGGCAATGCCCGGATGGTCGAGGTGGTCGACGAGCTGATCGACCGGGTCCGCGACGAGCAGGAGTGACCCTGCAGTGAGCACCGGCGCCAAACTGCTGCTGCGCTGCCTGGAGAACGAGGGAGTCCAGTACGTCTTCGGCATCCCGGGCGAGGAGAACCTCGATTTCGTCGACGCTCTCAACGAGTCGTCGATCGAACTGGTCGTCACTCGCCACGAACAGGGGGCGGCCTTCATGGCCGACCTCGTCGGCCGGCTGACCGGCAAGCCCGGGGTGTGCTTCTCCACGCTGGGTCCCGGCGCGACCAATCTGGTCACCGGCGTGGCCGATGCCAACATGGACCACGCCCCGCTGATCGCGATCGCCGGGCAGGCGGGGATCGACCGGCTGCACAAGGAGTCCCACCAGGTCCTGGATCTCGTGCGGATGTTCGAGCCGATCACCTGCTACGCCTCGCGCGTGGTCACGCCCTCGGCCATTCCCGAGACCGTGCGGCGGGCGGCGAAGTTCGCCGAGGCCGGCAAGGGCGGGGCAAGCTTCATCGAGCTGCCCGAGGACGTCGCGGCCATGCCGGTGGAGGCCGGCTACGCCGACCCGCTCCCCGTGACCCCGAACGGGACCAGCGAGCCCTGCGAGAAGAGCCTCGAGCAGGCCGCCCGCCTGCTGAGCGAGGCGCACCACCCGATCATCCTCGCCGGCCACGGCGTGGTCCGTGCCGGCGCCAGCGAGGCCCTGGCCCGGCTCGCCGAACGGCTCAACATCCCCGTGGCCAACACCTTCATGGCCAAGGGGGTGATCCCCTTCCGTCACCCCATGGCGCTGGGCTCGGTGGGCCTGCAGTCGAAGGACTACGTCAACGTGGGCTTCGACCAGGCCGACGTGATCGTCTGCATCGGCTACGACCTGGTCGAGTACCACCCGCAGCTATGGCATCCGACCCGCGACCGCCGCATCATCCACGTGGATACCGAGGCCGCGGAGGTGGATGCCTACTACCCGGTGGCGGCCAGCATCGTCGGCGACGTCAACACCGCCATGAATCGCCTCGGCGACCTGGCCAGCCCCCGCGAGGGGCCGGCCTTCCGCGACCTGCGCGAGGCGCTGATCGAGGACATGAACCGGCACGCCGACGACGACTGCATGCCGATCAAGCCGCAGAAGCTGATCTGGGACCTGCGCACGGCGCTCTCCAGCCGCGACATCGTCATCTCCGACGTCGGTGCCCACAAGATGTGGCTGGCGCGCATGTACCGCTCCGAACAGCCCAACAGCTGCATCATCTCCAACGGCTTTGCCAGCATGGGCATCGCCCTGCCCGGCGCGATCGCCGCCAAGCTGCTCTACCCGGAACGCCACATCGTCGCCGCCACCGGGGACGCGGGCTTCCTGATGAACGTGCAGGAGCTGGAGACGGCGGTGCGCTGCAAGACGCCGATCATCGTGCTGATCTGGAACGACGGCGGCTACGGGCTGATCGACATGAAGCAGCGTCGCGGCTTCGGCCGCAGCACGGGTGTGCACTTCGGCAACCCGGACTTCGTCCAGCTGGCCGAGAGCTTCGGCGCGAAGGGCTACCGGGTCGAATCCGGCGACGGTCTGCTGCCGATCCTGAAGGAGGCGATGGCCAGCGACGCGGTCTGCGTCATCGACGTGCCCGTGGACTACCGCGAGAACGAGCAGCTCACGCGGCGACTGGGCGAGACCCTGGTGGGCGGCTGATGGCGCGCGCGGCGGCCAGGCGGTGCCTCGAGTGCAGCCCCGCGTCCACCGGCGGCCCGACGGATTTCGCCGAGGTCCGCGGCCACCAGCCCCTGCGCCTGCTCTCCCACAACATCCAGGTCGGCATCGCCACCCACCGCTATCGCGACTACATCCTCGGCGGCTGGAAACACCTCCTCCCCAGCGCCGACCGGCAGCACAGCCTCGACACGATCGGGGCGGCGATGACCCACTTCGACATCATCGGGCTGCAGGAAGCGGATGCCGGCTCGATCCGCAGCCGCTTCCTCAACCAGGCCGAGTACCTGGCCGAACGCGCCCAACTGGCCCACTGGGCCGTGCGCGTCAACCGCGACCTGGGACAGTTCGGCAAGCACGCCCTGGGGCTGCTCAGCCGCGTCGAGCCCATCGCCATCGAACAGCAGCCCCTGCCCGGTCGCATGCCCGGACGCGGCGCGCTGATCGCGGACTATCTCTGGAACGGCGAGCCGCTGCGGGTGATCGACACCCACCTGGCTCTGGGACGGGGGGCGCGTCGCATGCAGTTCCAGCAGCTGGGAGAGATCTGCGACGTCCCCGGTTTCGTGGTGGTAATGGCCGACTTCAACTGCGAGCCCGACGACCCGGGGCTGCGCCAGTGGCTGGTGGAAAACGGCCTGAAACTGCCGCGTCTCTCACCCCCCACCTACCCGCGCTGGCAACCGCAGCGGGCCATCGATCACATCGCGGTGAGCCAGTCGCTCGACATCCGGGGCACCGAGGCGCGGCCGCTGGGCGGCTCGGACCACGTGCCGATCGCGATGAGCATCGCGCAGCCCTGGCCGGGCGGGCCCCATTGATCGCCGCGGTTCAGCCTTCGCCGGCACGCCGTTCGGCCTCGGCCATCACCCGTTCGAACACCTCTGACATCGCCGCCTGGGCGCGCGGGTCCGGGCGGATGGGCCGTCCCCACTCGCGGTCGGTCTCCCCCGGCCACTTGGACGTCGCATCCAGCCCCATCTTGCCGCCCAGCCCCGAGACCGGCGAGGCGAAGTCGAGGTAGTCGATCGGGGTGTTCTCGACAAGGTGCGTGTCGCGCACCGGGTCCATGCGGGTGGTCATCGCCCAGACCACGTCCTCCCAGGAACGCGGGTCGACGTCGTCGTCCACCACGATGACGAACTTGGTGTACATGAACTGCCGCAGGAAGCTCCATACGCCCATCATCACGCGCTTGGCGTGCCCCGGGTACTGCTTGTTCATCGAGACCACCGCCATGCGGTAGGAACAGCCTTCCGGCGGCAGGTAGAAGTCGACGATCTCGGGGAACTGCTTCTGGATCAGCGGCACGAACACCTCGTTCAAGGCCACGCCGAGGATGGCCGGCTCGTCCGGCGGGCGGCCGGTGTGCGTGCTGTGGTAGATGGGGTGCTTGCGGTGGGTGATGCGTTCGATGGTCATCACCGGGAAGGTCTCGGTCTCGTTGTAGTAGCCGGTGTGGTCCCCGTAGGGGCCCTCGACGGCCGTGTCGTCCGGGTGGATGAAGCCCTCGAGGACGATCTCCGCGTTCGCCGGCACCAGCAGGTCGTGCGACAGGCACTCGACCAGCCGGGTGCGCTCGCCGCGCAACAGCCCGGCGAAGGCGTACTCGGATAGGGTGTCGGGCACCGGCGTGACCGCACCGAGGATCGTGGCCGGGTCGGCCCCCAGGGTGACGGCGATCGGGAACGGCTCGCCCGGGTGGGCCTGTTGCCAGTGGGCGAAGTCCAGCGCGCCGCCGCGGTGGGCCAGCCAGCGCATGATCACCCGGTTGCGGCCGATCACCTGCTGGCGGTAGATGCCCATGTTCAGGCGTTCCCGCCCGGCGGCCGCGGCGTCCTCGGGGTCCGCCGACAGTCCGCCGCCCTTGCGCGGTCGGCCCCGGGTCGTGGTCAGTCCCCAGGTGATCAGCGGTGCGGCGTCCTCCGGCCAGCAGGTCTGCACCGGCCACTGCGACAGGTCCACCTCGTCGCCTTCCAGCACCACTTCCTGCACCGGCGCCTTCTTGACCCGGCGCGGGGCCATGTCCAGCACCTTCTTGAAGATCGGCAGGCTCTGCCAGGCCTCCTTGAGGCCGGCCGGGGGATCGGGCTCCTTGAGGAAGGCCAGCAGCCGCCCGATCTCGCGCAGGTCGGCCAGCGACTCGCCGCCCATCCCCTGGGCGACGCGCTCGGGCGTGCCGAACAGGTTGAGCAGCACGGGGGTATCGAAGCCGACGGGGTTCTCGATCAGCAGGGCCGGCCCGCCGGCACGCAGCACGCGATCGGCCAGCACGGTCATCTCCTGGTCGGGCGAGACCGGCTCGGTCACCCGGACCAGTTCGCCGCGGGACTCGAGGCGTTCCAGGAAGGCGCGCAGGTCGACGAGCGCGGCCCGGGCCTCAACGGCCATGGATCGCCGTCACGTCGGGCTCCATCCCCGCGCGGGCCAGCGCCCGCTCGTAGAGCAGCGATGCCTCGGTGCTGTCCCGCAGCCGGGCATGCACCCGGGCGGCGATCGCCAGGTAGCGGGGTTCCTGGTCCAGCTGGCCGAGCCGACCGATCCAGATCTGGGCGGCCGACGGGTCCCCCTCCTCGAGGGCCAGCTTCGCCATCGCGTAGGCAAAGGCGGCGCGCTCGGCCGCGTGGGCCACGTCGGGGGCATTGGCCGGCTCGTTCCACTCCTCGGGCACCAGCCGCATCAGCCGGCGGCGAGCCTCGGCCGCATCGCCGTGATCGAGATCGGCCCAGGCATGCAGTGTCGCGACATCGCGATGCCGTGACAGGCGCTTCTCGAGGACCTCGCTGGCCGCCTGGTCGGCGTTGGCTTGCTGCAGTGCCCGCGCATAGGCGATGGTCACGGCGGCATTCTCCGTCACGTTGCGCCCCGCCTCGGCCCAGAGCCGCGAAAGCGCATTCAGGTCGCGCCGTCGGGCCGCGGCGTCCATCCGCCCCAGCAACACCTCGCGCTCGAGTCGCAGGAGTTCGTCGCCCGTCAGGCGACTGCTCTTGATCCGCCGCAGGGTCGGCAGCAGCCCGGCCAGGGCCTCCCAGTCCCCGCACCGCTCGAGCAGCTGGGCACGAATCAGCAGGATCGCCTCGTCACGCGGGTGGGTCTCGATCAGCGGCTCGACCATCTCGCGCGCCCATTCGATCTCGCCCAGGCTCATCAGGCGCTGCACGATGTGCAGACGCAGAAACTCGGCGAACTTCGGAAAGCGGCGGGCGACCGTCTCGAACAGGTCGTTGATCTCGCGACGGGATTCCTCGCGCGAGTTGCGGACGATCCCCTGGCGGGCCGGATCGAAGCCGTCCAGCAGCGCGTCGATGGCCACCTGGAAGTGCAACGGAGGCAGGCTGCCGTCATCCACGCCCGCCAGGGCGAAACGCTGGGCCTCGTCGGTGTGGCGGCGCTGGCGTTCGGCCCAGGCGCGCAACAGCTTCTCGTCCGCGGCCCGGCGGCGATTCTCGGCCGACCGACGCGCCCAGCGCCTCGGCAGGTGAAACAGCCCGGACAGCAGCCGCCAGACGAGCAGGAGCACGACCAGGGCCGCCACGGCGATCAGCACCAGGCCGAGCGCCGTGGTCTCCAGCCGCCAGCCGGCGAACTCGACCATGGCCGCCCCGGCACCCGGAAGGTAGTAGATCCCCGCGGCGACCAGGGCCGCGAGCAGGAGAACCCAGAAGATCACGCGTTTCATTGGTCCGCCTCCTTGCCCGACGAGCCGGCACGCTCAGCCGACTCGCCCCGGGCCTTCTCCCGTGCCATGCCCTTCTCCCAGGCCTCGAACACCGCGTCCAGCGGCGGGAAGTCCCGTGCCGCGAAGCGGTTGCGCACGGACTCCAGGGCGGATCGGGCCGCGGCGGGACCGGCGGCATCCTCGGCGTAGTGTTCGTCCAGCCAGGATTCGGCCTCGTCGACCGTGGTGCGCAGGGCGCCGTGGTCGCGGGCCAACAGCGATTCGCGCACGGCCGTCAGCCACAGGCGCATCTCGCGGTCGTTGGCGACCCGCTCGCGCACCCGCGTGGGGGTATCCGAACGGCTCACCGTCACCTGGGAGGCCAGCCAGTCGGTCGCGCCCGCCCATGCCCGCTCGTACCAGGGGTCATCCTCCGACGGTGCCTTCGCCTGCGGTTCGGCCTCGGCGGGGGACGGGGCGCTCTCGTCGGCCGCGGCCTCGTCCACCAGCGGCCAGTCCTCGACGCCGTCGGCCAGCCGGCGCAGTTCCAGTGCCTGGCCGACCCGGTCGGCCGACCCGGCGGACTCGAGCTCGCCGAGGGCATCGCTGATGGCCGAGCGCAGCGGCAGCCACTGCGGCCGCGACAGGGCCGCCAGCCGTTCGTCGGCAAGCTCGAGGGCGGTCATCGCCCCCTCCGGGTCGCGGGAGATCACCAGGCGCTCCTGGGCGCGGGTCAGCAAAAAGCCGACCTCGGCGGTCTTCCAGGCGATCTCGCCGCGGCCGAGCCGGTCGTCGATCTCGGCGAGGCGCTCGGCCAGCCGGTCCTGTCGCTGATCGAGCTCGTCCTGCTGCCCGCGCAGGGCCGACTCGACCTCGCGACGGATCTCGTCGCTACGCTCCTCCAGCGCGTCCATCGTCGACCGGTTGGCCTGCAGGTCGTCGGCCAGGGTGGCCAGGCTGTCGTCGAGCCGTTCCGTTTCCGACCCCTGCTGCTCGATGGCGGCCTGCTGGCGCTCGCCCAGCTGCCACGCATACCACCCCCCGGCGGCGCCGAGCCCGAGCACGACCAGGAAAAGCAGGGCGATCCAGAACCCGAAGGCCCCGCGGGATACCCCGGGCGCCTCCCGATCGGGGCCGGGTGCCGCGGGTTCCTCCCCGGCCGCGTCCGCATCCGTCCGATCGCCCGGCGATGCCTCGTCCACGCGCTCGTCGGTCATCGCCTCGGCCGCCGGCTGCTCGACTGCCCCGGGCGCCTTCTCCCCGGCCTGCTGATCGGCGGCTGTCGTGGCCGGCTTGTCCTTGGCCGGCTTTTCCTCGGCACGCTTGTCGGCGTCTTTCTTGTCCATGTTCATCCCCCGTGTGCACGGTGTCCCCGGCGACGATCGTGTGTCCTGCATCTATTGTAGCCGTCGGCCGACCACGGCCCAGACGGCCCGGGCGAGCGCCGCCGGCGAGGGTCCGCCGGCCACGGCGATCTCGCCGCGAAAGCCCAGTTCCCGTGCCCGGTCCCGGCCACGCTCGTTGATCACCACCAGGGTCGAGTCTAGCAGTCCCGTCCGGTCGCCATCCGCCGGACCCGCCAGGCGGGCCAGACAGTCGATCGCCTGCGGCGCGGTCACGACCCAGACCGTCCCCGGTCCGGATCGTGCCACCACCGTGTCGTCGGAACGGCCGATGCACTCGCGGCGATAGACCGGCACGAACACCGGTCGAGCGCCCCGCTCGGCCAGGCGTTCGGCCAGCAGCCCGCGACCGGTCTCGCCACGGATGATCCACACGGTGCGCCCGCGCATGTCGACCTCCGCCAGCCGCTCGAGCAGGCCCTCGCTGTCCTCGGAACCATCGGGCAGGAAGTCGGCCGGCCGGCCGGCCTCGGCCAGCGCCCGCCCGCTGGCCTCGCCGACCGCTGCCACCCGGGCCTCGGGCCATTCCTCCAGCGGGCGGACGGCGTCGGCCATGCTCACCGCGCGGGGACTGACGAATACCACCAGGTCCGATGCCCGCATGGCAGCCAGCGCGTCGAGCAACTCGCCCGGGTCCCGCGGCCGGATCCGCAGCAGGGGGTAGTCGCTGAATGTCGCCGGCATGCGAGGCGGGCGCGCCTCGAGCAGGGCGGCGCGCAACGAGTGGTTGGCGTCCTCCGGGCGCGTCAGGACAACGCGGTCGACCGGGTCGGCATTTCCCTGCGTCAACGGAATCAGTCCTTCCCGGGCGCCTCGGTCTCGATACCCACCTCGGCGAGGATCTTGTCGGCCCCGGCGCGCAGCACCCGTTCGGCCAGCTCGATGCCCAGCGCCTCGGCTTGCGCGCGCGGGCCGGTGATCTCGTCGCGCAGCGTCTCGGAGCCGTCCGGGCGACCGACCAGGCCGCGCAGCCACAGCCGGTCGTCGTCGACCAGCAGGGCGTGCCCGCCGATGGGCACCTGGCAGCCGCCGTTGAGCCGGGTGTTGAAGGCCCGCTCGGCGGTCACGCGAATGGTGGTGTCGCGGTCGATCAGCGGGTCAATCAGGGCATGCACCTCGGCATCGTCGCTGCGGGCCTCGATGCCGAGCGCACCCTGGCCCATCGCCGGCAGGGATTCCTCCGCCGAGAGTCGATGCGTGATCCGGTCGGCCAGTTCGGCGCGCTTGAGACCCGAGGCGGCCAGGATGATCGCGTCGTACTCGCCGTCGTCAAGCTTGCGCAACCGGGTGTGGATATTGCCTCGCAGGGTCTTGACCTCGAGATCCGGGAAACGCTCGTGCACCTGGGTCTCGCGCCGCAGGCTCGAGGTGCCGACCACGCTGCCGGCCGGCATCTCGTCGAGGTTGCCGTACTTGTTGGAGACGAAGGCGTCATGCGGGTCGTCGCCCTCGAGGATGGCGATCAGCTCCAGGCCGTCGGGGAACTCCATCGGCACGTCCTTCATGGAGTGGACCGCGATGTCCGCCCGATCCTCGAGCATCGCCACCTCGAGCTCCTTGACGAACAGCGCCTTGCCGCCGATCTTGGACAGCGGGCTGTCGAGCAACTGATCGCCCCGGGTGGTCATCTTGACCAGCTCGACCTCGAGGCCCGGGTTGCGCCTTTTCAGCTCCGCGGCGACGAACTCCGCCTGCCAGAGCGCCAGCAGGCTGGCTCGGGTGGCGATCCGCAGCACGCGGCCCTCGGAAAATGCCTTGCTCATCTGTCATCCTCATTTCTTGCAACCGGACGGCCCGGATCCCTGATCCAGGGCCGTCACGAAACAGGAGTCATGGTAACCCGGATGCCGCAGTCGGGCACGGGCTTGAGGAACCCGCCAACTCCGATATGGTCCAATTCGCATGTAATCCGGCCGTGGCCGGCAGCCATCCTTTTCCCGGAGAGAAACCCGTGCCTTCGATCCCCTCGACCCGATCCCGCCGACGTCTGGCCCTCGGCGCACTCGCGCCCCTGGCAGGCCTGTTGCTGACCGGCATGGCGGCTTCTCCCGGTCAGGCCGATGAATCGGCTGCGAACGCCGATCGCGGCGATGTGCCCCTGATGAGCGACCTCGAGAACGTCGAGGCGGATCTCGCCTACATGCAGGAACAGCAGATCCCGATGCTGCTGTTCTTCCACGCCACCTACTGCACCTACTGCCAGACGGTGGACGACGAGTTCCTGCAGACGATGGCGGAAAGCGAGGAGTACGACGGCCGTCTGATCATCCGCCGTGTGGAGATCGACTCCGAGCTGCCGGAGATCGAATGGCAGGGCACGTCCTACACCCCGGTGGAATTCGCGCGCCTGCAGGGCGTGGAACTGGTGCCGGAAGTGATCTACTTCGCCCCGGACGGCAAGCAGGTGGTCGACGAGATCAAGGGCGTGACCGTGCCGGACTTCTATCCGCAGTACCTCGACAAGCGCCTGCGCGCCGCGGAGCGCTGCATCGAGGACCCGACGCTCGACGTCTGCACCGACGGGATCGATCAGCCGCGGCGCGACCTGACCAGCACGGACTGAGCAACTAGCTGAAAGGGCTAACAAATCCCAGCGGCAGACTTTGGTATTACCGTCTACCCTTGTGCATCATCAGGATATCGACCGTCGACACGGCTGTTGAAAGCAACGCGGTTGCTCCGCGTGAACCCCAACGAGAGGATCCGACGACATGAAAGCGCAATCCAAGAAGCACCTGCTGATCGGCTCGACCGCCCTAGCCACCGCCATCGCCGGCTCCTCGGCCATGGCCGCCGGCAACGGCAACCCGTTCGCCTCGGAGTCCACCCACGCCGGCACGCTGCAGACCGCCGAGATGGCCTGCGGCGAGGGCAAGTGCGGCAACAAGGACGACGACAAGGAAAAGGACGACGACAAGTCGTGACTGACCGGGCCGCCGCGATGGCGGCCCGCACCGAACACCATGAATCATGGACGCGACTCGACAGGCGCACGCCCTCGGTCGGGTCCGTGATCGTCAAGGGGGATACCCTTGCGGAGGCACGTCATGCCCGCACGCCAGACACCGGATTCTCACCTCGGCCGCGTCCCGGTCGGCATCGGCCTGCGACGCGGCGAACTGATGAAGCAGATCGAGGCCCAGCGCCCCGACGTGGACTTCCTCGAGGTCGCCCCGGAGAACTGGATCCGTTTCGGCGGGCCGGTCCGTGATCGTTTCGTCTCCCTGCTCGAGGACTACCCGCTCTATACCCACGGGCTGTCGCTGTCGATCGGCGGGCCGGCACCGCTGGACATGGGCTTCGTCGACGAGGTCGCCGGCTTTCTCGACGAGTACCGCCCCGAGCTCTACAGCGAGCACCTCTCGTTCTGCTCGGACAACGCGCACCTCTACGACCTGATGCCGATCCCCTTCACCGAGGAGGCGATCGACCACGTCGTCGCGCGCATCGACACCGTCCAGCAACGCCTCGGCCGGCAACTGGTGCTGGAAAACGTCTCCTACTACACCCCGGTCGCCGCGACGATGGACGAGCAGGCATTCATCCTCGAGATCCTCGAGCGCGCCGACTGCGGCCTGCTGCTCGACGTGAACAACGTCTTCGTCAACAGCGTCAACCACGGCTACGACCCCTACGCCTTCATCGACGCGATGCCCGCCGAGCGGGTGCGCTACCTGCACGTCGCCGGTCACCACCAGGTCGAACCCGACCTGATCATCGACAGCCACGGCGCGCCGGTCAGCGACCCGGTCTGGGACCTGCTCGAGCACACCTACCGTCATGTCGGGCCGGTGCCGACACTGCTGGAGCGCGACTTCGACATCCCGCCGCTCGACGAGCTGATGGACGAGGTGAACCAGATCCGTCGTACCGCCGAGCGCGCGCTGGGCAGCAAGGCGGCGTGAGGACGACCCGGTGAGCGACGACTTCCGTACCGCCCAGCAGGCCTTCACCCGCTACGTGCGCGACCCGGAGGCCAACCCGCCACCCCCGGGTAGCAGGCCCGAACGCATGGCCTGGTATGCACGACTGTTCTTCAACAACGTCGACGGCATGCTGGAAACGGCCTTCCCGGCGCTGGCCGCCAGCCTGCCGGAAGCGGACTGGCGCGAACTCGGCCGCGCGTTCTTCCGCGACTGCGCGCTGGCCTCGCCACTGATGCGCGACCTGCCGGCGGCATTCGTCGCCCACCTCGAGGACAACCCGGAGACAGCCGCCGGGCTGAGCGACTGGCAGCGCGAACTGCTGCCCTACGAACTCGCGCGCTTCGAGCTGCTGGCCGAGGACGAGCCACCGCCACCGGCGGATCTCGATCCCGATGGCGACCTGCTCGACGGCCAACCCGTGCGCTCGCCGCTCGCCCGGCTGATGCTTGCCGCCTATCCGATCGACCACATCGCCGCCGAACTGGAAGCCGGACGGGAACCGACGATCCCCGCCCCCGGCCTGCACCACCTGCTGCTCCATCGCGACCGGCGGGGCGCCCCGTCTGCCCTGCGGCTCTCGCCGGCCAGCGCGCAACTGCTCATCGCCCTGGACGAGGCGGAGGCATCCACCGGGCGGGAGGTCATCGCCTCGGTGGCCGCCCAACTCGGCCAGTCCGTGGAGGCACTCACCCCGTTGGCCCTCGCGGAACTGGAGCGCTGGCGCGAGCAGGGTATCCTGCTGGGTAGCCGGCCCGGCGGGTAACCGACAGGGAGTCGCGGGGCACGGCCCGTTTCAAGCAACACGATTCCAGGTAACCCGATTCCACGGAAGGAGTCCTCATGCCCATCACCGACTGGCCCGCCAGCGAGCGGCCCCGCGAGCGCCTGCTGACACGCGGCGCGGCAAGCCTCTCCGACGCCGAACTGCTGGCGATCTTCCTGCGCACCGGCGTGGCCGGGCGCTCGGCCGTGGACCTCGCCCGCGACCTGCTCTCGCACTTCGGCTCGATCAGCGCGCTGCTCTCCGCCACCCGTGCGGACTTCGCCCGCGCCCGCGGGCTGGGCGACGCCAAGTACGCCCAGCTGCAGGCCGTGGTCGAACTGGCCCGGCGGCACTTTGCCGAGGAGTTGCGCGTCGGGCCGGACATCGAGAGCCCCCAGGCCGTGTTCCGCTTCCTGCAGGCCGAGCTCGACGGCGAGACGCAGGAGGTCTTCGGCGCGCTGTACCTCGACAACCGCCACCGCGTGCTCGCCTTCGAGCGCCTGTTCTTCGGCACCATCGACCAGGCGGCCGTCCACCCGCGCGAGGTGGTGCGCGCCGTGATGCGCCACAACGCCGCGGCGGTGATCCTCGCCCACAACCACCCATCCGGCGTCGCCGAACCCAGTGCCGCCGACCGACGCATCACCGAACGCCTGCGCGAGGCGCTGAACCTGATCGACGTGCGCCTGCTCGATCACGTGGTGGTGGGGAGACCCTGCGTGTCCATGGCCGAACGGGGATTACTGTAGGAGCGGCTTCAGCCGCGAATCGACCACCGTAGAACCTGGTGTTCGCGCCTGAAGGCGCTC
>NZ_JBKGYT010000027.1:0-23511 GCF_046545975.1 Guyparkeria sp. | reverse complement strand
CCGCTGTTGTCCTCGGCAGACCCCGTGAAGCAGAAACCTTCGCCCCAGCTGTCGTCGTAGAGCGAAGCATTCTTGGCCAATTCCGCGTCGCAGTCGTCGTTGTCGGGGTTGCCGCCGAACTTGCTCAGCAGGAAGTCATGGTCGACATAGGACTGAGGCGTGTACTGGCCGGAGTCTGGATCGATGCCGATGCCCGTGGAAATGGGCAGGTCGCTATCGGAGTCCGGATCTCGGTCCTTGAATCCGCGGTAGGCACGGACTGTGCTGAGCGCTGGATGCAGGCTGTCCCAGCGTGCGACCTCCTGCTCTCCGGGGCGCCCGACGCAGATACGATCGTTGTTGCCCGCGTTACCGAAGCGGGCTACGCCGACGTTCCCGTACCACGCCGGGCCAACCGTGCACTCATAGTATTCGGCCACCTTGTAGTCGTTGGGATAATCGACGCCTGCCGAATCGAGAGAGAAGCGTTCGCAGGTGGAGGCATCCGAGGCAGTGATTTCGAAGTTACTCGAGTCGATTTTTTCGGTCGAGTAGATAATCCCGGAGATGGTGCTCTCCTCTTTTCCAGAAGGAATGGTCAAGAGCACTCGACCATCGGCGCCGATGACTTCTCTAGCGCCGTCCGGGGCGGTATAGGTATAGGAGTCGAGCGCGATCTCCGTGTCCCCAACCGTGGCGGTTCTCCGCACCGCTCCATCGGGAAGGTCCGCATTGCCGTCCGCATCCTGATAGACGCGGCCGCCCTGAAAAGCCTCCCCGGTCGGAGGCGA
Organism: Guyparkeria sp.; assembly: GCF_046545975.1. GTDB lineage: Bacteria > Pseudomonadota > Gammaproteobacteria > Halothiobacillales > Halothiobacillaceae > Guyparkeria. The sequence continues at coordinate 22,741 of NZ_JBKGYT010000027.1, read as the reverse complement.
GATCAGGTTGCCGCCGCCGCTGGGATCCCCGGCGTCTGCGGCGGCCGCGCCGGCGGAAGGGCTGTCCCAGCCGATAAAGGAAGCGGTGGTCACGGCCTGTTCTTCGCCGTCGGCTTCGGCAGGCCCCTGCCAGGAGACACGGATGCCGGCGAGAAAGAGCAGCGGAGCGCCCGAGGTGTCGGTTTCGACGACATCGACGGCCCACTCCACCGTGTATTCGGCGTTCGTTCCCTTGTAGTCAGTGTTGCTTCCGTCCGGCAGGGTGACAGTGGACCCGTCGAGCGTTACCGACCGGCCGTTGAACGTATCGTCAAGGTCATTGAACTCGGTTCGGTCGGAATAGCTGCCGCGCAGGGCTTCCATCTGGCCCTCGGCGATCTGCATGGCCTCGCTACGGGCCTTGGACTCGCCGGTGGAGGTCATGACGCCGGTCTGCAGCGAGGCAATGGCAAGCAGTCCAATCGACAGAACGACCACCCCGACCAGCGCTTCGATGAGCGTGAAGCCTCGGTGGCGGGCGGGGTGCGGTCTTCTCATTGCTTGTATGTTCATGTCTTCCAGTCCTCCGGAGTGTTCCGGTGGGTTCGGATTCGTGAGGAATCCTGTTGAATCGATTGTCACCAGTCTCGCCAGGTGCCCGGGACGGACGCCGCCGAGCCCAGTCGGGACGACAGCCCCACGGCCAGCGGGTCATAGAGCACCTCGATATTGCCGCCACTCTTGTTCACGGAGCCTTCGGCTACCAGTGCACCATTAATCCGAGGTGTGCCGGCGCCCTCGATGTCGCCACGTACGTAGAGCACACCGTTGAGCTCCGAGTTGCTGTCGACGGTGACGTCGCCATCGACGATCAGGATGACCGGTTCGGTGCGTGTGCCCAGGTCCGGGAGATCGTTGAGGTCCCCGTCCACCCAGATGACCTCCCCGTTGAGATCGTCGCCCAGGTCACCCGCTGCGACGTCTTCGGTGACGACCGTGTCCCTGTACGCATCAGGGGTGTTGCCGAAATAGTTGAGGAACAGGTCGTCGTCGGAGATGCCCGCCAAAGTGGTGTCTTGATCGATCACGTCCGGCCCCTGGACGTCCTTCTGCGTGCCGCAGATGAAATTGGCGGAGTTGGTGCAGTTGGCGAAGTTGAAATTCTCGTCGGTTTCCCCTTCCGGTGGCGTGTAGTCCGCCCAGGAGTCGGGGTCGGTGAAGTCGGGGTTTTCCGGCACGTCCAGCGTGGGTTTGCGGATGAAGGTCTTGCCCGTCGCGCTGGTGTTGTCCAGCTTCTCCCCGGTCCAGACGGTCAGGTTGTTGAAGTAGTTGGCCACGCTGACGTTGCCCGTCACGTTGACACCGCCCTTCGCCGTCACCGGGTTGGTCGGTGTGCCCGGCAGGCTCGGTGTGTTACGGAGCATGCGGGTCACGAGGTGTCGGGCGGAACGGTCGTCGCTCCAGCCGCAGGAAGCCGCGATGGCCTGCTGGATGCCGCCAGGCGCCGGGTTGCAAGTCGGGGCACCCGGTGATCTCGGGCATGAATCTTCATCGATGCCCGGATCCGCTGGGTCACAGAAGGCCACTTGATATGTTGGCTGGCCCGCCCCGCCGAATCCCCCGTGGTTGTTGGTGGCCGGGGTAATCGGGGAACTGCTGATCCCGGATTCTTGCATCGTCCACAAGGCATCCTGGATTCCAGCCTCTGCGGCAGCCAGTGCCTGCTTGGAACGCATCTCGTTGGCGGTGATCTGTTGTTCGACCACGGCCGACCGGGCGGTGAAGAAGGCAATCAGCGTGGCGGCGATCAACAGGATGATCGAGACCAGCACCGTTGCCATGCCGCGTTGGGAGCGGATCGGTGCATGAGGCGGGTTGTGGTGGCGTGTCATGTCTCAACCCTCGTGATCATGGGGCGTCGTATGTCAGTCGACGATTGTTGCGTACGCTGACCGTCTCGGAGAGCGTGGTCTTGATCGAGTCGTCGTTTCGATGTTCGGCGGTTATCGTGATGCGGATCTGACGGATTTCGAGCAATTCGTCGTCATCATCTGCCGTGAAGCCGGGCGCGGTGTCATCACAGGCGGCCATGGTCGCGCCGGATCCCAAGGTCCATTCCACGTCCTGGGTGAGGTTCATGCATGTCGACCCTTCGGTGGAAAAGGCCAGTCCGGTGATGTCCACGATCCTTTCATCCGTCAGAGCCTCGAAATCGATCGCGTCGTTCTTATTGGCTCCGGGAGGGGAGCCGGGGGTGCAGCTGTTGGTCTCCCCGTCCTCTTCCACCAACTCTCCAGGGATGGTTGCCTGTATCCGTCCATTGTCGTCCAGCCGGTAACCGAAGAGCGGGGCCGGGTCGCCGTCACTGACGTAGCCGTCGTCACCATCGATGTCACGGTCATAGGAATACATGAGACAGGAGCCCCCGTCGTGTATCCAGATGTCGGTCACGGGACCACCGGCAGCGTCCCGGTTGCTCAACGGGTTGTCGGAGGCGATGGTCGGATCGGTGGAGGCTATGGCGGCGTTTTCCCAGTAGCCTGCGCGTCGGATGTCGGCGGTCATGAAGCCCATCAGGCCTCGCACTTCCTGGTTGAGCTTGATGCTCGACAGGGTGTCGTTGCTGCCACGGATGACGTTGATGAATACCGTCCCGACCACGGCAAGCACGATCAGGCCGATCAGCAACCCGATCATCAGTTCGACCAGGGTCACCCCGCGTTGGCGGGGGAGGCCTGCGTTCATCAGTTGCATTGTGGATATCCTCCCACCGGTTCACTTGGTCCGCAGAGCCGGATGCGACCCATCCGGCTGACGGCGACATTCAGACGCAGGCCGTCTTCCGATTGGAACTCTGCCGTGTCCCCAACCCCATTGAGCGTGCCGCGCAGGGAGTTGAATTCCACGTTGAAGCCGGTGCCATCCCGTACGGCAACCCCGGTGTGTTCCTCCGCGCGCACGGTGCGCAGTACATCGACCGCATCGTCTGCGGAGACGTCGAATACGGATACGGTGCAGGCGTTGTCATTCTCCGGATCCGTGACGGTGCAGTTGCAGTCGTCCTTGTCGGTCACGCCGACACACCAGTTGCTGCCATCGTTGACCTCGACTCGCATGTCGCGCGACTGCTTGATGGCCTCGGACTTGGCGAACTGGAATTCGCTGTAGACGGCCTCCGCGGCACCGATGAGGCGGCGCTTGTCGAACTGGTCGAACATGGGCATGGCCAGTGAGACGAGTATGGCGAGCACGACTAGCGTGAACAGCAGCTCGATCAGACTGAAGCCTTGAGTCGCTTTAACCATGATGGGCGACGTCTCCGTTCCATTGGCGTGTTGATAGGCACCGGGCCCTGTGGATCACAGTATAGGTGCGGGCGCGGGTGGCCGGGAGTCTGCTTCGTTCCGTCTGTCGTCGTAAATCGACCATTCGTCCAGTTGGTGAAGGCCAAGGGCCGGAGTTCCGCACCAGTTGTGGCGGAGCGCTTGCTATTCTTCCTTCGACTGTCGGCGGATGTGGCGATGGTTCGTCCGATGCCATGGAACGAAAACATGTGGAGATGCGCGGCCATGCTAGAAAAACATTCCCGTAGGTTCGGGTTCACCCTGATCGAGCTGATGATCGTCGTGGCGATCATCGGCATCCTTGCAGCGATCGCCTACCCCAGTTACCGGGCCTACGTGCTCAAGAGCCAGCGGGCCGATGCGCACGAGGCGCTCACGCGTATCGAGATGGCGCAGGAGAAGTGGCGGACCAACAATGTGGCGTATACGGAGGATCTGTCGGATCTGGACGTGGCCGACACTTCACCCGAAGGGTATTGGAACCTGGCGCTGTCCGGTGCGAGCGCAACCGGCTACACCGCAACGGCCACCCGTGATGACGGCAACGACCCGGACTGCCCGACGATTACTCTGGAGAAGAGCGAAGGAGTCACCGAGTACAACGGGGAATCCTCCAAAGGAGACACGGAGTGCTGGTAGCGCGAGCCTGAGAGGCGCGCTTCGTGCGAAGCCGTGATGTATGTGTTGACGCTCCTCGGGCCATCTTCCGGGGGCGTCATTTTTTATGGCGCCGGAGCGCCCGGCCAATGGTGGCGGTTTCGTCTGTCTCCTGCACCTGGCCTGTTACAATCAGCCGCTTGCAGCCACCCAACCGAACTGAACCGCCGTGACCGATTACAAGTCGACGCTCAACCTCCCCCAGACCGATTTCCCCATGCGCGGCAACCTGCCCAGGCGCGAGCCCGAGCGGCTGGCGCAGTGGCGCGAGCGGGATCTGTACCGCGCGGTGCGCGAGCACGCCGCCGGTCGGCCGAAATTCGTGCTGCACGACGGCCCGCCGTACGCCAACGGCGATATCCACATCGGGCATGCGGTCAACAAGATCCTCAAGGACGTGATCAACAAGACGCGTCTGTTGGAAGGCTTCGATACGCCCTACGTGCCGGGCTGGGACTGTCACGGCCTGCCGATCGAGCTGGTGGTCGAGCGCGAGCACGGCAAGCCGGGGGTGAAGCTCGACGAGCGCGCCTTCCGCCAGGCCTGCCGCGACTACGCGGCCAGCCAGATCGAGCGGCAGCGCGAGGACTTCATCCGCCTGGGCGTGCTGGGCGACTGGGACAACCCCTACCGCTCGATGGACTTCGCCTTCGAGGCCGACACGCTGCGCGCGCTGGCGGGCATCATCGAGCGCGGCCACCTGCACCGCGGCGAGAAGCCGGTGCACTGGTGCGTCGACTGCGGCTCGGCCCTGGCCGAGGCCGAGGTGGAATACCAGGACAAGACCTCCGACCAGATCGACGTGGCCTTTGCCGCGACCGACCCGGCGGCGGTCAACCGCGCCTTCGGTGTCGAAGACGACGCCCCGGTGGACCTGGTGATCTGGACCACCACCCCCTGGACGCTGCCGGCCAACCAGGCGGTGGCGGTCAATGCCGAGCTGACCTACCGGCTGATCGAGATCGACGGCCGGCGCGTGGTGCTGGCCGAGGGGCTGGCCGAGGACGCGCTGGCCCGCATGGGCGCCGAGCGCCCGCGCGTGCTGGGCGAATGCAGCGGGGCGGCGCTGGAAGGCCAGGAGCTGGCGCACCCGTTCCTCGAGCGGCGCGTGCCGGTGATCGTGGGCGAACACGTCACGCTGGACGCCGGCACGGGGCTGGTGCACACCGCCCCCGCCCACGGCGAGGAGGACTTCGCGGTCGGCCAGCGCTATCACCTGCCCGTCGACAACCCGGTCGACGGCGAGGGGCGCTTCTTCGCCGACACGCCGCTGGTCGGCGGCATGGACCTCAAGGCCGGCGGCAAGGCGATCCTTGCGCGCCTCGAGGCCGACGGTCGTCTGCTGGCGCATTCGAGGTTCGAGCACAGCTACCCGCACTGCTGGCGGCACAAGACGCCGCTGATCTTCCGCGCCACGCACCAGTGGTTCGTCTCCATGACCCAGAAGCACCTGCGCCGTGATGCGATCAAGGCACTGGGAACGGTCGAGTTCACGCCGGACTGGGGCCGGGCGCGCATCGAGGGCATGGTGGAGAACCGCCCGGACTGGTGCATCTCGCGCCAGCGCTTCTGGGGCGTGCCGATCGCGCTGTTCGCCCACAAGCAGACCGGCCATGCCCACCCGGATTCCGCCGCGCTGATGCGAAAGGTCGCCGAGCAGGTGGAAGAGCACGGCGTGGACTGGTGGTTCGATCTGGACGCCGCCGAGCTGATCGGCGAGGACGCGGCCGAGTACGAGAAGGTCACGGATACGCTCGACGTGTGGTTCGATTCGGGCGTGACCCACTGGGCCGTGCTCGACCGCCGCGAGGAACTGACCTGGCCGGCGGATCTGTACCTCGAGGGCTCCGACCAGCACCGCGGCTGGTTCCAGTCCTCGTTGCTGACGGCCACCGCCCTGCGCGAGCAGGCACCCTACCGCGGCGTGCTCACCCACGGCTTCACCGTGGATGCCAACGGCCGCAAGATGTCCAAGTCGCTGGGCAACGTGATCGCGCCGCAGGAGGTGATCGACCAGATGGGCGCCGACCCGCTGCGCCTGTGGGTGGCCTCGACGGATTTCTCCGGCGAGATGACCGTCTCCAAGGAGATCCTCAAGCGCACCGCCGATGCCTACCGCCGCATCCGCAATACCGCGCGCTTTCTGCTGGCGAACATCGACGGTTTCGACCCGAACACCGATGCCGTCGCCGACGATCAACTGCTGGCCCTGGACGCCTGGCTGGTCGACCGCGCCGCGCAACTCAACCGCGAGGTGCGCGCCGGATTCGAGGCCTACCAGTTCCACCCGACCATCGCGCGCATCCACCACTTCTGCTCGATCGAGCTGGGCGCGTTCTACCTCGACATCGTCAAGGACCGCATCTACACCGGGCAGACCGACGCGCCCATGCGCCGCTCGGCGCAGACCGCCATGTGGCGGACGGTCGAGGCGCTGGTGCGCTGGATCGCGCCCGTGCTGTCGTTCACGGCCGAGGAGCTGTGGGAGCACCTGCCGGCGCTTGCCGGTGGCCGGGAAGAGAGCGTCTTCATGGTCACCCACGTCGACGACCTCGCGCCACTGCTGGCCGACGGCCACGACGGGGTGGGCCAGCGCGGCTTCTGGGAGGACGTGATCGCCATCCGTGATGCGGTCAACCGGCATGCCGAGGCCGCGCGCAACGAGAAGCGCATCAAGGCGAACCTCTCGGCCAACGTCGAGATCTGGGCGGACGAGACCGTCGTCGAACGTCTGGCCGCGCTGGGTGACGAGTTGCGTTTCCTGCTGATCGTCTCCGAGGCGGCCGTGCGCCCGCTCGCCGAGAAGCCCGAAGACGTCGAGGCCGAGGCCATCGAGGGCGTGGGCAAGATCGCCGTGCGCATCGCCCCGATGGCGGCCGACAAGTGCGAGCGCTGCTGGCACTTCCGCCCGGATGTGGGCACGCACGCCGAGCACCCCACGCTCTGCGGGCGCTGCATCGAGAACATCGAGGGCGACGGGGAAACCCGGCGGTTTGTCTGAGCAGGCCATGAGCATCTGGTCACCCGACAGCCTTGCCGTAGGAGCGGCCTTGGCCGCGATGCCTGAAAGGCGCCACATCGGCATTTCGCGCCTGAAGGCGCTCCTGCGAGTGCCGTGTGCCTTCGTGGGAGCTTGCCCGGCAAGCGAAACGCGCCGGGAGGCGCGTGTCCTGGTTCGAGGCGTGGTTGGCGATCAAGCCGGCACGGCGGCTGGCGCCGCCTTCGCGAGCGGGGCTCGCTCCCACGGGAGCGCGACATGAGCATCGACACGGCGAACCTTCGCTGGCTCTGGCTGTCTCTCGGGGTGCTGGTCGTCGACCAGCTGACCAAATGGGCGGCGCTCGCCGGGCTGACCTATGCCCGACCGGTGGAGGTCCTGCCGTTCTTCAGCCTGACCCTGCTGTACAACACGGGCGCGGCGTTTTCGTTCCTCGCCGACCACGACGGCTGGCAGCGCTGGTTCTTCGTCTTCCTGGCGGTGGTGATCACCGCGGCGCTGACTGCGTGGCTGGCCTTCGTCGCGATCCGCGACTGGCGGATCAGGGCGGGCATCACCGCGGTGATCGGCGGGGCGGTGGGCAACGTGATCGACCGGGTCGCCTACGGGCACGTGGTCGACTTCCTCGATTTCCACGTGGCCGGCTGGCACTGGCCGGCCTTCAACATCGCCGATGCGGCCATTACCATCGGCGTGGCACTGATCATCTGGGCCGAGTTGCGGCCCGCTGGCCGAGAGAATGCATCCGATGAGTGACGCCGAGACGACCGACCTGCCGACCATCGGCAAGGACTCCGAGGTGACCATCCACTACGAGATCCGCCTGCCTGACGACCGGGTGGTGGACAGCACCTTCGGCGACGAGCCGTTCACCGTGAAGCTCGGCTCCGGCGCCTTCGAGCCTCGCCTCGAGGAGGCACTGGTGGGGCTGCCGCTGGGCGAGTACACCCGCATCCTGCTCACGCCGCAGTTCGCCTTCGGCATGCCGGACCCGGGCAATGTCCACACCATGCCGCGCAACCGCTTCCCGGCCGACATGGACCTCGAGCCGCAGCTGGTGATCGAGTTCGATCTGCCCAACGGCGAGTCCGTGCCGGGCACCGTGACCGCCGTCACCGAGGACGCCGTGACGGTGGACTTCAACCATCCGCTGGCCGGGCAGAACATCCAGTTCGTCGTCCAGGTGCTGGCCATCGACGGGCGGAAGGCGCCTGCCGATTCCCCGGCACTGAAGGGAGGTACATCATGAAGATCCAGCTGGCCAACCCGCGCGGCTTCTGCGCCGGGGTCGACCGGGCGGTGGAGATCGTCGACCGGGCGCTCGATTCGTTCGGCGCGCCCATCTACGTGCGTCACGAGATCGTCCACAACCGCTACATAGTCGACAACCTGCGCGAAAAGGGTGCGATCTTCATCGAGGATCTGGCGGATGTGCCGGACGGCGCAACCCTGATCTTTTCCGCCCACGGCGTCTCCAAGGCCATCCAGGACACCGCCGCCGAGCGCGGCCTGACCGTCTTCGACGCCACCTGTCCGCTGGTGACCAAGGTGCACATGGAAGTCGCCCGCCACGCCCGTGCCGGGCGCGACGTGGTGCTGATCGGCCACGAGGGGCACCCCGAGGTCGAGGGCACCATGGGTCACTTCGACCCGGCCTTCGGCGGGCGGATCCATTTGGTGGAGAAGATCGCGGACGTGGATCATCTGCAGGTCGACAATCCCAGGGGGCTGGCCTGGGCGACCCAGACCACGCTCTCGGTGGACGAGACCCGCGCGATCATCGGGGCGCTGCAGGCGCGCTTCCCCCAGATCGAGGGGCCGCGCAAGGACGACATCTGCTATGCCACGCAGAACCGGCAGGACGCCGTGCGTGAACTGGCCGAAAACTGCGACGTGGTGCTGGTGGTCGGCTCGAAGACCAGTTCCAACTCCAACCGCCTGCGCGAACTGGCCGAGCAGTCCGGCACGCCGGCCCACCTGATCGACGGGGCGGCCGATATCGACCCGGCGTGGTTCTGCGACTGCAGCCGGGTGGGCGTGACCGCCGGCGCCTCGGCGCCCGAGATCCTCGTCCAGCAGGTCATCGAGCGCCTCAAGCTCGAGTGCAAGGCCACGCTCGAGGAGCGCGAGCCCGCCGTGGTGGAGAACATGGTCTTCCCCATCCCGGTCGAGCTGCGCTCGTCCTGATCTGCGTGTAGAGGTTCCTTAAAGGCCGGACCGGGTTCGTCCCGATCCGGCCTTTCGTTTGCCGAGGTGGGGCAGGGTGATCAGTCGGTCGCGTGGAGACGCCGCTTGACCAGGTGATGCGAGAACAGGCCGCCGAAGGGAATCAGGGCGGCGATCGCGACCACGGCGCCATGCTTGAGAGGCAGCAGGCGGCGATAGAGCACGAGGCCGAGCACGCCCATGGTCCAGAGATAGAAGACGCCGTGCACGGGGCCGACGGCGCTGACGGCCTCCGGCATGCCGGCCATGTACTTGAGCGGCATGGCGATCGCCACCAGCGCGATCAGCGATCCCCCTTCCAGCAGGGTCATCAGTCCAAGGTGCTTCAGTGCGGGAGTGGGCTGTACTTCATTTGCCATCGGGTACCTCCGGGCAGTTCTGCCGTATGTCTATAAACCACGTTTATACCTTATAGACAGCTGTGGCGCGAGAGGTTCCCCTCTGGCCGGCGTGCGGGAATCGATCGAGTGGGGTCAGGGTCGGGGCCGGGATGACGGCACCCGGGCTCCGGGGTCAGCGGCAGCAGGCCCGGGGCGGGCGTCCGGACATGCCGGTCAGCCGCTGGCGGTCCTCGCGGAAACGGCTCGAGCCTTCGATGCCCTTGAAGGTTTCTTCGAGCACGCGGGCGGCCCATGGCGGCAGGTCGTCGCTGATCCGGTAGAACACCCAGGTACCTTCACGGCGCACCCGGGTGATGCCGAGGTCGCGCAGCTGGCCGAGATGCCTGGAGATCTTCGGCTGGCTCAGGTCGAGCGCGGCGGTCAGTTCGCAGACGCACAGCTCGCCCTCGCTCTGCATCAGCATGAGGGAGCGCAGTCGCGTGGCGTCGCTCAGGGCGCGGAAAAAGGCTTCGGGTTGCATGTGGGGTCCTGCACTGAGTCGGTCGGGGCGGCATTGTAAAGGGCGGATGCCGGCGCGTCACTCGACTAGACTAGTCGCTGAGTCGAACGATGACCGGAGAGATTCATATGAAGTGGGACCACATTGCAGGCAACTGGCGTTCGTTCATCGGTCACGCCGAGGAATACTGGGGACGGATCACCGGTGACGAGTTCGCGGTGATCGAGGGCAAGAAGGACGAGCTGATCGGCAAGATCCAGGCGCGCTACGGGGTCAGCGAGCAGCAGGCCCGCGAGCAGATCAAGGAATTCCAGAAACGGATGAAGGAGGAGCTGGGCGCCGAGGGCGTTCCGAAGAAGAAGTAGGCTGCCTTCCTCCACTGTGGCGAATCGCTGCCGCCACACCAGAAAAAACGCCCCGCGATGCGGGGCGTTCGTGTTTCCAGGGGCCGGACGGCAGCCCGGCCGGGAAGCCTTACACGCTGTAGTACATGTCGAACTCGACCGGGTGGGTGGTCATGCGCAGGCGCTGGACCTCCTCTTCCTTGAGCTCGATGTAGGCGTCGATCAGGTCGTCGCTGAAGACGTCGCCGCGGGTCAGGAACTCGCGGTCCTCGTCGAGTGCCTTGAGCGCCTCGTCCAGCGAGAAGGCCACCTCGGGGATGTTCTTCTCTTCTTCCGGCGGCAGGTCGTAGAGGTTCTTGCTCGCCGCCTCGCCCGGGTGGATCTTGTTCTGGATGCCGTCGATACCGGCCATCAGCATCGCCGCGAACGCCAGGTACGGGTTGGCGGTGGAGTCCGGGAAGCGCAGCTCGACGCGGCGGGCCTTCGGGTTGGAGACGAACGGGATCCGGATGGACGCCGAACGGTTGCGGCTGGAGTAGGCCAGCTTCACTGGTGCCTCGAAGCCCGGGACCAGGCGCTTGTAGCTGTTGGTCGACGGGTTGCAGAAGGCGTTGAGTGCGCGGGCGTGCTTGATGATGCCGCCGATGTAGTAGAGCGCCGTCTCGGACAGCCCCGCGTAGCCGTCGCCGGAGAAGATGTTCTTGCCGTCCTTGGTCATCGACTGGTGGACGTGCATGCCGGAACCGTTGTCGCCGACGATCGGCTTGGGCATGAAGGTGACGGTCTTGCCGTAGGCGTGCGCGACGTTGTGGATCACGTACTTGAGATCCTGCACCTCGTCGGCCTTCTTCACCAGCGTGTTGAACGCGACGCCGATCTCGCACTGGCCGGCGGTGGCGACCTCGTGGTGGTGCACCTCGACTTCCTGGCCCATTTCCTCGAGCACGAGGCACATGGCCTGGCGCAGGTCGTGCAGGGAGTCGACCGGCGGGACCGGGAAGTAGCCGCCCTTCAGGCCCGGGCGGTGGCCCATGTTGCCGTCCTCGTAGACGCGCTCGGCGTTCCAGACCGCTTCCTTGGAATCCACCTTGACGAACGAGCCGGACAGGTCGGCGCCCCAGCGTACGTCGTCAAACACGAAGAACTCGTTTTCAGGGCCGAAGAAGGCGGCGTCGGCCAGGCCGGAGGACTGGATGTAGGCCTCGGCGCGGCGAGCGACCGAGCGCGGGTCACGGTTGTAGCCCTGCATGGTGTCCGGCTCGATGATGTCGCAGATCACGATCAGGGTCGGCTCTTCGGAAAACGGGTCGATATTGGCCGACTCCGGGTCCGGCATGAGGATCATGTCCGAGGCGTTGATGCCCTTCCAGCCGGCGATCGACGAGCCGTCGAACATCACGCCGTCCTCGAAGCTGTCCTCGTCGATCTGGCTGGCCGGGTAGGTGACGTGCTGCTGCTTGCCCAGCGTGTCGGTGAAGCGGAAGTCGACGAACTTGACGCCGTGTTCTTCCATCATGGTCATGACTTTGTTGGTCGCGTTGGACATGGAATCCTCCGATGAGCAATGAAACTTGAGTCCGGTGGGCGGGGATCGCTCGACTGTTGCCGACATGATCCGCTCAAGCCCGGTCTGGTGCAAATAAAGCAGGAACCGTGCCGGATTTTTGGGGTGCAGGTCTCGCGCGGTGACGTGCGGCGTGCCCGGCGCTCCCGGCCGGGCAAGTCACTGATCTGAATGGGGAGGTGCCGGGCTCTTGAGGCAGCGGAGCGTCGAGGCCTCGGCGTGGGGCAATGCACAAGGATGGTGGCTGCCTGCCCCAGGCGCACCAACAAGGTGCATAGGTGCAGGCCACTGCACTCCGATGGTTCAACCGTGCCGGTGCCGGCTGCTCCCCGCGAGGGCACGTGCTCGATGGGCCGGGTGGTGAGGGCAGTCGAACGCCAGGCAGGCCATGCCGTGGCGGCAGGCCTGCGCACAGGCGAGGAGGGCCAGGCGTCGACACAGGGCGGCGCGCCCGTCCGGGCTGCGGTCGAACAGCTGCGCGGTCGACAGCTCGCCGGCGGCGATGAAGCCATCGAGGTCCTCGTAGCGAAACCGCGCGATCTCCCGCTTGCCATCCGCGGAGACGACGGCGATCTCGTCGGCGGTCTCACCTGGTTCAACCGTGCCGGTGCCGGCTGCTCCCCGCGAGGGCACGTGCTCGATGGGCCGGGTGGTGAGGGCAGTCGAACGCCAGGCAGGCCATGCCGTGGCGGCAGGCCTGCGCACAGGCGAGGAGGGCCAGGCGTCGACACAGGGCGGCGCGCCCGTCCGGGCTGCGGTCGAACAGCTGCGCGGTCGACAGCTCGCCGGCGGCGATGAAGCCATCGAGGTCCTCGTAGCGAAACCGCGCGATCTCCCGCTTGCCATCCGCGGAGACGACGGCGATCTCGTCGGCGGTCTCACCGCTGTGGTGCAGCAGTTTCATGGCGGTCCTCATCGACGTTGTAGTGACGCGTATGATAACGATAACGATTCCTGTTCGCGCGCACAAGCCCGGCTGCCTGATGCCGTCGAATCCGGGGCCGCCCCCTTCCCCTACCAGGGAATGGTGGTGCCGTCGATGTCGATGAACCGGCCGCGGTCGGTCTCGGTGAGGCCGGCCATGTTGCGGATCAGTCCCTCGGCGCTTTGCGCCGTGGTGATCTCGGCGTTGGGCCCGCCCATGTCGGTCAGCACCCAGCCCGGGTGCAGGGCCACGACGTTGATGCCGCGAGGTTCGAGGTCGATCGACGCGCTCTTGATCACCGCGTTGACCGCCGCCTTGCTGGAACGGTAGATGTAGCCGCCGCCCGAACCGTTGTCGCCCATCGATCCGACCTTGCTGGACAGGATACCGATCTTCCGCTCGTCGCTGCGTGCCACCTGGTCGACAAAGGCCTGCATGACGAGCATCGGCGCGATGCTGTTGATGCGGAAGACCTCGAGCCAGGTATCGACGTCGGTGACGTTGCCGAAGGCCACGCCGCGCGGGCCGTAGATGCCGGCGTTGTTGATCAGCCAGTCGATCGACTCGTCGGCCAGTTCCTCGGCAAGTGCCCGGATGGCCGCGGCATCCGCCACGTCCAACGCATGCAACTGCAGGGTGTGGGGATGCTCGTCGACCAGTGCCTTGAGTTCGGCCGAAGCGTCCGGGTCGCGAGCGGTGGCATGGACCTGCCAGCCAGCCTCGAGCAGTTGGCGGGCCAGTTCCAGGCCGATGCCGCGATTGGTGCCGGTGATCAGCGCGGTCTTCATGCAATGGTCTCCTTGTGATCGGTGGTGAATTATCGGGGGTTGTGAGGATCATTCGGCCAGTCGGAAGACCAGCCGGCCCTCCTCGACTTGGACGGACTCCACGCCGTCGGCCAGGGATTGCCAGAAACCCGGTTCGCCGCCGAACTCTGCCACTAGGTCGACGCCCTTGAGCCCGCCGATCCAGGTGTTCGGCAGCGGCACACCCCACAGGCTCACGCCGGTGACGACGATGGCCAGACGCGAGCCGTCGGCCGTCGGCACCTGTCGCACCTCGGCGCCGGCGGTCAGGCGCAGCGTTTGCCCGCCCATGACGGGGAAATCCGGCGGCAGCGGCACCAGCAGCTTGACGCTGACCAGGTCCTCGGACAGGTCGATCGCCAGACGGCGCGCCATTTCCGGATCGCGCGCAATGATGGCGTTGAGCTCGCGCTCGTCGAACTGTACCTCGCGCGGGGCTCCCTTCTCCCCGTAGGCCTCGGGCTTGAGTCGGCCCTCGTCATCGAACTCCTCCGGTGAGGCCGCGAAGCGGTCGTCGCGGCGCGCCTCCGGGGAGCGGTCGGATTGAACGCCGATGGCGCCGAGCTTGTCGTCGAGCGTCTGCTGCTCCACGGCACTCAGCTCCACCGGCTTGAACTGGTCCGGGAACAGGAAATAGCGGACGGCCAGCGCGCCGAGTGCCACGGTGATCACCATGGTGACGATGATGACGAGGGTCACGCCAAGGCAGCCGATGCCCCGGCGGGCCGGTTCAGGCTGCCGGGGCGTGCTCTCCGTTGGCGGAGGTGACCTGGGCTCCGAGGGGTTCGAGCTGTTGTTCGAGTCGTTCACCGGCGGCAGTCCTCCTGGGGATGGCCTTCCGGGAATGGCCCCGACGGCCGAACCTTGGGAACCTCTGTAGAGATCCCCTTGGAGGTTAGCACGCCCGATGGGCGAGCAGCCGGGTGCTCGTGGCCAGTGCCAGCAGCACCGCGACGAGGACCGGCGCGAACGGCTGATCGAGGACCAGGGCGGCGGCGAAGGCGATCAGGTAGCCGGCAACACCCAGCCCGGCGGTCCAGGCGACCGCCCGCCGCCAGTGACCCGCCACGTGGAACCCCGCCCAGGCGGGCAGGAAGACCAGGGCGAAGGTGGCCATCAGGCCGACCGACAGCGTCCCGGCCGCCAGTGCCGCGGCGATCAGCGCGTCGATCAGCATGCCGGTGCGTCGACGGTGGGCGCGTTCTGCGACCGAGGTGGCCGGCAGCAGCCGCATCGTGAGTTCATGCCGGTCGATCCGGCCGCGCAGTCCCAGCACGAATGCCGCCAGTACCACAGCGGCGACGAGTTCGACCGGGCCGGTGAAGTAGAGCTGGCCGTCGATCAGCTGGCGGGCGAGGGTCTCGCCCAGGGGGGAATTGGCCGCCACCAGCAGGACCACCGCCCAGCCGGCAAGGATCAGCCAGGCGTAGGCGGAGTGGCCCGAGGCGGGCAGGTGGCGACCCAGCATCCCCGCGATGGCCAGACCGACGGCCCCGACCAGCGCCGGTAGCGACAACACCAACGCGATGACTGACCCGGCACCGGCCAGGTGGGCGACGGCCAGGGCGGCGAGCCACTCGTCGCGCAGCCGCAGCCAGAGTCCCACCAGGGGCAGCAGCACGGCGAGCGCCAGCCCGGTGACGAACGGCAGGGTGAACAGCTCGTTCATCTCACGCCGGCCTCATCTCGACCTGGCGGGCCCCGCGGGAGACCAGCTCGGCGTCGTGGCTGACGATCAGCAGGCCGCGGTCGGGTGCACGGCGGTCGAGGAGGTCGAACAGCGTGCGGCGGGCGTGGCGGTCGAGGTTGTTGCTGGGCTCGTCGAGCAGCACGAGGTCCGCCGGTGCGGTGAGCCCCGCCCAGACGCGCAGCAACTGGCGCTGGCCGCCGGAAAGCCGGTCGAGTCGCCGATCCAGCCAGCCCGACAGCGGCATCGGCGGTTGCGGGTCGGCCTCGGCCAGGGCCAGGAAATCGTGGCCGTTGACGGGCAGGTCCCGGTCGGGCCGGGCGGCCTGCTCGACCAGCCGGATGCGGGTGCCGGCACGGATGCGGCATTCGCCGGAGAGGATCGGTGCCTGGCCGGTGATCGCCGCGAGCAGGGTCGACTTGCCCGCGCCGTTCGGCCCGGTCAACGTCAGGGTCTCGCCGTCGTCCAGGGCCAGTGTCACGGGCCCGAGGCGCGGTGAACGCGCGCCGGGCGGCGCGATGACCAGCTCGACCAGCTCGAGACGCATCAGTCCGGCTCCGCCCCCCGGGCCAGTGCGGCGACCCAGGCGTCGATCAGCTCGATCCAGGCATCGAGCGTGGGTGCGTCCGGCTCGGTGTAGAGCTGTTCCACCGACCAGCCCAGCGTATCGGCGAGCTTGGCCGGGCCGCGGTCGGAATAGTAGGGGGCGTGGATGATCACGCCATCTGAGCCGGCCAGTGACTCGGCCAGTTCACGCAGGTGGCGGGCGGTCGGCGGCACGCCGGGGGTGGGTTCGAGGTAGCCCAGTTCGGGCAGGTCGAGCCAGTCCATCAGGTAGCGGGTGTCGGCGTGGTGGAACACCGCGCCGGGTGCGCCTTCCACCCGGGCTTCCCAGTCCGGCATGCGCCGGTCGAGCGCGGTGATGGCATCGTCGGTGCGGCGCTGGTAATCGGCCGCCCCGGCCGGGTCGATCTCGGCCAGTCGTTCGGCCAGTACCGGCAGCAGGGCGCGCATGCGGCGCGGGTCGAGGGTGAAGTGCGGGTTGCCCGAGGCGTGGACATGCCCGGCGCCGGATTCGCCCACGTCCAGCAGCTCGACATGGTCGGCGGCCTCGATGTGCCCCGGCTGGCCCGGCTGGATATCGCGGTTAGCGGCGCGCTTGAGCGCCACCGGCAGCCAGCCGGCCTCCAGTTCGGCGCCCACCGCGACCACCAGATCGGCCTGGCGCAGGTCGCGCATCATGGATGGCTTGGCCTGCAGGAAATGGGCGTCGCGGTCCGGCGGGGCGAGCACGGTCAGGTCGATGCGGTCCCCGCCCACGGCGGAGGCCAGCGCGCCCATGCTGTTGGTGGTCGCTACCACGCGAACTTCGGATGCCTGGGCGATGGGCGACAGCAGCAGGGCCGTGACGAGTAGCAGTCTGCGTAGGGTCATGGGGAACTCTCCGGTCAGAAGCTGTGCGCGCCGTGCGCGCCCAGGCTCATCTGGTATTGCAGGTAGAACTGGGTGTAGTCCTCGCGGTGGTCGTCGAAGGCGCCGCTGACCTGGGCGACCTGGGCGCGGATGCGGCTGGTCTCGCTCAAGTGCCAGGTGGCCGCCGCGGTCCAGCGTTCGCTCTCGTCGTAATCGGCGTTCACCGCCGGGCGCGGGCCGCGCTTCTCGTTGGTAAAGCCGACGGCATCGTAGCGCAGGCCGAGCTCCCAGCGCGGCGCGATGCCGTAGGTCGCCTGCACGTAAAGCCCGTCCTCGGTGAAATCACGCGCCTCGCCGATCACGTCCGGGTTGCTGGCGTGGTGGGCGACCTCGAGGTCCTTCTCGACCCACAGGTACTCACCCGAGACGCGCCAGTCGCCTTTCCCGTAGCCCTGACCGGAGTCGTACTTGTACACGGCATCAATGCCGTAAAGCCGGGCATCGCCGTCGACGCCGTGCTCGCCCGGTTCGCCGTGGTGGTGAAGCTCCTGGTGGCTGCGGAAGAAGGCCGCCGAGGCGCCCAGTTGCAGGGCGTGGTCGTGGCCCAGATCCGGCGACCACTTGGCGAAGGCCGTCCAGAGCCGCGGTGCCTTGTCGCGCGCGGGCAACTCGTCGCCGTGCTCGGCCTCGGTGCCCAGGCGTTCGTTGTTGTCGCCCTGGAAGGCCTCGATGCCGAACAGGGTGTAGTGATCCCAGGCCGGCAGCCAGGTCAGTTGCAGGCCGGTGTCCGACAGGCCGTGATCGCCCAGCAGGGTGCGGTAGGCGAGGTTCTGGTCGACGAAGTCCCAGTCGTGCGGGTGCTTGTCGTTGTTGTAACCGATGCCGGAGTAGAACTTGCCCGCCTTGATCCGCAGCCCGGCCGGCAGGCCGGTGCTGGCGACGAAGGCCTCCTCGAGTTCGACGTCGCCCTCGTCGGAGATCGCGACGTTCAGCCGGGCGTCGAAGAGCGCGTCGATGCCGCCGCTTAAGACCACCTCGGTGTGGCGCAGGTTGAAGCCCTGTTCCAGCCCGTGCTGGTGGCCACCGTGATCGTGGTCATGATCATGGTCGTGGCCGTGCGCGGCGAAGATGCCGGCCGTTTCGCCCAGCATGGCATCCCCGCCGCCGTCGACGCTGTCGTCGTAGTAGACGCCGTCGAGGATCACGGAGAGTTTCGGGTCGAGTGGCAGTTCGGAGTCGGCCAGTGCGGGCGTGCCGGCGAACAGGGCGGCCGCGCCGGCGAGCGCGGGGAGCAGGGCTTGAGGCTTGTGGCTGTCCATGGACGTCTTCCTGCGGTTCTTGTGGTTATGGGGAACTTTGGCAAGACGTTATAACGTAACATAAAGGCGATGTCACCCCGGGTTCCCGTTGACGGGGCCGGGCTGGCGCATTGGTAGGAAAGGGCGGCGGCTGCCGCCCGGTGTCGGGAGTCAGGCGGAGGGCTTGTCCAGCAGCAGCGAGCGTTTCATCTTCTTCGGCAGCGGCAGGCCCATCAGTTCGAGCACCGTGGCGGCGATGTTCGCGATGCCGCCGCCGGTACGCAGGCGCACGGGCTTCTTGTCGATGACGATGCAGGGCACGGGATAGACGGTGTGCTGGGTGTGCGGGTCGCCGGTGACCGGGTCGACCATCTCGTCGCAGTTGCCGTGATCGGCGGTCAGGATGATCGAGTAGCCCTGGTCGCTGGCGGCATCCACCAGGCGACCCACCTCGAGGTCGACTGTCTCCATGGCCTTGATGACCGCCTCGCGCACGGCGGTGTGGCCGACCATGTCGCCGTTGGCGAAGTTGACCAGCACGAAGCCGTACTCGTTGGCGCGCACCGCGTCGATGGCCGCGTCGGCCACTTCGCGGGCGCTCATCTCGGGCTGCAGGTCGTAGGTGGCCACCTTGGGCGACGGCACCATGACGCGGTCCTCGCCGGCAAAGGTTTCCTCCTTGCCGCCATTGAAGAAGAACGTCACGTGGGCGTACTTCTCGGTCTCCGCGCAGTGGAACTGCTTGATGCCGGCCTGGCTGATCGCCTCGGCGAGCACGTTCTTCGGCCGTTCGGGCGGGAAGCCGATCGGCGAGAGGAAGCGCGGGTCGTACTCGGTCAGGCAGGTGACCACGATCGGCTGGTAGTCGCCGCGATCGAAGCCGGAGAATTCCGCCTGTCCCAGCGCCTCGGTCAGCTGGCGCGGCCGGTCGTTGCGGAAGTTGAAGAAGATCATCGCGTCATCGGACGAGAACGGCTCGAAGCCGTCGAGCACGGCCGGGCGGATGAACTCGTCGGTCTGGTCGGCCTCGTAGGAGGCGGCCAGCGCCTCGCGGGCGTCACTGAAGCGAGGGCCGTCGCCGCGGACGATGGCGTTGAAGGCCTCTTCGGTGCGCTCCCAGCGCTGGTCGCGATCCATGGCGTAATAGCGGCCACTGATGGTGGCGATCGCGCCGTTCGCATCCTTGAGCTTGGACTCGATCTGGTCGAGGTAGGTCAAGGCGGACTTCGGTGCCGTGTCACGGCCGTCGGTGATCATGTGGATCAGCGGGCGGGCACCGATCTTCTTGGCCATCTTGATCAGCGCCAGCAGGTGGCGGACGTGACTGTGCACGCCACCGTCGGAGACCAGCCCGATCAGGTGGATCGGCCGGTCCTGGCGGGCGGCCTTCTGCATGGCCTGGGTCAGGGCGGCGTTGTCGTAGAAGCTGCCGTCCTTGATCGCGTCGTCGATGCGGACCAGGTCCTGGCGGTTGATCGCGCCGCTGCCGAGGGTCAGGTGGCCGACCTCGGAGTTGCCCATCTGGCCGTCCGGCAGGCCGCAGGCGCGGCCCGAGGCCTCGATCACGGTGTGCGGGTGGTTGGCGAACAGCTCGTCGAGGCGTGGCGTCTCGGCCAGGCTGACGGCGTTGTGCTTGCGGCTCGGGTTGACGCCGACGCCGTCCATGATCACCAGCAGGACGGGGCGTCGCGGGGCAATGTTCGACATGGGTGTGGGTTCCTTGCTTCAGCGTTTGGATCGGGGCCGGCCGGTGGCCGACGGCGGAGACGAGGGATCAGCGATGTCCGGACCGGTCGCTCTCGTCGCCGTCGTCTTCCTTCCGATCGGGGCCTTTCGTCTCGTCGGCCGCCGTCTCGTCGTCGGGGCCGCTGTCGGCTTGGTCGGGCTTCTTCGTCTCGGTGAGCGACTGCTGTTCCCGCTCGATCTCGTCGAAGGCGCGATCGAAATCGAAATCCTCGTCCTTCTCCGTCTCGTGGCGACGCGGTGGTGCGCTGGCGGCACTCGCCGCCCCGCCGCCCGGCGACGGTGATCCGCCGCCCGGTGTCGGTTCGGTCGGGGGTTCGTCATCGCCGTCGCCGGCCATCAGCGGACCTCCCTGTCGCCGCAGCAGGATCCTGCCGATGATGATGCCCAGTTCGTACAGGAACCACACGGGGATCGCCATCATGAACTGCGACAGGATGTCGGGCGGCGTGAAGATCGCGCCGATGATGAAGGCGACCAGGATCGCGTACCGGCGTTTCTCCGCCAGCTGCTCCGGGGTGACCGCGCCGACCAGGATCAGCAGTACCACGGCCACCGGGACCTCGAAGACGAAGCCGAAGGCGAAGAACAGGGTGATGACGAAGCTGAGGTATTCGTTGATGTCGGGCGCGTAGCTCACCTCGGCAGGTCCGGTGCCGGCAAGGAAGCCGAACACCACCGGGAACACCGCGAAGTAGGCGAACGCGGCACCGAGGTAGAACAGGATGGTGCTGGAGAACACCAGGGGCACCACCATCTTGCGCTCGTGCTGGTACAGCCCCGGCGCGATGAAGGCCCAGAGCTGGTAGAGCAGGAACGGGATCGCGATGAACAGCGCGGTGAAGCCGGCGAGTTTCAGCGGGATGAAGAACGTCGATGCGACCTGCACCGCGATCATCCCGGTGTCCTCGGGGAGGAAGCGCGACAGCGGATCGGACAGCCAGCGGAAGAGGTCGTTTCGGAACGGGAACAGCGCGACGAAGAGCACGAACACCACGGCCACCGACTTGACCAGCCGGTTGCGCAGTTCCACCAGGTGCGAAACGAACCCGGCCAGGCCGGACGGTTCCTCGGTTGTCGCGTCCGTGTTCCGCTGACTCATGGGTACCTCGAAATGCCTGCCCGCCCGAATGCCGGGCCGGTGCGCTCACTGATTCCCCGGCGTCCGGGGAGGCGGGTTGGGTCGCTCACCATGCGGTTCCTAGTCGTCGGGCCGCTCGCGGGGAGCGCTGGCGCCGCCATCCCGCCGGGTGGCCTTCGGCTCCTCGTCCCCGGCCGGTGTCTCGTCGTCCGGCTCGGCGAAGGGGCGATGGAACCGTTCGCCGGTTTCCGCCGCCAGCCGGTCGAGCTCGTCCTGGTGCTCCTCGGGCGTCTCGCTGTCGATCGACTTCAGCCGACCGGTCGATTCGCTGGCCGTTTCCTTGTCCGGGACGGACGAATCGGCCTGCGGCTTGTCGTCGCCTTGATCCGCGTTCGCCTTGCCCTCGCCACGGGCCTTCTCCGACCGGGCCGAGTTGCGCATGGTCTGCTCGGCATCGTCGAGCGCGCTTTTGACCGTGGTGCCGGACTCGTCGATCTCGTGGCGAGTCTCCTCGACCATCGCCCGCAGTTTGCTGATCTCGGATTCCTGCGAGTTCAGCAGCTGCTTCATGTCCTGCATGTTGAACTCGCTGTCCATCTCCGCCTTGGCGTTGGCAACGAACTTGCGGACCTTGTAGGTCCACTCGCCCGCCTTGCGCGCCACCCCGGGCAGGCGCTCGGGCCCGATCACCAGGAGGGCGACCACCAGCAGGATGAAGACTTCCCAGAAGCTGAAACCAAACACGGATCAATCCTGCGTCGAGGCGGAAATCAGCTGTCTTTCCGCTCTGAGGATTTCTCCGCGGTCTTCTCCTTGCCCGCCTCGATCGACTCGCTCTCGATCACCCGGCTGGCGTCCGGGCGCTCGGCGTCCTTGTGCTCGAGGTTCTCGGCGCGCTTCTCGCCTTCGGCCTGCTCGTCCTTCTCGGACTCGTCCTTGACGGCGGTCTTGAAGCCCTTGATGGCGCTGCCCAGGTCGGAGCCGAGGTTCTTCAGGCGCTTGGTGCCGAACAGAAGCAGCACGATGGCGAGAATGACCAGCCAGTGCCAGATGCTAAAACTACCCATGATCGCGATCTCCTAAGGATGTCCCGTTAATCTTGTGCGCGACGGGCCTTTTCTTCAAGGCCCGACAGTCCGGATCGACGTTCGAGCTCGGCGAGCACGTCGGTCGGTGAAAGGTCGGCGTCGGCCAGCAGTACCAGGCTGTGGAACCACAGGTCGGCCATTTCGTTGATGAGTTCCTGTCGATCGTTGCCCACCGCAGCGAGCGCCACCTCGACCCCTTCCTCGCCCACCTTCTGGGCGATCTTGCCGCGTCCCTTGCGATACAGGCTGGCGACATAGGAGCCGTCCGGATCGGCGCCCTTGCGCTCCTCCAGGAGTGCCGCCAGCCGTTCGAGCGTGTCGGTCGGGCGGGTGTCAGTCCCGTGTGCCATAGATCTCTCCGGGGGATTTGCGGACCTCGTCGACCACCCGCCAGCGCCCGTCCTCGAGCCGGCGGTAGAAGCACGACTCGCGACCGGTATGACAGGCGATCTGCCCGATCTGCTCGATCGACAGCAGCAGAACGTCCCCGTCGCAGTCCAGCCGGATCTCGCGGACCTTCTGCGTGTGGCCGCTCTGCTCGCCCTTGTGCCAGAGCCGCTGGCGCGAGCGGGAGTAGTAGACTGCCTCGCCCAGCTCCACGGTCCGGAGGATCGATTCCCGGTTCATCCAGGCGAACATCAGGACCCGCCCGGTGGCGTGGTCCTGGGCGATCGCCGGCACCAGGCCGTCGTCGTCGAAGGCGATCTCGTCGATCCAGTCGGGGGTCTTGGTGTCCTGCACGTCGGTC
>NZ_JBKGYT010000026.1:0-23632 GCF_046545975.1 Guyparkeria sp. | reverse complement strand
TTGCTCGACTTGCCCTTGGGCGAGCTGTTGCAGCCTGTCCTCGATGCGTTGACCTCTTTGCTCTCACCGCTACTCTCCGTTCTGGATGATCTGCTGATCGATCCGCTTCTCGAGCTATTGGGGCTTCAGGTGGCCCGTGCCGAGGTTGAGGCAGGTTCGATCGAAATCGGGCAGGGGCGAGCGGAACTGGTTTTCTAAGGGGCTATGAGCCGTGCATCGGCTGCGTTGCCGTCCTTGGAAAGAGAATGACTCTTCTGCGCGCGACGGTCGCCTCGTATCGGTACGGATCAAGACGCGCTCCAACCGGATGGCATTCGTGAAGAGGGTTCCTAAGGGCCTATTCTCGTCCTCTCGATCTATGGTTGGCTTAGTCCGATTTGACGGGTGGGAGGCGGACCGTTCTTGGTTATGCTGGTCTTGCCACGTTCCACTAGTGCTAATGGATTGTCGATGCAGACCGTGCCCAACTCCCTCGCCCGCCCGGCCGTGATGCTGGTTGATGACGACTCGTGTTTCCGAGAAGAACTCGTGGAGTTCCTGGCGCCACGAGTTGGGCGGTTGGTGGCGACGGGCGACCGGCACCATGCTCGCCGTTGGCTAACCCGTGAGTCTTTCGATCTGCTGCTGCTCGACCTCAAGCTAAAGGACGGTGACAGCCTGGACTTGATCCGTGACGCCTTCGGGGAGACGGAGCGCAAACCGGCTATCGTCCTGATATCCGGGCTGGACCGTGAGCTTCTCGAAAGCGCCTATCGGGTGGCGAATTCGCTGGGAGAGGGTGGCGTTATTGCGGAAATGAGAAAGCCGCTGGACCTCGATCGGCTCGAGAGGGTGATCGAGATCGAGCCCTGGAAGCAGATGGAGGAAAGACCGGTTCCTCCCGCGATGCTCGACCCCGAGGAGGTGCGGATAGGGTTAGGCAAGGGGGCCGTGTACCCGTTCCTGCAACCGCAGTACGATTTGCGTGATGGTAGTCTGGTTGGTTTTGAAGCGCTGGCACGCTGGTTTCGGCAATCGGAGGGCGATTATCTAAGTCCGGCTGCGTTTCATGCTTATCTTAACGGCGGGGAGTTCGCTTGGCCTTTTTTCCAGCAGATGCTTGCTCGCTCGGCGGAGGCTTTTGCCAAGTTGGAAGAGAAGCGACGTCCCGATCACCTGGCCGTCAATGCGGCGGCGGTGATCTTTGGCGATGAGCGGCTGGAGAGGGCTATCGAGGACGTGGCCGAGCGACAGGGACTGGCCCCTTCGACCTTTACTCTGGAGCTGACCGAGAATTTCAGTTCGTTGGACGAAACTGAACTGCTGGGGATCGTACGGGCCCGTGTGAGCGGCTTCGGGGTTTCTCTGGACGATTTCGGCAAGGGAGCGGCGAATTTGGACTGTCTGGTTCGCTTACCGTTGACCGAGGTGAAGCTGGACCGCTGGTTCCTGCAAAATGCCTCTGACGACAAGGGTGGTCAGTTCATTCGTTCGATTGCTGACATCTGCCTGCAGCGGGGTATTCGGGTGGTGATCGAGGGGATCGAGACCGCCTCGCACCTGCAACTTGCCACGGAATTGGGCTTTCACGTGGGTCAAGGGTATCTGCTGGGACGCCCGGTACCGGCGGATGAGATTGAGGCTATTCCCGCAAACCTGGATATTCACGCTCTCTCGTCTGAACAGGGACCTGATCTGCCCCGTCTCGGAGACGATATCCGTGTTCCCGCAAGAGGCAATTGGGCAAATTGATTGCCAGTCCGGGGTATTTGGTAATTCGTGACAGGAAGTATAGATGGCGATGAGCGACGTGAATGGCAGGGTGGTGTTGGTCGACGATGATCGCGAAATGCTTCAGGAGCTTGAGGAAATGCTCGAGTTCGAGGGATTTCAAATCATTGCGGTCCCGATCGTGGAGGATATCGGTGAGGTTGATTGGACCGACGTGGATACGCTGGTCGTGGATTTCTTCATTCCGGGGAGCAGTGGGCCGGAGATCGCCGAGAATGCTCGTCTGATGAACCCTGATGTCACGGTGGTGTTCGTCTCCGGAGCGGATCTGAATCATTTGCTGGAGCGTGAGCATATTCCGGGAGCCCGGGTGTTGAGCAAACCGGTCGACCCGGATGCATTACTGGAACTTATCGACAAGACATAGGAGAAAACATGAAAGGCATGGAGGCGAATCCGCAGGCCGATGAGACCATGGACTATCTCGGTGGCATGGAGGTACTTGGCGAGATGGTTCATCGTCTCGTTCGTGCCCAGGCACACGAGCTGCGAGGAGTGCTCAACGGGATCTCGATGTCGGCCCACAATACTCGTACCCGGGTGAGAAAGGTCGCCGCCGGTCTGGCGGACGGTGATGAGATTCTGGCAGAACCCCTTCGGGGCGCCGAGGGAAAACTCGACCGGATTCTTGCCTCCACCCGGACGCTGGATGATCAGATTCAGGTATTGGTGGATGTCCTGACGCCAAATCCGGCAGGTGTCGTCGGAACCCTATCGGCGTTCGATACCCTGCTGCCGCAGCTGGCATCGCCCGGCTTCGTCGATGTCCGCGTGCCCGCAGGAGCAGATGCCTGGCATCCGGCCCTGTCCGGCATTCGTCTTCTCGCGCTGATCATGCAATGGCTGTCGGTTCTCCAGACCCGGCACGCGGACTACGTCGCCGGCAATGGTCTGATCGACGTGGCGGGTGGAGAGCGATCCGGCTGTATTGAGCTTGGGCGCAATGCCGGCGACGACTCGCCGGTATTGCGCCTGGTGCCGATCGCAGAGGGAGTCGGTGAAATCGATGGGCTGGCAACCGAAATCGTGGACGCCTTCGCGAGTCTGGCAAGCGGGCGGTTGCTAAAGGTTGAGATTGCCCTCAAAGATGGGACGCCCGAAGGGGCTCTGCCTCGTTTTCGTTAAGGAAAGTCCGATGTAGTTCCTCTTCGATTCCCGGGCGGGCCATCAGGTTGTGGAATGGTTTCACCTTACTGTTGGGCATACCGAAAAATCGTGGCAAATCGTCCGGGTGCACTGAGACGCGCAGTGAGTGACGAAATATTCAAGTCGATAGGTGTGAGAAGCGAGCATTCGGGCTGCGGTGGTGTAGCAGGGTTTTCTAGGTTCCCTGCTGAGAGTTGCCAATCGCCGAGTGGCTACCCCAACCACCACATTTGCGTGTGACGAACGTGTGACCCCCTTCAGCGGTTGCTTTTCTTCGCGCAGACGGTCCACCGACGATATGTTTGACCACCACCCGTTGGCCATGAGGTATCACGCGAGTTTTCTGGCGGGCGTTCATTGGGTGGTTCCCGGAAGTTGGTTTGGATTCGTACCCCCAGTCATTCGCGTACGCTTGGCACCAACAATCTATCGAGAGATTACATCTAGATCTCGGTCGAGCGTCCTATCGGACCGTGGCTCAGAGACCACCGAGGGGCGGGTGATAAAGTTGGGCAACGAGAAACAGTGGCTGAGCCGCCCCGGGCGGACGTGGAAGGAGATCGAGGCGGTGGACGACATGGTTGTGAACCGAATTGCGTGGTTCGACCGCGATTAAACTGATATGTCCTAGAGTTGCCCGTTAGTTTGAGCAACTTGTCGTTGACTACGGTACCTTCAAGATGGGGGCGACGCCTGCGATAATGTCGAAGTCGGAAGTGATCCCAAATGCCGACTTGTCGCTGTGATCGCCTTGCGTTCCAGTTGGGTTTCGGTCAGAGCCTGATAGGCGTGTCTGCCGTTACGCCAAAAGCACGCCAAATTTCGGTCAACATGCTGATTTCGTTCGATTAACTGGTGCCGAGGGTCGGACTCGAACCGACACGGTATCTCTACCGGCGGATTTTGAATCCGCTGCGTCTACCAATTCCGCCACCCCGGCAGGGGACGCGAAAGTTAGCGCACTTGTGGTACAAAGGCAAGCGGCTCACGGGCCCCTGCATGCCGCCGATGAGGCTGGTGTCGGGCCTGCTGCCATGAATCCCCCCGACCCCGGCCTGCCGGGGTCCTTTCTGCCTCGAGGAAGAATCGCTGCATGTGGACGCTCGGTGACCTGTTCGTACTGATCCTGGTGGTGGCCGCCGTGGGGACCTGGATCCAGCACGATCGGTTTCGTCGTCGGGCCCTGTCGCTGGCCAAGCAGGCGACTCTCAAGGCCGAGGTGCAGTTGCTCGACCAGAGCGTCAGCCTGCGCAAGGTCAGCTTCCGACGAGACGAGCGAGGCTGGCCGCGGCTGGTGCGCCGCTTCGGCTTCGAGTTCAGTCGCAACGGGTTCGATCGCTACCACGGCCACGTCGAGTTCGCCGGCGAGCAGGTGGCCGCGGTGGAGCTCGACCTCGGCGATCCGCACTGGCAGCACGAACGGGACTGAGGGGCAGGCGTGGCCTTCAGCGAGATCGACCGCCGGCGGGTGGAAAAGCAGGTGACCGAGTTCGTCGAGGCACGACGCCCGCCGGTGGACCTGCGCGTGCAGATGGACATCGGTTTCCACGTGGAAGGACAGGCGGTGGAGCTGTTCGAGCGACGCCGCTCGATGCGCGGCCACCGGATCGAGGAGCCCTTCGCCCGCTTCGTCCACGTCCGCTCGCGCTCGGTGTGGAAGCTCTACTGGATGCGGATGGACGGTCGATGGCAGCGCTACCTGCCGTTGCCGGAGGCCGAACGCCTGGAGGACCTGCTCGAGGAAGTCGACGAGGATCCGAATGCCTGCTTCTTCGGATAGAAGAAGGCAGGGGGCTGGTGCCGTTGTGGAACGGAGCCGGGAGCTGACGGTGGGAAGAAGCCGCGGAGTGGCTTCCCTGCGTGATTCGGATGCAAAAAGAAACGGCCGCCCGATGGGCGGCCGTTTTCGGTCTCAGCGTCGGTCGAAGTTCCGACGCGGCGGACGTCCCTTGCCCGGACGACCGCCCGGGCCACCGGGGCCGCGGGGCTTGCGCCGCGGGCGGCCCTCCGGGGCCGGTCCCATGTTCTGCAGTGCCAGCTTGATGCCGAACAGGTGGATGTTCGAGAGCTGCTGGATCAGGCGGTCGGGCATGCCGGCAGGGAGGTCGACGAAGCTGTGATCGGCCTCGATGTCGATCGCGCCGATCTGTCGGCCGTTGATGCCGCCCTCGTTGGTCAGCGCGCCGACGATGTTGCCCGGGGTGACACCGTGCTCGCGGCCGACGTTGATGCGATAGCGAATCTTGTCCGAATCGTCGCGGGGGCCGCGGTCACGCTCCTGCATTGCCGGCGGCGGGGCCATCTCCTTGATCTGCTCGGCGATCACCGGGCGGTCCTTCTGCAGCAGGAAGGCCAGCGCGGCGGCCACCTCGGCCATCTCGATGTCGTGCTCGTTCTGGTACTCGTTGAGCAGGTCGACGAACGGGGTCAGGTCTTCGGCCTCGCGTACGGCGGTGATCTGGTCCTTGAGCTGCGCGCTGCGCTTGCTGGCGATGTCGGTCGCGCTGGGCAGGCGCATCTGCTCGATCGGCTGGCGGGTGGCCCGCTCGATCGCCTTGAGCATACGCTTCTCGCGCGGGGTGACGAACAGGATCGCCTCGCCCGAGCGCCCGGCACGGCCGGTGCGGCCGATGCGGTGGACGTAGGCCTCGGTGTCGTACGGGATGTCGTAGTTGATGACGTGGCTGATGCGCGGCACGTCCAGCCCGCGGGCGGCGACGTCGGTGGCCACGACCAGGTCGATCTGCCCGTTCTTGAGCTTCTCGATGGTCTTCTCGCGCTCGGCCTGGCCCATCTCGCCGGACAGGGCCGCGGCGGCATAGCCGCGGGCGGCCAGCCGCTCGGCCAGCTCGTTGGTGGCCTGTCGGGTGCGCACGAAGATGATGCCGGCGTCGAAGTCCTCGACCTCGAGGATGCGGGTCAGCGCGTCGGGCTTGTGCATGCCGGAGACCGGCCAGAACCGCTGGCGGATCGCCGAGACGGTGCTGGTGGTCGCCTTGATCTTGATCTCCAGCGGGTCACGCAGGTGGCGCTGGGCGATCCGCCGGATCGGCTCGGGCATGGTGGCCGAGAACAGCGCGACCTGCCGCTCGGGCGGGACCTCGCCGAGGATGGCGTCGACGTCGTCGATAAAGCCCATGCGCAGCATCTCGTCGGCCTCGTCGAGGACGACCATGCGGATCTGGTCGAACTGGAGCGTGCCGCGTCGCAGGTGATCCTGGATGCGGCCCGGGGTGCCGACGACCACGTGCACGCCTCGTTGGAGCAGCTTGCGTTGCTGGAACATGGCCTGCCCGCCGTAGATCGGCGCGATGTGGAAGTCCGGCAGGTGACGGGCGTAGTTGGACATCGCCTCGGCGACCTGGATGGCCAGTTCGCGCGTCGGCGCGAGCACCAGCATCTGCGGGGCACGGATCGAGGTGTCGATGCGGCTCAGCAGCGGCAACGCGAACGCGGCGGTCTTGCCGGTGCCCGTCTGGGCCATGCCGATCAGGTCACGGCCTTCCAGCAGCGGCGGGATGCTCTGCGCCTGGATCGGCGACGGGGTTTCGTAGCCGACATCTTCGATGGCCTGCTGGATGGCAGGGTTCAGATCGAGATCGGCAAAGCGGACCGAGGGTTGCTCGGTGGCAGGGGTATCGGACATGGATATCTCAACTACAGGCGGCGGGGGCCGCGGGGACAGGCGACGGGCGCGGGGCCCTGACAACGCGAAGTGCCTGATCGGTCAGGACTTCTGAAGGCGGGCTCGTGGCTCGGCGGAAAATCAGGCGACGAAGTATAGCCCCTTTCGAGGCTCGTGTCGCGTTAAATCGTTGAAAGACTGGAATTCAAACGAAAGGGCCCGGCGCATGCCGGGCCCGGGAGGAGGTCATTCGGCCGGCTTTTCCTGCTCGGCCTTGGCGACGGCCTCTTCGAACAGCGGCTTGAGCTCGCCGCGCTCGTACATCTCGATGGTGATGTCCGCGCCGCCGATCAGCTCGCCGTTGACGTAGACCTGCGGGAAGGTCGGCCAGTCCCGGTAGGCCGGCAGGGCCTGCATGATCTCCGGGTCGGCCATGACGTTGACGTAGCCGAACGGTACGCCGCAGGCCTTCATCGCCTCGGCCGTGCGGCTGGAGAAGCCGCAGGTCGGGAATTGCGGGGTGCCCTTCATGAAGATGAGGATCGGATTTTCCTTGACGAACTGGTCAATGCGCTCGAGAGCATCCATTGGTGATGGCCTCCAGTGATTCGGTGGACCGGGCCAGTGCCCGGGAGATCCGTTATATGGGACCAAATTCGTACCGATTTGGCAAGCCGGATCCGGGGGTCAGCCCGTGTCGCGCGTCTCCACCCGGTTGCGGCCCGCCTGCTTGGCGGCATAGAGGGCCTCGTCGGCCGCGTTGATGATTTCCTGCGGGGTGACGTGTGCCGGGTAGCCGGCAACACCCGCGCTGAAACGGCAGCCGATCGTCTTCCCGTCGTCCGTCTCGAAGCGTTCGTCGGCGAACTGGATGCGCAGCCGGTCGATCAGCTTGACGGCGTTCTCCGGCGTGGTCGCCGGCAGGACCACCATGAACTCCTCGCCGCCGTAGCGGCCCACGCCGTCGTACTTGCGCAGGCGGGTGTTGAGCAGGGTGGACAGGCCGCGGATCACGCGGTCGCCGGTGGGGTGGCCGTGGGTGTCGTTGACCTGCTTGAAGTGGTCGATGTCGATCATCACCACCGACAGCGGCTGTTCCTGGCGGATGGACCGGTCGAGCTCGTTGTCCACCATCTGGGTGATCGCCCGGTGGTTCATCAGCCCGGTGAGCGAGTCGGTGATCCGCTCGGCGCGCGCCTGGCGATAGCGTTGGGCCCGGTAGCGCACCATGCGGATCAGGTCCTCGGCGGAGATCGACTTGTTGAGAAAGTCGTCGCCGCCCTTGAGCTTCGCCTCGAGCCGGTACTGGTCCCGCTCCTCGGTGGACATGAACAGGATCGGCACGTCCGAGAGTTGGGGGTGCTCGCGGAAGATGCGCGCGAGATCCATGCCGTCCATCTCCGGCATGTAGAGATCGAGCAGGATCACGTCCGGGAACTCGTTCAGCGCCGTCTCGAAGGCCGCTTCGGGGCGGGTCTGGAACAGCAGGCGCACGTTC
Organism: Guyparkeria sp.; assembly: GCF_046545975.1. Lineage (GTDB taxonomy): Bacteria > Pseudomonadota > Gammaproteobacteria > Halothiobacillales > Halothiobacillaceae > Guyparkeria. Next base: position 15,593 of record NZ_JBKGYT010000026.1, on the reverse strand, counting down.
TCGCGCGCGAACTGCTTGCGCCAGTAGATGCCGGCGGTGGCCATGTCGTCGACCAGCAGCACCGTGATCTGCTCGTCGTCGTGCTCGGTCACCCGGGCACCGGCGAGCAGGGTGTTGAGACGGGCCGAATCGATCGGGTGGGTGATGACGTGATCGATCCCGGCGCGCACGGCCGCGGCCCGCACGGAAAAGTCGTCGCGCCGGCTGATCATCAGCGTCTGCGCACAGGCCGACATGCGGTTCTTCAGGTCGGTCAGCCGTTCGAACTTGTGGGCCTGGTCCGGCTCGTCGTCGGCCAGGTAGATGAGGATGCCGGTGTGCTCGAGCAGGCCCGGGTCGGGGTCTTCCAGGTCGATCGGGTGGGCGCCGAAGCCGTTGCGCCGCAGCGAGTCGGCCAGCACCTCGGGCAGTTCGCTGGCGCCGGTGTACAGGGCGATGACCTCGGGGGTGGGTTCCGGGGTGGTCTCGAGGTGGCGGGCGAGCCGCTCGAGGTAGCGGATCAGGCGGCTCAGGCGCGAGAGGTCGGCGGAAGGCTGCTCCTGCTCGCGCTCGATCTCCTGCTCGATGCGGTTGAGCACGCCCAGCAGGACACGAAGCTTCTCGCCCCGCGCGACCCGGATCAGCCCCTCGACCTGGCTGTGCATGTCGGCCAGGCGCGTGCTGCGCCGGGCCGTGGTGTCGTTGATCGAGGCGCGGAGCGAGGCGGCGGCCAGCGACCAGTCGATCCTCCCGCCGCCCCAGTCCTCGTAGACGAGCGGGTCGGCGGAGGTGATGGAATCCTCGGTCATAGCGGTACTCGTTCCCATGAGTCTGTCGATATCCCTTTGTCCGGACTCTAGCGCATTTTCCCTGCGTCAGTGCACCGGGCGATACGCTTTGAAGACACCGTGTCGCCGCGCAAGTTCATCGCGGTTGGTGATCAGTCGATGCCCTGTTCCTGCAGCCACAGTTCGAACACGGCCAGGTGCCAGATCTTCGCACCCTGCAGGCGGGTGAAGTGGCGGTCGGGTTCGGCCAGCAGCTTCTCCACGTAGGCCGGTTCGAACAGCCCGCGGGCCCGTGCGGTCTCGGAGGTGAGGATCTCGCGCATGAATTCGAGGAACGGGCCGCGGACGAACTTCAACGCCGGCACCGGGAAGTAGCCCTTGGGCCGGTCGATCACCGCGTCCGGGATGCGACCGCGGGCGATGCGCTTGAGGATGCCCTTGCCGCCCTGGGCGAGCTTGTGTTCGGCGGGCACGCGCATGGCGGTTTCCACCAGTCCCGTGTCGAGGAAGGGCACGCGCGCCTCGAGCCCCCAGGCCATGGTCATGTTGTCGACGCGCTTGACCGGATCGTCAACGATCAGGGTGCTGGCATCGAATCCCAGCACCCGGTTGGCGAACGAGCCGGCACCGTGGCCGGCCAGTCCCTTCTTCACCAGTTCGCTGGTGGCATCGGGGCCGCGGAAGCGTTCGGTGACCATCGCCATCAATTCCTCGTGGCTGCGGTCGAAGTAGTAGGGCGCGAAGCGCTCGAGGTCCGACCCTTCTGCGTCGCGCATTTTCGGGTACCAGAAGTAGCCGCCGAAGACCTCGTCGGCGCCCTGGCCGGAGAGCACCACCTTGACCTCGCGGGCCACCTGCTCGGAGAGGAGATAGAAGGCCACGGCATCCTGGCCGAACATCGGCTCGTTCATCTCGCGCACCGCCTCGGGCAGGCGGGTGAGCACCTGCTCGTTGGGCACGTGGAAGCGGAAGTGTTCGGTCCGGTAGCGCTCGGCGACCGGGTCGGCGTACTCGAACTCGCTGCCCTTTTCCTCGGGCTGGTCCTCGAAGCCGATGGTGAAGGTCTTCGGCGTCACCCCGGCCTCGTGGGCCAGGGCGACGATCAGCGAGGAGTCCAGCCCGCCGGAGAGCAGCACGCCCACCGGTACGTCGCTGATGGTCAGGCGCTTGCGCACGGCATCCAGCAGGCGTTCGTGGATCCGCTCCGGCCATTCGTCGGCGGGGACATCGTGGTCCTCGGTCGTGTCGATCGCCCAGTAGCGCTGCAACGCTTGATTTCCGTTGCGGTCGACCCGCATCCAGTGGCCGGGGGGCAGCTTGTTCACGCCGCGAAAGATGGTGCGGGGTGCGGGCACCACGGCGTGCAGGGTGAACTGGTGGTGCAGGGCGGCGGGATCGAAGTCGGTATCGACGTTACCGGCGGCCAGCAGCGCGGGGATGGACGAGGCGAAGCGGAACGGCCCCTCACCGACCGTGTGGTAGAGGGGCTTGATGCCCTGGCGGTCGCGGGCGAGGAAGAGTGAGCCGTCGCGCATGTCCCAGATGGCGAAGGCGAACATGCCGTCCAGCCGGGCCACGCTGTCGGGCCCCCACTCACGGAAGGCGGTGAGGATGACTTCCGTGTCGCCGGTGGAGGCGAAGCGGTGGCCGAGTGCGGCCAGTTCCTCGCGCAGTTGCGGATGGTTGTAGATGGTGCCGTTGAAGACGATCGCCAGCCCGCGCTCGCGGTCGACCATCGGCTGGTGGCCGTGGAAGGACAGGTCCAGGATCGACAGCCGGCGATGGCCGAAGGCCAGCGGCCCGTCGGAGAAACTGCCCTCGTGGTCCGGCCCGCGCCGCTCCAGCCGGCTTATCATCCGCCGCACGGCGGTCAGGTTGCCGTCACGCGTTCCGGTTTCCAGCCATCCGCAAATACCACACATCGAATCGCTCGCTTCTTCGTTGAGTTTTCCTGGGGAGAGGAAGTCTAGCGCAACGAGTGGTCTCGCATGCCGTTGCGCCCGCATTCGGCGCGCTCCCGCGCCGCCATGCAGGATCGTTCTGGCCCATCGCGGCGTACGTGGGGTTACTTGGGGGCCTCCGGGACCGGGTTTTACCGGTTACCCGGCATGTCGTCGTGCGCCGAACCCGTGTTTTGCGGTGGGGTGCCTGCCTGCGCCTATTCACTTGGTTATGCCGGGTTCCGCGGCGTCATTCGTCGGATCGGGACGGTGCCTTCCTGGTCACGCGTGGGTGGTTCTTGCCGTGGGAGATACCCGACGGCTGGTCTCCATTCGGGCACTGGATACCGCTCCAATGCGGTTTTCGGTTCCGACCCGTGTGCACCCTTGTTCGGGTTGCGGGCCGAACGGCAAAGGGTTTCCGGGCCGACACCGGACCGGTTCACGGGGCAGGGTTCGCCTCCATTTGCCGGCATTGCCCCCGTACTAATGGACTAGTGCGCCCTTCGTATGCGGGGTTTTAGCATCGCTCACCGATGGATTCGACAACAACTAGCCATCAGGCAGGGACGCATCAGCAGTGCCACTGCAGGCTTCCCTGATCAGTTGAGCTGAAGAAGGAGCAAAAGCAATGTCTCAACGTAAACGATTCCTGGCGCCTCTGACGGCCGTGGCCTCCGCACTGATCCTTGCCGGCTGTGCAGGCTCGGGGGGGGGTTCACTTGCCAACGAGGACGGCTCGAGCAGTAGCAGTGCCGGTGAAAGTGACAGTGGCGTCGAGCAGACGGCCCAGGGCGCGTCGACTTCCACTAGCGGAACCGGCGAGACCGTATCGACGGCCGGCGAAGAGATCAAGGCGATCGACATGCCGGTAGGCGGCGAAGTCACGTCGGGAACCGGGGAGGTGTTGATCTCCAGCAGCGACATGTTCGATGCCTTTGCCGGGGGCCTTGACGAAGGGCTGGGCAACTACCGTGAAAACGACAATTTCCTCGGGACCACCTTCGCTGCCGGCAGCAAGGGCCTGGGGGAAAGTGGTGACGTTGTCGTCGCTTCGGGCGAGATGGTCGAATCGATGAACGGCATGCCCGTCTTCATGCAGGTGGACGAGTCGTCGGGCGCCGTCACCGCGCTGGGGGGAACCGTGTCGGATCTCGGCGTGAAGGTCACGGATGCCGGTGATCGCTTCGCCGCCGAGTTTTCGGATGACACCACCATCGGCAAGGGAACCGCTCAACTCAGCGCCGTGGTCCAGCCGGTCATGATGCAGACCGAGGACGGTGTCGGTTATGCCGGCGATGCCCTGCTGATCGGACCGGTAGCCAGCAAGATGCTGGACCAATCTGCGGCACTGTTCATCAAGGGTGCGGGGGTCGCCGGCGCGGCAGACCCACGCCTGTCGGGACCGGAAAAGATGATGACCGGCGGGGCGCAAATGGTGTCGGGTGGCGGCAAGTTGCTCACTGCCGGCGGTGACGCGGGCAACCCGCCGGGCTTTGACGGCATGACACCGGGTGACATCGAAGGGATGAAGGCAGGTCTCGGTCCTGTGGGCGACGCCGTGTCCATGCTGGGAGGGGCCATCAGCCAGGTTGAAACCCCGGTGGGAAGCGAGGTCACATCCGGCGCCGGTGAGGTGCTCGTGCAGGCAGGTGCCAGCATCTCTGCCCTGGACGTCTCGGGGTCGGGTCAATTGGTCGGCGCACTCGATGGATCGGCGAGCATCTCCAACGTGCTTCAGGCACCGGTCGAGCAGTTGTCGGACACGTTGACCGGCGGCCATCTCGATGCCGGTGGCCTTGAGGGCGTGACTTCCACCTCGGGTGACCAGGACAGCAGCCTCTCCGGGGCGACCGACGGCATCGAGGATAGTGTCGACGACGGGAAGGAAGGCTTGTCCGGCGTGGTCGGCGGCCTGACCGGAGGCAGTCTCTGAGCCAGCCTGTACCTGCAGGTGAACGACAGTAACGGTTTTCCCGGTTGAAGATGGATGATGGGGTCTGGTGACGTGACCGAGGCGCGCCAGGCCCTTGTTTTTTGGTGAGGGCCGGGCCGGTTGTCCATCCCGGCCGTTGCCACGGGTGCCGTTCGACCCGATTGATTGCCGGATTCGCATAGAGAAAGGTATGAATCGAATTGATTGCATTGCGCCTGCCGCAAGGCAGGTGATCGCGCCCCCGGGGGCGGCCGATCGGATGGTGAAAGGGTGGCTGCTTGCATCCCTGATCCTTGCCTTGACGCTATCGACAGCCAGTGCCCAGGTCGTCCCCCAGATGGTGGATGAGCGTCACCCGGCACTGTCCAAGGAGCAACAGGAAGAGCGCGAGGATGCCGGGCGAGATACCGGATCGACGGTCACGTTGCCGAAAGGGGTCGAAGGGTCCGATGACGGTTCCTCGATCGAGGTATCGAGCGTCAGGTTTCAAGGGGGGAGCGTCTTCGCCCTGGAGGAACTGGCCGAAGACTTCGAACCCATGATCGGGAAGAACGTATCGGCAGAACGGATTTCCGAGGCCATTGACCGCATCACTCGCCAATACCAGGACGCGGGATACCCGCTCTCCTACGCCTATCTCGCACAAGAAGGGCTGGATCAGGGTGTGCTGACGGTGGTGCTGGTGGAGGGGTATGTCGCTCGCACCGAGATCGAGGTCTCCGATGGGCCGGTGAAAAAGCGAGTCGAGGCCTTGGCGGAGCGGATCATCGACGAGCGCCCGCTGACCCGCGAGACATTCGAGCGTTACACCGCCCTGATGTCGCGGATCCCCGGGGTGCAGGTGAAGGTCAACGCGCCGGTGCCCCGGACGCCGAATGGTGCCACCACGCTGCGAGTGGTGGAACAATCCGTCCGGCGGATCGAGCCGGCCCTGTCGATGTCCGGTGACGAAATCGATGACTATCAGATGCTGGGAAGCGTGGCCTTGCAGGCCAACACGCCGTACGCGGAAAAGCTCTCGGTGGCGTCCCTGGTGCCGATCGACGATGACGACTCGTTCTATTCGGTCGAATATGAACAGTCAGTCGGAACGGATGGCTGGCGCCTGGACGGGAGTGCGAGCCGATACGAGACGGAAGAGGTCGGCACGTTGCCGATTGCCGGAGGCATTCGCCTGGATCAGGCAAAGACCGCCACTCGGTATCGCCTTGGTGGCGACTTCCCGATCTCGCTGTTTCATCGCCACCAGTGGACCGTTGACGGGCACCTGGACCAGGTCAAGGAGCGGACGCGTACCGATATTGGCGACAGCCTTCGTCTGGAGCAAGACCTGGCGTATTCGGCGATCGAGCTCGGTACCGGCGTTAAACGCTCGTTCGATAGCCGCCTGCTGGATTTGCGGCTGGAAGTCCGCCAGGGGGTCGATCTCGGGAACAACCGGCAGGACGCGCACCTCGAGAACGGCAGCTCGAGGCGGGATCTCGAGCCGGCAGAAGACCTGCAATTTACGCGGTTTGCGTTGCAAGGCCTGTGGCGCGAGATCATCGGCGAGTCGTTCCAGGTCGATGTGCGGACGGAAGGATTCTGGTCGAACGACGCGTTGCCGGCCCCCGAAAGGGGCAACTACGGCGGGACGCGCTTCGGGCGGGCCTACAGCTCCGGCCAGGCGGAGGGCGATTACGGGGTGGCCGGCGAGATCGTCCTGCGTTACAAGCACTCGCTGGATAACGGCTGGGTCCGTCAGGTCGAGCCATATGTCGCGCTGGACGGCGCCCGGACCCGTTTCAATGACAGGGATATCGAGAACGATCTCGCGTCGGCCGCCGCAGGCGTTGCCATTGCGCGCGGTCGCACGTATCGGCTGAGTGTCGAGTACGCCGTTCCCGTGGGCGACCGCGATATCGAGACCGATAGTCGCGACGGCCGGGTCAATGCCACCTTCCGCTGGTCGCTCGGTGGTTAGTCGGGCGCCCTAGGCGGCCGCCCGCAGTCAACGGCCTTGAACCACGGATTGCCTTGATGGCAGGGAGGGGCAGGGCGAATCCCTCTGGCCGGGAAGTCACGAGAACTCTCCAGGACCATCCGGTCTTTCCAAACGCCTTCCATCTAGGATCCCCGGGAGCGATCGGTTCGACTTCGCCCCGGGGAGTCGTTCTTGTTTCTGCACAAAACCGCATTTCGTGTGTGCCTTGCATTCCTGAATACGGTGAATTCTTCTCGATTTCACCGGTGTTTTTGTAATGATTGAGCATTAATAATATAGGATTATTTGTATCGTATTAGTTGCATGGTGTTATGCGGTCTTCTCTATGAAAAATAGAAAAGTTTGTTTTTGTTTTTTGTCTTGTTTCCGCTTAGTTTTTATCTAGCCGGCTGTCTACCTGCATGGACGGTTTTCCGGCTTTTTGATAATCATATGCGTACAAGTGGAGGTACATGATAATGCGTTACGGGAAAGGACTGATCGGCACGGCCTCGATGGCCGCGATTCTGTTTTCGTCGTCGTCCATGGCGGTGGCTGGGCCGTTCATGAGCGAGAAGTGGGCTCAGGCCGTTTGCGAGAAATGGAACGAAACGGATGAACTGGTTACCGGGCTGGTTGGTGACAAGTGGTCGGCTAACACGTCGGACAAGGGATACAAGGTGATTCAGATGTATCGCGACGAGTGCGGATTTGAATCACGCGTGGAGCTCAATGTTGCCGAACAGGACGGGAAGGCGGTCTGCACTTATGGCGGTGCCGCGAAAACGTCGGACCTGGACGAGAAATCGGACTATCTCATGTACGCCACGGACGAGCACTGGAAATGCATGGGCGAGGGCCGATTCGGCTGTGGGGCGATGGGTTCGATGATGTCCGGCAAGCTGAACTTCACGGGACCGAAGAGGGAGGCGGCGAATGTCATCGAGCCGTTCAATGCCTTCCTCAAGCTGACGGGCAAAGTGTCGGGCGACGATCAGTGTCCCTCTAGTGCGGTGGCATCCGGCAGCTAACGGTCGGTCAGCCCGGTTGAGTGAACCGGCCCGGCAATGGTGTCGGGCTTTTTGGTTCGAGTGTTCCTGTAACGCCTTCCACAAGGGATTGGGCACGACTCGAGAGGGCGACGTGAAAGGGTACCGCCGAGCAGCAGACCCGACCAGGTTCCGCGCACGGCGTGTGAGGCACCTGTGGCATTCCGGAATCCGTTCACGTTCACAGGCCGACGATGCCGTATCGCTCCAGGGCCGGCTCGTGTTCGCGCCAGGCCGGGTAGTGCCGGTCCATGACGGCGTAGAAGCGGGCATTGTGGCCCCGCTCGATCAGGTGGGCCAGCTCGTGGACGACCACGAGGTCGATGACCTCCACTGGCATGCGGGCAAGCTCCAGGTTCAGCCAGATGCGTCGGTCGCGGATGTTGCAGGTGCCCCAGCGGGTCTTCATGCGCCGGATGCGGTGCTCGGGGAGGGGCAGGCCCATCCGGTCGGTCCACTGGGGCAGCCGGTCGCGCAATGTCCGGTCCAGCAGGCTGCGGCAGTGGCTCCGCAGGGCCGCCCGGATGCTCGACATGTCCCCGTCGCGGCTGGTGATGACCAGTCGGTCGCCCTGGGTGCAGACCGTAGCCTTTCCGGGCCGCAGCTCGGGGTCGCGCGCGGCCTTGAGCGCGTGGTGTTGGCCCAGCAGGTGGATGGACTCAGGGAGCGAACCGGTGTCCCATCCGGGTGGCCGGCGGGCGATCTTCTCCCGCTGGCGCCGGATCCATTCGGCCCGGGCGGTAACGAAGGCCCGGATCTCGGCATCGCTCAGCCGCGCCGGAACGCTGACCCGCAAGCTGTCGGGCGTCTCGCCCAGGCGAAGGTACAGGTTTCGGATCCGCTTGCGGGTAACCTCGATCTCGCCCAGCGGATGATCGATACGGCACTTCATGCCGATCGCCCCGCCTTGGTGCGCCGGGCCGTGGCGGCGAGGGATGCAGGCGCGGTCATCACGCCACATCTTTCCCTGGAATGAGGGCCGTCCCGGCGGTCCGGATGATTCGGTTTTCGGCTCGACATGGCGGTCAGTCTAACGGATCAGTGAACGGTGGGCCCTTCGACCAGTCTCAGCAGGTGCCCGTGCACCCATCCCCTCAACCAGCGGAAGACGGCCATGCTGAAAACCCTTCGCGAGATCTTCTTTCCCGGCGGCGGGACCGAGCCGGCCGAGACGCCGCGCTCGGTGAACGCTGCCGTGGCCATTCTCCTGATGGAGGTGGCCCGGGCCGACTTCGAGGTGGCCGATGACGAGCTCGAGATCATCGCCACGGCGCTGGTCGAGGATTTCGGCATGAGTCACGAGGAGGCGCGTGATCTGGTGGAGCATGCCGCCGACGAGGTGGACGATTCCACGGGGTTCTTCCCGTTCGTGCGCGTGCTCAACGACCGGCTCGACCCGGCCGAGCGCTACCGCGTGGTCGAGTCGCTGTGGCGGGTGGCCTGGGCCGACGACGACAAGCACCACCTCGAGGAGTCGATCATCCGCCACATCGCGGAGCTCCTTTACGTGTCGCACCCGGATTTCATCCGGGCGAAGCTGGCAGCGGAGGAGGACCGCCATTCGCATGGATAAGCCAGACGAAGGTTGAAACGTCGGGCCGGGAAGGCCACGTCCGGCATGCAAGCCTCCGCCCGGGAGCTCGTTGATGAAGATCAGTCGCCGTCGGTCAGGGCCTCCAGTTCCATCCAGCGCTCCAGCACTTTCTCGAGCTCGGCCTCCAGCTCGCCCACCCGGTCGAGCGTGCGCTGGACCTCGGCCGGGTCGCCCTCGTAGAACGCCGGGTCGCTGATGGTCGCGTTGAGCTCGGCCTGCTCGGTTTCCAGCGCCTCGATGCGCGCGGGCAGCGCGTCGAGTTCGCGCTGATCCTTGTAGGACAGCTTCTTCGTCTTCTTCGGTTTCGGCGGTGGTGACGAGCCCTTGCCGCCCGTCGACCGGGTCGGCTTCGGCGCGGCGGGCGCGGCGGTCCTGGCCTCGCGTCGCTCCAGGTAGTCCTGGTAGCCGCCGAAGACCTCCTCGATCTCGCCGTCGCCCTTGAACACCAGCAGGCTGGTGACGACGTTGTCGAGAAACGCCCGGTCGTGGCTGACCAGCAGCAGGGTGCCGTCGTAGTCGGCCAGCGCCTGCTCGAGCACCTCGAGGGTCTCGAGATCGAGATCGTTGGTGGGTTCATCCAGCACCAGCAGGTTGGCCGGCCTGGCGAACAGCTTGGCCAGCAGCAGGCGGTTGCGCTCCCCGCCGGAGAGCAGTTCCACCCGGGTGCGTGCCCGCTCGGGTGTGAACAGGAACTGCTGCAGGTAGCCGATGCCGTGGACGTTGGACTCGCCCACCTGCAGCCGGTCGCCGCCGTCGCAGAGGTTCTCCAGCGCGGTCCAGTCGTCGCGCAACTGGGCGCGGTGCTGGTCGAAGTAGGCCACCTCGAGCTGCGTGCCGCGCTTGATCCTGCCCGCCGTCGGTTCGATCTGGCCGAGCAGCAGCTTGATCAGGGTGGACTTGCCCGCGCCGTTGGGGCCGACCAGCCCGACGCGGTCGCCGCGGAGGATGGTGGTGGAAAGGTCCCGGATGACGGTCTTCTCGCCGAAGGTGACATCGACGTGGTCGGTCTCGGCGATGATCTTTCCGGAGGTCTTGCCCGAGTCGGCCGAGAGCGCCACGCGGCCGGCCTTCTCGCGCCGGGCGGCGCGCTCGGCGCGCAGTTTCTCCAAGTTCCGCACCCGGCCCTCGTTCCTCGTCCGCCGGGCCTTGATGCCCTGGCGGATCCAGACCTCCTCCTGGGCGAGCGTCTTGTCGAACCGGGCGTTCTCCTGTGCCTCGGCATTGGCGCGCTCCTCGACGCGGCGCAGGTAGTTGTCGTAGTCGCCCGGCCAAGTGGTCAGGTGGCCGCGGTCGAGCTCGATGATGCCGTTGGCGAGCCGCTTGAGGAATGCCCGGTCGTGGGTGATGAAGACCACCGCGCCGTTGAAACGCTTGACCAGGTCCTCGAGCCACTCGATGCCGGCGATGTCGAGGTGGTTGGTCGGCTCGTCGAGCAGCAGCAGCTCCGGCTCGAGCACCAGCGCCTGGCCGAGCAGGACGCGGCGGCGCTCGCCGCCGGAGAGCCCGCGCACCGAGGCGTCGGGGTCGAGCCCCAGTCGGGTGACCACTTCGTCGATCTTCTGTCCGGCCATCCAGCCGTCACGGGTTTCCAGTTCGTGCTGCAGGGTCGAGAGGCGGTCGAGCGCCGCGTCGCTGTCGGCGTTCTGTGCCAGCCGATGGTATTCGGTCAGCACGTCGTGGAGGTCGCCCAGTCCCTCGGCGATCACGGAATACACCGAATCGTCCGTGTCCAGGTGCGGGTCCTGTGGCAGGTAGGCGACCCTGGCCCCCGGTTCGAGCCGGATCTGGCCGTCGTCGGCCCGCTGGATCCCGGCGAGCATCTTGAGGAAGGTGGACTTGCCCTCGCCGTTGCGGCCGATCAGGGCGAACTTGTCGCCGCGCTCCATGGTGAGGTTGACGTGGTCGAGGAGCTTGCGGTCGCCGATGGCGAATTGCAGGTTTTCTACGGTCAGAAGGGGCATGGGATCGAGATGTCAGAAGGCAGGTGTGAGAGGTGAGAGCGACACATTGTACGCGGATGCTTCGCTCCGACGCGGAAGGATTATGCCCGTCAGCGGCGATCACGGAAGAACTGGGTGAGCAGTTCGGCGGCCTCGGCCTCGCAGGGGCCGGTGTCGATGACGGGACGGAAGTGGTGCCAGTCGGCGCGGTTGAGGTCGATGGCGCTCCCGCAGGCGCCGGCGCGCGGGTCGGGGGCGGCGTAGACGATCCGGGCAATGCGCGCGTGCGACGCAGCGGCCAGGCACATCGGGCAGGGCTCGAGCGTCACGTACAGGGTGCAGTCGTCGAGGCGATAGTTGCCCAGCCGTTTTCCCGCCTCGCGCATGGCGAGTATCTCCGCGTGGGCGCTGGGGTCGTGCAGGGCCACGGGCCGGTTGTGGCCGCGCCCGATGATCGTGCCTTCGGGGTCGACCACGACTGCGCCGACAGGGACCTCGCCGGCCTCGATGGAGAGCCGGGCGAGGGCCAGGCATTCGTGCATGTATGTCCGGTCGCGGCCGCTCATGCCCGAGCGGGGCTCATTCCCACTCGATGGTGCCCGGCGGCTTGCCGGTGACGTCGTAGACCACCCGCGAGATCCCGCGCACCTCGTTGACGATGCGCAGCGAGACCTTTTCCAGGAATTCGTACGGCAGGCGTGCCCAGCGGGCGGTCATGAAGTCGATGGTTTCCACCGCGCGCAGGGCGACGACGTAGTCGTAGCGGCGACCGTCGCCCATCACGCCCACCGAGCGCACCGGCAGGAACACGGCGAAGGCCTGCGACACCTGGTCGTAGAGCCCGGCCTCGCGCAGTTCATGGATGAAGATCGCATCGGCGCGGCGCAGCAGATCGGCGTACTCGCCCTTGACCTCGCCGAGGATGCGCACGCCCAGCCCCGGTCCCGGGAAGGGGTGGCGCATGATCATCTCGGAAGGCAGGCCCAGTTCCAGCCCGATCTGGCGCACCTCGTCCTTGAACAGCTCGCGCAGCGGCTCGACCAGCCCGAGCTTCATGTGCTCGGGCAGCCCGCCGACGTTGTGGTGCGACTTGATCACGTGGGCCTTGCCGGTCTTCGACCCGGCCGACTCGATCACGTCGGGGTAGATGGTGCCCTGGGCGAGCCACTGGGCGTTCTCGCGCTTGCCGGCCTGTTCGTCGAAGATGTCGATGAAGGTGTTGCCGATGATCTTGCGCTTCTTCTCCGGGTCCGGCTCGCCCGCCAGGCGGTCGAGGAACTTGTCCTCGGCGTCGACGCGGATCACGCGCACGCCCAGGTGCTCGGCGAAGGTGCGCATCACCTGGTCGCCTTCGCCTTCGCGCAACAGGCCGTTGTCGACGAAGATGCAGGTCAGCTGGTCGCCGATGGCGCGGTGAAGCAGGGCGGCGACCACCGACGAATCCACCCCGCCGGACAGCCCGAGGATCACCTCCTCGTCACCGACCTGTTCGCGGACCTGGTCGATCATCGTCTCGATGATGGCGTCCGAGCGCCACAGGCCCTGCGTGCCGCAGATATCGCGCACGAAACGCTCGAGGATGCGGGCCCCCTGGCGGGTGTGCGTGACCTCGGGGTGGAACTGCACCCCGTAGAACTGGCGCGTCTCGTCGGCCATGCCGGCGATCGGCGCGTTGTCCGAGGAGGCCATCAGCTTGAAGCCCTCCGGGATCTCGACGACGTGGTCGCCGTGGCTCATCCAGACGTCGAGCAGGCCGAAGCCCTCCTCGGTGACCTCGTCCTCGATGTCTTTGAGCAGCGCGGTATGCCCGCGAGCGCGCACCTTGGCGAAGCCGAACTCCTGGTGGCTGGCATTCTCGACCTTGCCGCCGAGCTGCGCGGCCATGGTCTGCATGCCGTAGCAGATGCCCAGTACCGGCACGCCCAGGGTGAAGACCAGTTCCGGCGCGGCCGGGGCATTCTGCGGGTCGATGACCGACTCCGGCCCGCCGGAGAGGATGATCCCGGTCGGGTCGAAGTCCCGCACGAAGGCGTTGTCCACGTCCCAGGAATGGATCTCGCAGTAGACCTTCGACTCGCGCACGCGGCGGGCGATCAGCTGCGTGTACTGCGAGCCGAAATCGAGGATCAGGATCCGTTCGGCGTGGATGTCGGGGTGCTGGGCAGTCGCGGAATCGGTCATCGTGTTTTCCGTGGTTGCGGGCAAAAGGGGGCAGGGCCCCCGTAACGACTCGACCCGGCAGGCAGGGCCGGGTCGATCAGGCGTTCGGCGCCCGATGCTCTCGGGCGCTGGGTCGCATCAGACCCGGTAGTTCGGGCTTTCCTTGGTGATCGAGACGTCGTGGACATGCGACTCTCGCATGCCGGCGTTGGTGATGCGCACGAACTGCGGCAGCTTGCGCATGGTCTCGATGTCACGCGCGCCAACGTAGCCCATCGAGGCACGCAGCCCGCCGATCATCTGGTGCACGATGGCGACCAGCGAGCCCTTGTAGGGCACGCGGCCCTCGATGCCTTCCGGGACGAGTTTCTCGGCCGCCGTGCCGCCCTGGAAGTAGCGGTCGGAGGAACCCTGCTGCATCGCACCGAGCGAGCCCATGCCGCGGTAGGACTTGTAGGAGCGGCCCTGGAACAGCTCGACTTCCCCGGGCGACTCCTCGGTTCCGGCCAGCATCGAGCCGACCATGACCGAGTGTGCGCCGGCGGCAATCGCCTTGGCGAAGTCGCCGGAGAAGCGAACCCCGCCGTCGGCGATCAGCGGCACGTCGGTGCCCTTGAGCGCCTCGGCGACGTTGGAGATGGCGGTGATCTGCGGCACGCCCACGCCGGCGACGATGCGGGTGGTGCAGATCGAGCCCGGGCCGATGCCGACCTTGACGGCGTCCGCCCCGGCCTCGACCAGTTCGAGCGCGGCCTGACCGGTGGCGATGTTGCCGCCGACCACGTCGACCTGCGGGTAGCGGCTCTTGACCCAGGCGACCCGGTCGATCACGCCCTTGCTATGGCCGTGCGCGGTATCGACCACGATCACGTCCACGCCGGCGGCGACCAGTGCCTCGATGCGTTCCTCGGTGTCACCGCCGGTGCCGACGGCCGCGCCGACGCGCAGTTGCCCGGAGGCGTCCTTGCAGGCGTTGGGGTAGTCGGTGGACTTCTGGATGTCCTTGACGGTGATCATGCCGCGCAGCTCGAAGTCGCCGTTGACCACCAGTACCTTCTCGATGCGGTGCTTGTGCAGCAGCGCCTCGACTTCTTCTCGTCCGGCGCCTTCCTGCACGGTCACCAGCTGTTCCTTGCCGGTCATGATGTTGGCGACCGACTGGTCGAGGTTCTGTTCGAAGCGCAGGTCGCGGCTGGTGACGATGCCAACGAGTTGGTCGGCATCACTGACCACCGGCACGCCGCTGATCGAGTGGTCTCGGGTAATCTTCAGGACGTCGCGGATGCTGGTGTCCGGTGTGACCGTGATCGGGTCCTTGATCACGCCCGACTCGTGCTTCTTTACCTGCCGGACATGTTCGGCCTGCTGGGCGGCCGTCATGTTCTTGTGCATGATCCCGAGTCCCCCTTCCTGGGCCAGCGCGATCGCGAGGCGTGCCTCGGTGACCGTGTCCATCGCCGCGGAGATCAGCGGGATGTTGATTTCGATGTTGCGGGTCAGGCGCGTGACGAGCGAGACATCCCGGGGGAGCACCGAGGAGCGGGCCGGAATGAGAAGCACGTCGTCGAAGGTGAGACCTTCCTCGAGGATTCGCATGGTATGGGGACTCTTGCGGATGGTAGAAAGTGTCCGCGCAATTATAGTGACTGCCGGCCGACGGGTAAACGCCTGCCGACCACGTCGTGTCGCCCTGCGCCGATGAATGCCCGTGCTCGCCGTGACGCCGTCTGACGGGGTATTGGCATCGCGGGAACGATTGCGCTAAAGTCGGACTCGCTACAAGAGCAAACCACCTAGGAGGCATTAAATAATGATTAAAACAACACGTGTTGTTGCCGCTGCCGCGGGCCTGGCCCTGATCGGTTCGGTCGGCGCGGCGAACGCCGCCAGCGAGTCGGACTACGAGAAGGCCAAGCAGGAAGCCCAGGCAGCCGTTGAAGCCGTCCAGGAGAAGGGCTACTTCGCCTGGAGCCCGCACCCGAAGAGCCCGCTGTTCGGCGAAGCCGACAAGCTGGCCGACAAGGGCGAGTACGAGAAGGCCATCGAGAAAGCCAACAAGATCAAGGAGCTTCAGGCCATGGCCGAGGAGCAGTGGGCAGAGCAGGACGCGGGCCCGTACCGCTCCTGGTAAGCCCCTTGGGCTTGCGTGCCGACCGGGGCGACTGGCCCTGGTGGGCACACTGAACGGAAACAGCATCCAGACAGGGGTCGCGACATCGGTTGCGGCCCTTTTTCATTTTCGGT
>NZ_JBKGYT010000025.1:0-24027 GCF_046545975.1 Guyparkeria sp. | reverse complement strand
GTACTCTCCCTTCAGTGCTCGCCGATCAGGAAATCGAGCAGCGCGTCCACGCGCCGCCCCGGGAAGGTCCGCGCCCGGTCCAGCCCCGCCGGCGGGGCGAGCGTGGGCAGGTCGTCGATGGCGAGGTTGAGATCGTGCGGCATCTGCTCGGGTATCGACGGCGGAGTGAAGGCAATCTTCTGCCGGCTGCTCTTCTCCACGCCCACCAGCATCGGTCGGCCACGCGTATCCTCGCGCGGCTGGGCGGCGGTGACCGCCGAGACGGCGAACAGTCTCAGCTCGATGTCCTTGCCGGCCAGCTGCTGGGTCAATTCGAACAGGTAGCTGTCCAGCAGCCGGGTCAGCCGCGCCTGGTCGGCGGGCAGCAGGTGGTCGAT
The DNA here is from genome assembly GCF_046545975.1 of Guyparkeria sp. GTDB lineage: Bacteria > Pseudomonadota > Gammaproteobacteria > Halothiobacillales > Halothiobacillaceae > Guyparkeria. The sequence goes on along the minus strand of NZ_JBKGYT010000025.1, from coordinate 23,650 downwards.
CTGGGTGGCGACGATCGCCACGCGGCGGATACGGCGGCGGAACAGGTTCGAAAGCCAGCCGTCGCTGCGGTAGCGGAACGGCTCGAGGATCGCCTCCAGCGCGGCGCGCATGTCCGCCAGCGCCGGGCGACCGCTGCGCAGCGCACCGAGCAGGTCGACGAGGATCACCTGGGCGTCCAGCCGACCGAAATGCGACTCGAAGAAGGGGCGCGCGATCTTCTCCCGGTAGTACTCGAAGTTGGCCCGGCAGACCTGGCCCCAGGAACCGTCCGGAAAGTCCTCCCCCGAGGCATGCAGCGTCGCCGGCAGCGGGAGGAACGGCATGGCCTCGGGGTCATAGTCACCCCCGGGCATCAACCACCGCCCGGGCAGGTTGCGGGCCAGCCGCTGCGGCGGCAGGCGGCTGTCGGCAAGCATCATCGACCAGCGCGCGGTCAGTGCCCGCAGCCGAGCCTCGTCGACCGGCTCGGCCGGGTCGATGGCGTTCAGCTCGTCGAGCAGCCCCGGGGAGATCTCGCGACGCGGACTGCGCGACAGCCAGTCGACCCAGTGGCGCGTGTACTCGTCGAACCCCCAGTCGAGCAGCATCAGGTCCAGCAGCCATTCGCCGGGATAGTCGAACAGCTCCAGGCAGCGGCGGCGCGGGCGCAGCGAGTACCAGCGACGTTCGTAGTCGAGGGTGACCCGGGCGATGGACCAGTCGCGCGTGGACTCGGGCCAGCTCGGCGGCTCGGCCGTCAGCGCCGTCAGGGCGTGGTCGTAGTCGAAGGCCCGCTCGTATTCGCGCTGCCAGCGCCCGTGGCGAACGGCCCTCAGCCCCGGCTGGCCGTCCAATGCCCCGCGGCGCGCATTCTCCAGGTGATTGATGATCGCCGTGATCAGGGTCGACTTGCCCGCTCCCGACAGCCCGGTGATGCCGATGCGCATCACCGGGCAGCTGGAGGGAGACTTGGGGCGGTCTTCGTTGGCCATCGACGGGCATCCTTCTCCGGGGCGCGGGTATCGGCTGATGGTAGACGACTCCCGTCCGCGCCCCAAGCCGGGAAGGCGTCGGAGAATCATGCCGTGCACGAGGGGCTGGCAGTTCCCGGCCGGGTGGATTAAAATAGGACTACTCCGGTTCTCTATTAGCCTCATCTAACTTTCCCGGCGCGCCGCCGCGCGTGTGATGAAAGACAGGCCCCTGGCGCGAGGCGATCGCGGCAGGCGACAACACTCGACAGCGGGCAGCAATCGAACACAGCTCATGCCGATTCCACACGCCAACCTGTTGCGCATGGTCACCACCGCTTCGGTGACGCTGGCCGTGGCGCTGATCGCGCTCAAGCTCGCGGCGACGATCACCACCAACTCGGTGAGCATGCTCGCGTCGCTGATCGATTCGACCATGGACCTGCTGGCCTCGCTGGTGACCCTGGTGGCGGTGCGCATCGCGCTCCAGCCGCCCGACGAGGATCACCGCTACGGGCACGGCAAGGCCGAGCCGCTGGCCGCGCTGGCCCAGGCGACCTTCATCGCGGGCTCCGGCGTGTTCCTCATGGTCGAGGCCCTCAACCGGGTGATCCGCCCGCAGGAGATCGACGCGGTCGAGTGGGGCGTGGCGGTGATGATCTTCTCGATGGTCGCCACACTCGCGCTGATCACCTTCCAGCGCTACGTGATCATCAAGACCCGTTCGCCGGCGATCAAGGCCGATGCCGCGCACTACAGCATGGACTTCCTGGTCAACGCCTCGACCATCGCGGTACTGATCCTCGCCGGCTACGGCCTGAACTGGCTCGACCCGGTCTTCGGCGCGGCGGTGGGTGGCTTCGTCCTCTACAGCGCCTGGAAGGTCGGACGCGAGGCACTCGACCACCTCATGGACCGCGAGGTGCTCGACGGTACCGAGACGCGGGTGGCCCAGATCGCCACCTCGCATCCGTCCGTGCATGCCGTCGACCAGATCCGCACCCGCTTGGCGGGGCGGACCATGATCATCCAGCTCTACCTGTACCTGGACAATCACATCGACCTCAACCGGGCCCACCAGGTCGGCGACGAGGTCGAGGCGAAGCTTCTGCGCACCTTCCCCGGGGCCGACGTCATGATCCACGAGGAGCCGCTCTCCGCCTGGGTTCCGGGGCGCGGTCCGTCGCCGATGCGCATCGAGCCCCTGACCACCCGCCGCCCGCGTGCCGGGCAGTGCGAAACCTGCCGCGACCTGACCGACACCCGGCCGAGCTTCTGGCGACGGATCGCCGCCGCCTGGCCGCGGATACGCACCGGCTCGCGCTCCTGACCCGGGCCGCCTCCGGCCCCGTCGGGCCGAACGGCATTCCGGGCCCTTCACCGGTTTTCCACGAGGTCCCGCTTGAGCGACATCACCCTCTGGCAGATCCTGCTGGCCAACCTGGCCGTCTTCGCCGGGGCCTTCCTCCAGGGGCTCGCCGGCTACGGGATCGGCACGCTATCCGCCCCGTTGCTGTTCCTGATCAGTCCGCTTTTCCTTCCCGGTCCGCTGATCCTCAACGCCGTTCTGCTCACGCTGCTGATCCTGTGGCGCAGCCGGGCGGCGCTGGCCTTCCGCCAGGTGCGCTTCGCCATCGGCGGCGACATCGTCGGCACGATCCTCGCCGTGGCCACCCTCGCCGTGCTGACCACGCGCGGCTTCGACCTGGTGTTCGGCACCCTGATTCTCCTGGCGGTCATCCTGAGCGTGGCCGGACTGCGCCCCCGCCTGTCGGCCCGCAACAGCGTGGTCGCCGGGGCGGCCTCCGGCTACATGGGAACCATCACGGCCGTGGGTGGCCCGCCGATCGCCCTGATCTACCAGAACGAGAAGGGGCCGCTGGTGCGGGCCAACCTGTCGGCCTTCTTCCTGTTCGCCAGTTCTGCCAGCGCGGTGGCCCTGTTCTTCTCCGGCTTCATCGGCACGCGCGAATGGCAGCTGTTCGCCGCCATTCTCCCGGGCATGCTGGTGGGCTTCTACGCCTCCGGTCACCTGGTCAACCGCGTGCCCTTCGCCGCGCTGCGCCCCGTGATCCTCGGGATCGCCGCGGTCGCCGGGATCACCGCCATCGTCAAGGGCCTGCTGCCCTGACGGGCGGCCTCGACTACAATGCCGCCCCTTCACGAACACGCCCCGACAGCCATGCCCGCTCGAACCAACCCCTGGCGCTTCTGCATTGCCCCGATGCTCGACTGGACCGACCGGCACTACCGGTTTCTCGCCCGGCAGCTCAGCCGCCACGCGCGGCTCTACACCGAGATGGTGACCACCGGGGCGCTGCTGCACGGCGACGTCGAGCGGCACCTGCGCTTCGACCCCGCCGAGCACCCGGTCGCCCTGCAACTGGGAGGCTCGGACCCGGCGGCGCTGGCCGAGGCCGCCCGCATCGGGGCCGAGTGGGGCTACGACGAGATCAATCTCAACGTCGGCTGCCCGAGCGACCGGGTACAGAACGGGGCCTTCGGCGCCTGCCTGATGGCCACCCCGGAACGGGTGGCCGACTGCGTGGCGGCCATGCGGGAAGCGGTGAACGTCCCGGTGACGGTCAAGAACCGGATCGGCATCGATCACCAGGAAACCTACGAAGAATTCCGTGAATTCGTCGACATCGTCGCCGACCGCGGAGGCTGCGAGGTGTTCATCGTCCACGCGCGCAAGGCCTGGCTGTCCGGCCTGTCGCCGAAGCAGAACCGCGAGGTGCCGCCCCTGCGTCCCGAGTTCGCCCGGCGGATCAAGGCCGAGCGGCCCGAGCTGACGGTCGTGCTCAACGGCGGGCTAGCCGACATCCCGAGCATGCAGGCTGTCCTCGAGGACCTCGACGGGGTGATGGTCGGTCGCGCCGCCTACCAGGACGTGGGCATGCTCGCCGGCATCGACGCGGCACTGTTCGGGGAAAGGGAAACAACGGACCGGGCGGAGGCCCTGCGTCGCTACCGGGACTACGCCGCCGGTCGGGTCGCCGAGGGCGTGCGACTGCCGACCCTGATCAAGCCCCTGCTGACCCTTTTCCAGGGACGGCCCGGGGCACGGGCCTGGCGCCGGCACCTGAGCGAGCAGGCAGCGAAACGACCGGGCGACGTGACGGTGATCGACGAGGCAGCGGAGCTGCTGCGCCGCTGAGCCTCCCCCGGGGTCAGCCGCGAAGCTGGATGCCGATGGAGAAGCCGGACAGGCGGTAGGCACGGCCGAAGCCGTTGACGTAGCGGCCCTCGCCCGGTTCGAGCGCAAAGAGGTGAAAGTCGGCCAGCCCGCAGAGCAGGTCCACCGTCTGGCCGTGGCGCTCGCGAAGGCCGGCGGTGACCGTCTCGAAGGTCGCCGTGCCCCGCTCGATCTCGCCGACCGTCACCTGCCACTGGGCACGCTCGCGGGCAAAGGGATTTCGGGTATCGGCCTGGTCGGCCATCAGGGCGACACTCGCCACCCCGGCCCGGCGCATGGCGGCGGTGTGAGGTGCCAGCTCGCTGGCGAGCACGAAAAACGCCTCGCCGTGGCGCAGGAACGGCAGCGTGCCGATCACCGGGGGCGCGCCATCCGGATCGTCGACCGCCAGCACGAGTGCCGACTGCCCGTCCACGAACGACTCGAAACGGGAGCGAAGCGACTCGTCGCCGGACTCGCCGTCGCGGATCATCCCGCACCTCCCGGCAGGCCTCGTTCAACCACTGCCGTCATAGGCCGCCTGCAACTGCATCACCCGCTTCACGTAGGTGCGGGTCTCCTGGTAGGGCGGGATGCCGTCATGGCGCGTGACGGCGTTCTCGCCGGCATTGTAGGCGGCCACCGCCAGTTCCAGGTTCCCGTCGAACATGTCGAGCAGCAGGGCCAGGTAGGCCACCCCACCGGCGATGTTCTGGTCCGGGTCGAAGCGGTCGGCCACGTCGAAGCGTTCGGCGGTCGCCGGCATGAGCTGCATCAGGCCGCTGGCCCCCTTGGGCGAGACGGCGTCGGGCCGAAAGGCACTTTCCGCGTGGATCACCGCCCGGACAAGGGCCGGGTCGACCTCGTAGAGATCGGCAAAGCGCGACACCTGCTCGGCATAGCTCTCCCGATCGAGCTTCGGGAGAACGCGGTAGCCGTCCTGCCAGGCCTTGGGCTTGGTGGCTTCGCTCTTGCGCCACAGCCGGTAAGGCTCGTCCGCGGAGTCCGCGGGCACGTTGGTCAGGTGGGTGACCCCGTTCGCGTCACGGTACTTGTAGACATCGGCCTCGGCGGCACCGGCAAGCACCGACGTGAGAAATGCCAGAAGGCAGGCGGGCAGGAACACACCTGCCCGGTGACTGTTTCTGGTGACAAGCCTCGCGGTCGTCCATAAACTGGCGGGCATGAACGTCAACACCGGTATCCCTCGCTTCGTCGAACACGATCCATTCGATCAGTTGATGGATCTGTATGAACAGAACTATATCCTGATTCGCCGTCTCCTTGGCGACCTGCGCAGGCTGGACGTGGGCGACGAGTTCGCGCTGGAGTTCCAGGTCACCGCCCGTGTCTCCGAGCGGGGCCGATTCACCCTGGAGCTGTCCTTCACCGATCACGCCGTGCTCGATTCCCGCGGCCAGCCGGTGGTGCTGCGGGTGCGGGTCTATCTCGACGCCCGCTCGGCCGAGCTGCACGATCCGCGACACCCGGCCACCTGCCTCCAGGCCGACATGACCGAGTGTAATCGTGCGCGCCAATCACACAACCGCATGCTGCAGCGGTGGCTCCTGGCCCGGCTGCGGCACCGCTGACGGACGCTCCATGGCGGGCCGGCACGGCAAGCGGCGACCATCACTTGACAAGGGGGCGGAACATGCAGAAAATTGCGCCCCCTGACGCGGGAATAGCTCAGCTGGTAGAGCACAACCTTGCCAAGGTTGGGGTCGCCGGTTCGAATCCGGTTTCCCGCTCCAGATTTCGGCTGGATGGCAGAGTGGCTATGCACCGGATTGCAAATCCGTTTACCCCGGTTCGACTCCGGGTCCAGCCTCCAAAAAGGAAAGCAGACGACCCGCCTCGTGCGGGTTTTTCTGTGTCCTCTCATCGGGGCAAACTGCTCCAAGAGGCCGCCACCTGGCCCATCGGCACCGGGCAATACACCGCATGACCAGCCCCAGTCGCCAACCCGAGCGCTTCGAGATCCAGAACGAGCCGACCTTCCGGGGCCGTCGGCTGCTGTGGTTCGCCCTGCTGTTCATCGGGCTGAGCCTGCTCGGGATCTGGGCGGTGTACTCCCAGGTCGCCGGCCGGGAGATCGAGTGGGATCCCCGCCTGCTCTCGCCGCAACTGATCCTCGGCAGCCTCGCTTTGCTGCTGGTCTACTTCGCCGCCGACGGGCTGCGATTGTGGTTCACCCTGCGAGCCCTGGGCCAGTCGGTACCGCTGTCGGCGATCGCCCGGCTGGTGTTCCTCAACATCTTCGTCTCGAACATCACCCCCCTGGCCACCGGCGGCGGCGTGGCCCAGGTCTGGTTCATGCGCCGGCGCGGCGTACCCATCGGCATCGGCCTGACGGCAACCACCATCCGCACCGCCCTGGCGGTGCTGTTCATCTTCGGGGCCACGCCGGTCCTGCTGCTGACGCTGCCCGGTGCCGAGGATGCCGCCCGCAGCAATTCGCTGGTGGCCACCCTCATTGTCAGCGTGATTCTCTACCTCGGCTTTTTCAGCGTGCTCGTGCTGCGGGCCAACTGGCTGCTCCGCCCGATGCTGGGACTGCTGAAGCTGTTGCGCCGGCTGCACCTGATCAGCGCCCGCCGCCATCGCCGCTGGCGCTACCGGCTGGTACTGGATATCCAGCAGTTCGCCCACGGCTTCGTGCGCTACTTCCAGGGACACTGGGGCAACATCGCCGCCTCATTCGTCTTCACGGCGATCTTCCTGCTGACCCTGTTCTCCTTTCCCGTGCTCCTTTTCTGGGCACTGGGCTATGGTTTCGACTACTGGGTGGTGATCGGACGGATGGTGATGACGACCTTCGTGATGTACTTCTCGCCCACCCCAGGCGCCGCAGGAATCGCCGAGGGGGTGTTCGGCCACTTCTTCCGGGACGTGGTCACCGCCTCGCACCTGGTGCTGGTAACCGTGGCCTGGCGGGCGCTGACGATCTACCTGGGCATGCTGATCGGCCTGTTCGTCACCCAGCGCGAGCTGACCGCCACCCGGCACCCGAACGGCTCCTGAGGTCTGCATGACCCGCCTGGCACGACATCTCACCCCCCGCCGTCTCAAGCTGGCGTTCTACCTGACACTGGCCGCCATCCTGCTGCTGGTCGGCTACCGGCTGTACCTGTCGATCTACGAGCAGGGCCACCATGCCGCCCATGCCGAGCAGATCGACCGCCTCCAGGCACAGGCCGACGGCGATGGCCTGCACTTCGCCGTGGTCGGCAACATCAACAATTCCGTCGGGTTGTTCGAGCACAAGATGGTCCCGATGCTCAACCGGGCCGGACCGGATTTCGTCGTCTCGGCGGGCAACGCCGTCAGCGGTGCCGGCGAGGACAAGTACCGGGCACTCCACCGCACCCTCTCGCACCTGGAGATGCCCTACCTGCTCACCGCTGGACAGAAGGAAGCCGGCGCCTTCGGCTCGTTCAACTTCTACGAGCACTTCGGCCCCTTCTTCTACGGCCTGGTGGCCGGGAACAGCCAGTTCCTCTTCCTCGACAGCACCAACCCGGACACCTACCCGTTCCAGATCCACTGGCTCGAGCAGCAGCTGCGCGACCCGTTCCCCGCGCACCGCTTCGTCTTCATCGGCCATCCGATGTACCGGACCGAGCACACGAGCCCGATCGACTCGGAGAGGCAGTACCTGGCCGATACCGGGTTCCGGGACCGCCTCCACGACCTGTTCCGGCAGCACGGCGTGGACGCGGTCTTCTCCAGCAACCTGCACCTGTTCGACCGGCAGGAGCGCGACGGGGTGACCTACGTGGTCACCGGCGGGGCGGGCGGGCTGGTGCTCAACGACGACACCAGCTTCTACCACTACGTCGACGTCCGGGTGGACCAGGACGAGGTGGCGATCGAGGTCGAACGACTCGACATCGGCCAGCACCAGTTCTTCAAGACGCTGGAAAGCCTGTGGTTCTTCATCCACTCGCTGTTCTACGTAGGGCACCTCAACTTCCTGCTGGTCCTCGGCCTGCTGATCCTGCTGGCGATCAAGCTCTACGGCGCGATCTTCGTCGAGCGCGACTACTACCGGCAATACGACCTGGACACCACGCCCTGGCGCGACCGACCGCTGGCGATCGCCATGGTGACCAACAACTACCTGCCCTTCATCGGCGGCGTTCCCATTTCCATCGACCGCCTGCGCCGCGGACTGGAACAGCTCGCCCACCGCGTGATGATCATCGCGCCGAGCTACCCGGACCAGGACGAACGGGACGGGAACGTGGTGCGAGTGCCCGCCTGCCGGGGCATCGGCCCGCTGCAGGACTTCCGTCTGGCCAACCCGCTGTCACCCGCCATCCGGCATGGCCTGAAGGGCTTCGAGCCGGACCTGATCCACATCCATCATCCGTTCTGGCTGGGGCGGGTCGCGCAGTGGCATGCCCGGCGGCTGAAGGTGCCCACGGTGTTCACCTATCACACCCGGCTGGAGCACTACTCGCACTTCGTGCCGCTGCCGGGGCCGCTGTTTCGCAACCTGATCGCGCACACGGCCATCCGGCGGTTCGCCAATCGCTGCGACGGGGTGATCGTGCCGACCGAGTCGGCCGAGGAATACCTGCGTGTGATCGGCGTGACCTCGCCCATCTACGTCCATCCCACCGGCATCGACTTCGACCGCATCCGCCAACCGGCACCCGAGGCGGTGGCCCGCCTGCGCGAGAAACACGCCATCGGCGACGACGAGCGGGTGCTGGTGAGCGTCTCGCGCCTGAGCAAGGAGAAGAACATCGACTTCCTGGTCTCGGCGATCGACGAGTTGCGGAAGCACAGCGACCGACCCTTCCGCTGCCTGATCATCGGCGAGGGCGACGAGCACGAGCGTCTGCAGGCACGTATCGACTCACTGGGACTGGAACCGGTCGTGACCCTGGTGGGCCCCGTTGCGCCGGAGACGATCGCCCACTACTACCAGCTGGGGGACCTGTTCGTCTTCGCCTCGAAGTCCGAGACCCAGGGGATGGTCATCCTCGAGGCGATGGCCGCGGGCCTGCCGGTCGTCGCCGTGCGCTCGAGCGGCATCGACGACGTGGTCAGAAACGAATTCAACGGCTTCAAGACCGCCGAGGACATCAGGCCGTGGGTCGAGGCAGCCAGGCAGCTGCTAGAGGACGACGAGCTGCGCGATGCCATGAGCGATCAGGCCGAGACCACGGCCCGTCGGCACGCCATCGACAGCTTCGCCCGCAACGTGAGCGGTACCTACGCCCAGGTACTGGCGCTGTATCACCGACAGGCGAACGTCCGCCCCGACCCGCCCTCCGAGTGACCGCCTCCGTTCAGAGCGGCTGGCGCCATTCGCTCAGTGCCGACTGGAGCGAGGCGTTCAGGCGGGCCAGCAGGCCGTGCTTCCTGACCGGTTGCACGATCTCGAAGGCGTCGCCCTGCTCCACCGCCTCCAGGATCAGGTCGTCGCTGGTGGCGATGTCGTCGATCAGCCCCAGTTTCAGCGCATCCTCGCCCAGCCAGTGCTCGCCGGTGGCCAGCTTGTCCAGGTCGAGTTGCGGGCGGAAGCGGTTGAGGAACTGCTTGAACAGCTCGTGGGTCTGCTCCAGTTCCTCGCGGAATTTCTCGCGCCCGGCCTCGGTGTTCTCGCCCAGCAGGGTCAGGGTGCGCTTGTACTGGCCGGCGGTGTGCAGCTCGACGTCGATGTCGTTGCGCTTGAGCAGGCGGTGGATGTTCGGGATCTGGGCGACCACCCCGATCGAGCCGACGATGGCGAACGGCGCGGCGACGATGCGGTTGGCCACGGCGGCCATCATGTACCCGCCGCTGGCCGCCACCCGGTCGACCACGGCCACCAGTTCGATGCCCGCGGTGCGCAGGCGGGCCAGCTGCGCCGCCGCCAAGCCGTAGCCCGGCACGATCCCGCCGGGGCTGTCGAGCACGAGCAGCACGCGGTCCTCGCCTGGCCGGGCGACACGCAGCACCGCGCTCACCTCCTCGCGCAGGGCATCGACCGCCGAGGCGCGGATGTCGCCGGTAAATCGCAGGACGAACGTGCGCGGCGGCTGCCCCGTTTCGCCGGCCTCGCCGGTCCGGCCGGCGTCCGCCCCCTTCGAGTCCGGCTTTTCCGAGCCGTCTCCGGCAGAGGCCTTGCCCCGGCGCTTGAACAATCGGCGCAGCCGGCTCTTCACGCCCTCCTCGGATTGCTCCAGTGCCTCCTTGAGCTGCCGGGTGCGCTTGTCGATCTCGGTGTTGAGCCGACGGACGCGCAGCGGCTTGGGGCCGCCCTCGGCGCCCTGCGACTGGCGCGCCTGGGCGATCAGGCCGATCACGGCCGCGGCCACGAAGACCACGGCCACGACCGACGTCAGCGACTTGAGAAGGAACAGGAAATAGTCATCCCACACGAGCATTTCTCCACGGGCAAACAGGGCGAGTATAGACGTCCGGGTTCCGGGACTGAAAACCAGCTAGAATCCGGAAAGACAACAAGGAAAACCCAACGGCAACCTGTCTGGAGAGACCTGCATGCAGCCACCGTTCCACCCCCTGAGCGAACTGTTCGATCAACTGGGACTCGACTCGAGCGAGGCGGCCATCGAGGCGTTCATCGAGCGCCACCAGCCCCTGCCCAGCGACATCGCCCTGGCCGACGCGCCGTTCTGGAACGAAAGCCAGAAACGATTCCTGACCGAATCCCTGGCGGATGACGCCGACTGGGCCGAAGCGGTGGATCACCTCGACGCCCGCCTGCGCGGTTGACGCCACCGTCGCCGGCAGGTGCGGAAGCAGCCGACCCCGCACGCGCGCCGCGAAACGAAAGTCCGCCCGGGCGGCATCACGCCGTGACGCTCAGTCCCGGCCAAGGGCCCGGCGCAGTTGCTGCATCGCCTGGTCGATGAGCTTCGTCGGGGTGGCGAGGTTGATACGCATGAAGCCCCTGCCGGGCTCGCCGAAGATGATCCCCTGGCTCAGGCCGAGGCCGGCCTCGTCGATGAAGAATCGCTGCAGCGCGACGTCCCCCGGATCGGCCTCTGCATCCGACAGCCCCATGGCGCGGCAGTCCAGCCACAAAAGGTAGGTGGCCTCCGGCGTCATCGGCTCGATTGGCAGGTCGGCCACCGCCGAGATCACGCGGTCGCGGTTGATCGCGATGTGCGCCATCAGTTCGCCCGGCCACTCCGCCCCCTGCGTGTAGGCCGCCTTCATGGCCACCAGGCCGAACACCGATCCCTCCCCGAGGTGCATGCCGCGGCGCTCGCGGTCGAACCGCGCCCGGTCCTCCGGGTCGACCACCACGGCAAAGCCGCCACCGATACCCGCGGTATTGAAGGTCTTGCCGGGGGCGGAGACGGTCATCCAGCGCAGCCCGCCATGAGCGGCGGCGTGGGCGAATGGCGTGTGGGCCACGCCCGGGTAGGTCAGGTCCATGTGGATCTCGTCGCTCACCACTATCACCTCGTGACGGGCACAGACGAGGGCGAGCTGTTCGAGCTCCTCGATCGACCAGGCCCGCCCCCCGGGGTTGTGCGGGTTGCAGAGCAGCAGCATCTCGGCATCCTGCGCCAGCGCCTCCAGCCCCACGAAGTCCATCTCGTAGCGCCCGTCCCGCTCGACCAGCGGGTTCTCCCGAAGCACCCGCCCCTGGTCGCGCACCACCTGGAAGAAGGGAAAGTACACCGGCGGCTGGATGATCACCCGGGCGTTAGCGGAGGTGAAGGCCCGGATCGCCATGGCCATGGCCGGCACCACCCCCGGCACCGGCACGATCTGGTCGGGGCAGACGTGCCAGCCGTGCTGGTCGCAGAGCCAGTCGGCGATGGCCCGGAAATGCCCCGCGCCGGGCTTGGCGTAGCCGAAGGCGCCGTCGGCCAGCCGTTCCCGCAGGGCCTCGGTGATGAAATCCGGCGCCGGGAAGTCCATGTCCGCCACCCACAGCGGCAGCACGTCCTCGCGGCCGAAGATCTCGGCGCGACGGTCGTACTTCTCGCAGCCCGAGCCGGGGTACTGGGCCAGCCGATGGAAGTCGGTGGCCGTCATCGTCGCGCCCAGACGGTCACCTGGCTGACGCTGTGCTGGTACTTGCGTGCCGTCTCGCGGATGACGAACGGAATGTCCGCCGGCTCGCCCACCAGCTCGAAGTTCGGCTCGAGGCGCTTGATGAGCGTGTCGAGCGTACCCACGGGACGACCGCCCTCGTCGACGTAGCCCCCCAGCCAACGCTCGCGCGGCGTGGACTCTTCCTGCCAGGTGTACGGCGAGGCCAGCACCAGCAGGCCGCCGGCGTTGATGCGCCCGGCGATGTCGTCGAGGAACTTGCCTGGGTCGTAGAGCCGGTCGATCAGGTTGCCGGCCAGCACGAGGTCGTAGCCGGTGAAGTGCGGCTTCATGTTGCAGGCATCCTGCTGCCAGAAGTCGATGTTGTCGCGCGGCGCGAGACCGAGCGCATCGAGCGATACGGCACGGTCCTCGGTCAGCTCGCCCTCGGTGGGCAGCGCGTAGGCGATCTGGCCGTCGTCGAGCATCGCCTGGGCGACCTGGATGAAGCGCGCCGAGAAGTCCAGCCCGGTGACCGTCTCGAAGTGCGGCGCGAGCTCGAAGGTCGCCCGGCCGGTGGCGCAGCCGATGTCCAGCGCCGCCCCGCGATGGCGTCCTTCCATCTGCCGCAGCGCGTACTCGGCCAGCGCCCGCGGGAAGTTGGGCACGCCGAAGTACGAGCGCCCGTAGTGGAAGTCGCAGTACTGGGCGAGCAACGCGTCGGTCTCGTAGTAGCCCGATTCCTTGCTGGCCGGCGGGCGGACCGGCTCGCCCTCGACGTAGCGAAAGCCGGCGTGCTGGAAGAAGTGCCGACGGAACGCGTAGCGCGCATCACGCGTGGCCTCGTTGCCGGTGGAGATGAACGAGCCGCCCTTGATCAGGTTGTGCTGGTTGTCGAAGGTCGGCACGGAGAAGTCGTCGTAGATCGGGTGCGGCTCGAAGCCCTCGAAGGCGTCGATGGGCGTCTCGGTCCACTGCCAGACGTTGCCGATCACGTCGAAGAACTCGCCGTGCGCGAAGCGATTGACCGGGCAGGCCGAAGCCCAGTACTCGAGGTTGATGTTGCCCGGAGCGCGCTCGCCCCAGTCGGGCTCGTCCGGCACCCCGGCCACATCGCGCAGGCGCTCGTACTCCGGCTCGGTGGGCAGGCGGATCGACTTGGCCGTGCGCTCCGAGAGCCAGTTGCAGAAGGCCTTGGCCTCGAGGTAGTTGACGTCCACCGGCCAGTCCCAGGGCATGTCGATCTCCTGGGTCATGGCGCGGTAACGCCAGGTGTCGCCGTCCGGCACCCAGAAGACCGGGTGGCGCGCCTGCCGGTATTCCAGCCAACGCCGGCCTTCCTCGGTCCACCATTCCGGCGTCTGGTAGCCACCGGCCTCGACGAAGCCGAGGAACTCGGCGTTGGAGACCTGCATGCGGCTGGCGCGGAACGGCTTGACGGTCGTCTCCAGCCGGCCGTACTCGTTGTCCCAGCCGTACAGCGGGGCGTCATGGCGCTTGCCCTGGATCACCGTGCCGCCGGGCACGTCCACCAGTTCGTTCATGGGCGAGGCGGCCGCGTCGGCCTCGGCCGCCTCGCAGACCGGCCAGTCGTCGTGCGGGCGCACCCAGCGGGTCTCCAGCTGCCGGATCAGTACCGAGGAGGTCTCCAGGTGGATCCGCTCGTGCTCGATGCCCATGAAGACCGCCCAGGCCGGGTGGTCGTCCCAGCGCACCGGCGGCGTCCAGTCGATCTCCGAGATCAGCTGGTCGACCCGCTCGCGCACGGCGCGGCGATAGTCACGCACGCGGTCGACCGTCGGCCAGTCGTAGTGCGCATCGTTGAGATCGTCCCAGCTCATCTCGTCGACCCCGATGGCGAACATGCCCTCGAGCTGTGGATCGATGCGGGTGGTCGCCTTCGCGGTGACCAGCTTGTTGATGTAGAAGGTCGCCGTGTGACCGAAATAGAAGATCAGCGGATGGCGCAGCGGCTCGGGACGCTCGTAGAACGCCCGGTCATCCGTGATCACCTCGAACAGCTTCTCGTAGACATCCATGGTGCGGTGGAAATAGGCACGCACCTGCTCGCGCTTCTGCTCACCATCCTGCCCGGTCAGCAGCACCGAACGACTCTTGATCCTCGACAACATCCCGCAGCCCTCATTAAATCACGTGAAGAACGACCTGCCCGGGGCTGTGCTCGCTGGCAAAGGCGCGGCACGACTCCGGTCATCGCACCCCCGGGGTGCCGCCGCGGCACGCCGGCAGGTGCTGGATTCGCGTCGAATCCTGCCGGGCGGACGCGCCGGCAGGCACGAGCGGCGGACGACTTCTTCCTTCCGGGGCCGACGCCCTGCCCCGGGGTCGTTCGCAGCTCTCACCGCCCAACCTTAGGCCAATACGACGACGGTATCGAGAACCGGCCATCGGCCTGCGTTACACTCGAGGCCCATGAGTGCACTTCATGCCAGTCACCCCATCCCTGCCGCCCGATGAATACACGCATCAACATGCTGATCCCGCCACCCGTGGCACTGCTGATCGGCATCGCGCTGATCTATGCCCTGTCGATCCACCTGCCGGCGACGAACGTCGACCTGCCGGGAGACGCGTGGATCGCGGGACTGCTGTTCGTCGCCGGGCTGGGGCTGATGCTGGCCGCGGCCCGGGCACTGCAGCGGGCGCACACCACCATCAACCCGATCTGGCCCGACCACGCCAGGCACCTGGTGACCAGCGGCATATTCCGCTTCTCCCGCAACCCGATCTATCTGGGCGACAGCGTGATCCTCCTCGGCATGGTGTTCTGGTTCGGCAACTGGCTGGGGATCGCGGTCGTGGCACTGTTCGTCCTGTTCATCGACCGGTTCCAGGTCCGCGCCGAGGAGCGGGCCCTGACCCGGCTGTTCGGGGAGGGTTACCGGGAGTACCTTTCACGAACGAGACGCTGGTTCTAGACGGACCTCAGCGGTGGACGCGACCGACAGTCCACCGTGAATGGGCCGGCAGAAAAGATTGATTGGCCGCCACCGCCCTCGCCGATTGGCGTGGTCGAACACTCCAGCAGACAAACCAGGGAACGGACACCCCCCCAATGATGCCGCCAGACACGCCCTTCGCCGCAAGAACCTACCTGCTGATGGTGATCGCCGCCTGCGCCGCCATTGGCGCCGTGGGCCTGTCCGTCCCCCTCGTCGTCGACGAGCAAGGACCGCTGGGGCCGCCCCTGCCCCCCATCAACGCCGCAGCCGCGCTGCTCGCCGCTCTGGGTCTGGCCGCACACCTGCAGCGCTGGCGCGTCCTGCAGTACCTTGGCGGCGGGCTGCTGCTGGCACTGGCACTCCACGGCCTGTGGCGGAATTTCGCCGGGGTCGAGGTAGTGGCGGTTTCCACGCTGCTCACCAGCGCCGACGGTCTGTCCTGCGACATCTCCCTTCTCCTGCTGGCCGTCGCCATCTGCCTGCTGATCCCCGGCGGCACGCGCCGCGCCCGGCGGCCCTGGCCGTGGGTCGGCTGGCTGATGGTGCTGCTGGGCGCCTTCTCGGCCGTCTGGGTCAGCTTCGGCCAGGCGCCCTGGCTGTCATTCCAGTCCAGCGCCACCTGGACGGGAATCCTCTTCGCCCTGCTGTTCGGCGTTGCCCTGATCGTCGCGGCACGTCAGGAAGACGGCGACCTGCGCCCGCTCGGCCAGCGGGCGATCATCGCCGCGGTGGTCGGTTCGCTGCTCAGCGCGCTGGCCTGGCATCACCTCTCGCTGCGACATGACAGCAACCTGCAGCGGATGGGCGCGTCACAGCTCGACCGGATCGAGGCCATCGCGCACCAGACCATCTCCGACCGGGTCGACGTACTGCAACGACTGGCCGAACGCTGGTCCGACGATAATGGCTGGCTCGAAGCGGAAGAAGCCCGGCTGCGCGATGCCCACAGCTACCTGCGGGACTTCCCGGAGATCCACGGCCTGGCCTGGATCGACCAGGGACTGGATTCGCGGCTGGAAGTTGACCGTTCCCCGGCAGCGGCGGATATCCGCGTCGAGGCGCTCGCGAGCGAGCCGGTGCGGGAATGGCTGGCGACAGGCTCGACAGCCCCGCGCCTTCGCCTGCTGCACGACGCCCCCGGGCCCGGCGATGTCACGGCGATGGTGAAACTGCCACTGTCCGGCGAAGGCGACCCGCCGAGATGGCTGCTGGCGACACTGGACCTCGGGCGGATGCTGCAGGCACCCGTCCGGCTCAACGCAACGGTGCTGTCGGCCCACCTGCTCGACGACGGACAGACCGTCCTCGATCTCTATAGCGATCCGGACCGCCACGACCACCTGGCCGTGCTCGCCGAGCGGGACCTGGCCCTGCCTTACGGCCCGACCCTGCACGCGACCGCCTACCTCGAGCAGGGCCAGGAATCGCCGGTCGCCGGGCTCCTGCCATCGGCGGTCGCCTTGATCGGCCTGGCGGCCACCGCCCTGATCGCGCTGCTGCTGGCGATCGGCTGCAGCCGCCTCCATCAGGCCCGGCGACTGATGAGGATCCGCAACGAACTGGAGGCCCAGCAACAGATCCAGTCGATGATCCTGCACGGGGAGTCGCTGGACGACACGCTCGACCGCGTCTGCCAGCTGATCGAGGACCTGGCGCCGGAATACCGCTGCGCGATCCTGCTCGCCGACGGGGAGCGCCGGACACTGTCACTGGCCGCGGCGCCGAGACTGCCAGCACCCTTCCGCGAGGCGATCGACTCCGTGCCCATCGCGCCGAACCGCTGCGCCTGCTGTCGAGCGGTCCACCTGGGCGAGCCGGTCTTCACCGAGGACATCACCACCGACCCGCACTGGGAGCCCCTGAGAAACGTGGCACTGGACAGCGGCCTGCGTGCCTGCTGGGCCTATCCGCTGCTTTCCTCGGCCAACGAGGTGCTCGGTGCCTTCGCCACCTACCGGGACACGCCTGGCCTACCGCGGGCCTCGCACGGCCGGCAGATCGCCCGGACCGCCGACCTGGTCTCCCTGGCGATCGAACGGAACTGCGACCGGGAAGCGCTGGAAGAGAACGAGCAGCGGTTCCGCTCGCTGTTCCGCTACAACCCGGACGCGGTCTTCTCGCTCGACCTCGACGGGCGCCTGGGCGACTACAACCACGCCACCCAGACCATTCTCGCCCGGTCAGCGGAGGACCTGGTCGGGCGGACGTTCGTCGAGCTCGTCGACACGGAGGACCGCCAGCGGGTCGCCGAGGCCGTGCAACGGACCGGGCGCGGACGGAGCCAGCGCACCGAACTGGCAGTGACCCACGCCGACGGCAGCCGGCATGAACTGGACGTCACCTATCTCCCGATCGTGATCAACGGCAGCATCACGGGCATCTATGCCATCGCCAAGGACATCACCATCCGCAAGCGCCAGGAAAACCGGCTGCGGATACTCGAACGCAGCGTCGAGGCGAGCATGCACGGGGTGGTAATCGTCGACGCCCTCGACCCGGGACTGCCCATCGTCTACACCAACGCGGCCTTCTCTCGGATCACGGGTTACGCACCCGACGAGGTCCTCGGGCGCAACTGCCGCTTTCTCCAGGACGAAGAAACCGACCCGGAAAGCCTCGAGGAGATCCGCCGCGGCATCGCCGAACGCCGGCCCGTGCAGGTGCTGCTGCGCAACCGGCGCAAGGACGGCAGCCTGTTCTGGAACGAACTGCACATCGCCCCGGTCGAGGACGATAACGGCGAGATCACCCACTACGTCGGCCTGCAGAACGACGTCAGCGAGCAGAAATCCTACGAGAAGCAGCTGGCATTCAACGCCACCCACGACAACCTGACCGGGCTGGCCAACCGGGCGCTGTTCGAAGACCGTCTCGAGCACATGGTCAAGCTCAGCCGGCGACGCGGCACCCGCGTGGGCGTGCTGTTCATCGACCTCGACGAGTTCAAGCCGATCAACGACAGCCTCGGTCACGCCGTCGGGGATCGCATCCTGATGGAAGTGGCCAAGCGACTGGCCGACCAGGTGCGCGAGGAAGACACGCTGGCCCGCTTCGGCGGCGACGAGTTCGTTGTCCTGCTGACCGATATCCACAGCGAGGCGGATACCTTCGATGTCGCCGAGCGCCTGCTCCCGGTGATCGCCCGCCCCTACCGGCTCGAGGACCACGAGCTGTATCTCAGCGCCAGCATCGGCATCGCCGTGAGCGAGTCCGACACGGAGAACCCGCTGAGCCTGATCCAGCAGGCCGACATGGCCATGTACCGCGCCAAGCAGCAGGGGCACAATACCTGTCAGCTGTTCACCGGGGAGATCAACTCCCAGCTGCTGCACCGCGTCGGACTGCGCAACGATCTGCAGGAGGCCATCGAGCACGAGGATTTCGAGGTCCACTACCAGCCGCTGGTCCACAGTGATGACCAGCGCATCGTCGGGCTGGAGGCCCTGCTGCGCTGGCACCACCCGAAGCACGGCCACGTCTCGCCGGCGACGTTCATCCCGCTGGCCGAGGAAACCGGGCAGATCATCCCCCTGAGCGAATGGGTGCTCGACCGGGCGGCCCGTGACATGGTCAACCTCTGCAATCTCGGGCTGGCGGACGCCCGCATGGCCATCAATCTCTCGCCGGTCCAGTTCAACCGCCCCAACTTCCTCGACACCATCCGCCGCACCCTCGCCCGGACCGGACTCCCCGCCGCGCGGCTGGAACTGGAACTGACCGAGGGCATCCTGATGAACGACACCGAATCGGCCATCGAGGTGCTCAAGGAGCTGCGTGACAGCAGGATCAGCGTGTCCATCGACGACTTCGGTACCGGCTTTTCCAGCCTGAGCTACCTCAAGAACCTGCCCATCGACACGATCAAGATCGATCGCAGCTTCGTGCAGCACGTCGAGACCAGCGACGATGACGCGGCCATCGTCCAGGGCGTCATCTCCATGGCCCACCACCTCGGCCTGAGGGTGGTGGCCGAAGGGATCGAGACCGACACCCAGCGCGAGATCCTGACCCGCTACGGCTGCGACATCCTGCAGGGCTACTTCTTCGCCCGACCGATGCCGATCGCCGAGCTGACCGACTACCTGGAGCGGACCCGACAGATCGACCGGGACTGAGATCCCTGGCCTCCGGGGCCACGACGACAACGCCCCCGGAGCCGAGGCTCGCGGGGGCGTTGTTCTTGCGCGCGTCACGCGACTGTCTGGTGCGCCCGACAGGATTCGAACCTGTGACCTTCGGCTTCGGAGGCCGACACTCTATCCAGCTGAGCTACGGGCGCGTGAAAGGCGGCATGATAGCGGTTTGCGCCGCGGGAGTCCATGCCCGTCCGGCTCAGTCCCCAAGCGCCCCGCCGACCAGCTCCTGGGCCTCGGAGAGGATCTCCTCGAGGTGCGTGCCGTCATGAAAGCTCTCGGCGTAGATCTTGTAGATCGGCTCGGTGCCCGACGGGCGCGCGGCGAACCAGCCGTTGGCCGTCTCCACCTTCAACCCGCCGATGGGTGCGTCGTTGCCCGGCGCGCGCGTACGGATGCCGGTCACCGCCTCGCCCGCCAGACGGTCGATCGACAGCGAGTCGGCATCCAGCCCCTTGAACCGCGACTTCTGCTCGGCGGTCATGGCCGCGTCGCGGCGCGCGTAGAAGGGCTGGCCGTACCGGTCGATCAGGCGGTTGAAGCGCGCCCAGACATCCTCGCCGGTCACCGCGAGGATCTCGGCGGCCAGCAGTCCCATCGTGATGCCGTCCTTGTCGGTGTTCCAGACCTGCCCGTCGCGGGCGAGGAAGGTCGCACCGGCGGACTCCTCGCCACCGAACCCCAGCCAGCCGTCGGTCAGCCCGGGCTGGAACCACTTGATCCCCACCGGGGTTTCAAAGACCTCGCGACCCAGTCCGCGGGCCACGCGGTCGATCATCGAGCTCGACACGATGGTCTTGCCCACCTTCAGGCCCTCGCCCCACTGCTTGCGCTGGCCGAACAGGTAGTCGATGGAGACCGACAGGTAGTGGTTGGGGTTGATCAGGCCGCCGTCCGGGCTGACGATCCCGTGCCGGTCGGCGTCGGTGTCGTTGCCGAAGGCGACGTCGAAGCGGTCCTTGATCTCCAGCAGCCCGGCCATCGCGTGCGGCGAGGAACAGTCCATGCGGATCTTGCCGTCGTGGTCGAGCGTGATGAAGCGGAAATCCGGCTCGATGCGATCGTTTACCACGGTGAGGTCCAGCCCGTAGTGCTCGGCGATCGGCTCCCAGTACGGCAGCCCGGCGCCGCCCATCGGGTCGACGCCGATGGACACCCCGGCCCCGGCGATGGCCTGCATGTCGATCACCTGGTCGAGCGTTTCGACGTAGGGGCGGACGAAGTCCACGGCCTCGGCCGCGTCGCTTTTCAGCGCGCGCTCGAAAGGCATGCGCCGGATCGACTGCCAGTCGCCCAGCAGTTCGTTCGCGCGGCGTTCGATCCAGCCGGTCGCGTCCGTGTCGGCCGGGCCGCCATGGGGCGGGTTGTACTTGAAGCCCCCGTCGGACGGCGGGTTGTGCGAGGGCGTGAGGATGATCCCGTCGCAGGGCGCGCCGCCCGCCCCGCGGTTGGCGGTGATGATGGCCCGCGAGATCACCGGCGTCGGTGTCGGGCCGTAGCCTTCCTGGTAGCGGAACGGCACACCGGCGCCCGCCAGGACCTCGACGGTCGTCATGAAAGCCGGCCAGGCCAGCGCGTGGGTGTCGATCCCGACCAGGATCGGCCCGGTGATGCCCTCGGCCTGGCGATACTCGACCAGCGCGGCGGTCACCGCGGCGATGTGGGCCTCGTTGAACGACGCGTTCAGGCTCGAACCGCGATGCCCCGAGGTGCCGAACCCGATCCGCTGCGCCGGATCCTCGGGGTCGGGCTCCGCCTGGTAGTAGGCGGAGATGAGTCTCGGCACGTCGACGAGGTAGTCGCGGGGAGGGAGCTGTCCGGCAAGCTCGTGCAATGGCATGGCTGGTTTCCTTGAAAGATTGGGTCTGGCTCGAAAAGCGTCCGGCAGCCTCTAGCCGGCCCGGTGGTCGGCGGCCACCGCCTCCTCGGGCGACAACGGGTCCAGGGTCTGCTGGCGATGTTCCGCTACCCGGGCAAGGGCCAGGGAGGCCATCCGCGAGAACTCGGGGTCGCTGCGCGAGGTCAGCACCACCGGCACGCAGGCCCCGACGACCACCCCGGCAAAATCGGCCCCGGCCAGGTACTCGAGATCCTTGTAGAGAATATTGCCTGAGACGAGATCGGGAACCAACAGCACGTCGGCATGCCCGGCGACCGGACTGGTGATGCCCTTGAGTCGCGCGGACTCGGCCGAGATGGCGCTGTCGAAGGCCAGCGGGCCATCCACCTGCGCATGCGCGATCTGGCCACGTTCACTCATCTTGGCCAGGCAGGCGGCGTCCAGGGTGGACGGAATCGCCGGGTTGACCGTCTCGATGGCCGACAGCGCGGCGACCCGCGTACGCTGATTGCCCAGCCACCAGGTCAGGTTGACGGCGTTCTGCAGGATATCGGCCTTGGCGCGGATATCCGGCTCGATGTTGATCACCGCGTCGGTGATGTACAGCAGCTTGTGATAGCTGGGCAGCTCGGCGAGGAACACGTGCGAGATCCGGGTCTCGCGCCGCAACCGGCGGATGATCGGCCTGAGGAACACGTCGCTGTGGATGTCGCCCTTGACCAGCAGCCGCACCCGCTCGTCGAGCACCGCATCCACCGCGGCCCCTGCCGTGGCCTCGGGCGTGGGCAGGTCCACCACGGGGTACGCCACGCCGAACTCCTCCATCAGCGGGATGATCCGGTCCGACCGGCCAAAGAGCACCGGCTCGATCAGGCCGGCCTGCTCGGCGGCGATGGCCGCATGCAGCACATGCTCCGCACCCGCCCCGACGATGGCCGCCGGGGCCGGCGGAAGCCCTCTCGCCTCGGCCATCAGCTGTTCCATGGTCCGGATTTCCGGAAACGCCTCGTTCATTCATCACTCCTTGCGGCAAGCGGCCAGTTCCCCGACTCCCAGTGTAGGACGACCGCATGACGCCAATAAAACGCTCATGGACCGATCGTCGACCACGGAGCGATTCATCCCCGCCCTTGAAAATTAGTTCTTACTAATATAAAAAGCACCAATCGATCATCAGCAAATCCGCGGCAATGGAGGAAACCATGCTGAAACGCGACCTGAATTCGTCGTACAACCCGTTGTTTTTCCTGGCGGCACTGGGCGCAGGCGGCCTGGCCGTGTCGTTCTTCATGTACCCGATGTTCCTGGTCAGCCACCCGGACACCCCCATCCCGACGTTCAACCACCTCTGGCCGATCCTGACCGGCCCGGTCTCGTTGCAGTCGGTGCTGCTGGGGCTCGACCTGCTCGCGGTGCTGTTCTTCGCCTACCTGCATTTCCGACTGCTGTTCTGGAACATTCGCGAGTACCGGCAGTTCCGGCAGACCGAGGCCTATGACAAGCTGCGCGACAGCAACGCCGAGATCTCGCTGATGGCCATCCCGCTGACCCTGGCGATGACCATCAATGCCTTCTTCGTGCTCGGCGCGCTGTTCGTGCCCAACCTGTGGTCGTTCGTCGAGTTCCTGTTCCCGATGGCGCTCACCGGCTTCGCCGCGGTGGGCCTGTACGCGCTCAAGATCCTGACCACCTACTTCGCGCGCACCCTGACCAACGGCAACGTGGACTTCTCCACCAACAACAGTCTGGCACCGATGATCGCCATCTTCGCCCTGGCGATGATCGCCGTGGGCTTCGCCGCGCCGGCCGCCATGAGCGAGAACCGCGCGATGATCACGGTCGGTCTGCTCGCCTCGCTGTTCTTCCTGACCATCGCCGGGCTGCTCGCCATCATCAAGCTGGTGCACGGCTTCCAGGCGATGATGGCCAAGGGCATCAACGAGGCGGCCAGCCCGAGCCTGTGGCTGATCATCCCGATCCTGACCCTGATGGGCATCACCTGGATCCGCCTGGCCCACGGCCTGCACCACGGCTTCGACGAGCCGATCAACCATACCGGCCTGCTGATGCTCGGCGCGGTGATCCTCTCGGCGCAGGTGCTCTTCGGCCTGATCGGCCATGCCGTGATGAACCGGCTGGGCTACTTCACCCACTACAGCAAGGGCGACAAGGGCAACGCGGGCACCTTCTCGCTGATCTGCCCGGGCGTGGCGTTCTTCGTCTTCGGCATGTTCTTCATCCACGTCGGCCTGGTGCACAACGGCCTGATCGAGCATTCGACCTGGGCGCACTACCTGCTCATGGTCCCGTTCGTGCTGGTGCAGGCGAAGACCATCGAGGTCATGCTGCGTATCAAGCGCAACATCCTGCACGCCGAACCGGCCATGCAGGCCAGCCCGGTACAGGGCTGATCTCCGCAGGGGCCACCGGCCCGGCCGGAAACCATCGAGGGGCGTCGCGTGAGCGGCGCCCCTTTTTTCGTCCCCCGGGGGCCGTGCATCGAACCGTCCGACGAGCTATAAATGTTCTGAATCCAGCCAACAACAAAGTAATCGGAGGATCCCCATGTCCATCATGA
>NZ_JBKGYT010000024.1:0-24179 GCF_046545975.1 Guyparkeria sp. | reverse complement strand
GACGTGGTGATGGACGGGCCGGGCTCGCCGATCAAGTCCGATCGTGACTTCATCGACACGACCTGTCCTGAGTGCGGTCACCCGGCCGAGCGCGAGACCGATACCTTCGACACCTTCTTCGAGTCGAGCTGGTACTACGCCCGTTTTGCCAGTGCCGACTCCGATGAGGCGATGCTGGACGACCGCGCCGGCTACTGGCTGCCGGTCGACCAGTACGTCGGCGGCATCGAGCACGCCGTGCTGCATCTCTTGTACGCGCGCTTCTTCCACAAGCTGATGCGCGACGAGGGCCTGATCCCGGCCGACTGCCCCGAGCCGTTCACCCGCCTGCTCACCCAGGGCATGGTGAACAAGGACGGCGCGAAGATGAGCAAGTCCAAGGGCAACACCGTCGACCCGCAGGAGCTGATCGAGGAATACGGCGCGGACACCGTGCGCCTGTTCATGATGTTCGCCGCGCCGCCCGACCAGGGGCTGGAGTGGTCCGACTCGGGCGTCGAGGGCGCGCACCGCTTCCTCAAGCGCCTGTGGCGGCAGGTGGCCGAGCGCCGGTCAGCGGGCATCGACCTGTCCCGGCGCATCGAGTCGGCCGACGAGCTGGCAGACAGCGGGGCCGCCGCGAAGGCTCTCTACCGCAAGCTCCACGAGACCATCGGTCGGGTCACCGAGGACATGGATCGCCGCCAGACCTTCAACACCGTGATCGCGGCGAACATGGAGCTGTTCAACGAGCTGGCCCGGTTCGAGGCCACCGACGAGGCGGGCGAGGCGGTGGTCGCCGCGGTCATCCAGGACATGCTGCGCATGCTCGCGCCGATCGTGCCGCACATCACCCATGTGCTCTGGCACGAAGTCGGCGGGCAGGGCACCATTGCCGATGCGGCCTGGCCGACGGTCGACGAGGCGGCGCTGGTGCGCGACGAGATCGAGATGGTGGTGCAGGTCAACGGCAAGCTGCGGGCGAAGATCAAGGTCCCGGCGGCCGCCGACAAGGCCGCCATCGAGGCGCAGGCACTGGCCGACGAGGACGTGCAGCGTTTCACCAATGAGGGCGAGATCAAGCGCGTGATCGTGGTGCCGAACAAGCTGGTCAACATCGTGGTGGCGAAGTGATGAAACACTCAGCGGCAAGTCATGCATTGCGGGCCGGGCCGGGTCAACGGATCCTGCTGACCCTGGTGGCATCGTTCATGATCGTGTCGCTTGCCGGCTGCGGCTATCACCTGCGCGGGATGACGGACCTCGATCCGACCTTCGACCGGGTGCATGTCTCGGGCCTGTCGACGTCGGGCGACGTCTACCGGGCGTTCGCCGGGGAGTTCGGCAATGCCAATGCCGAACTGGTCGAGGATCGTCGCGATGCCACCGCCCGGCTGGTGGTCGAGAGCGACCGCGTCGAGGAGCGCGCCTCGGTGGTCGACCCGAGCGCCGACGTGCGCCAGTACGAGCTGCTCCACGAGCTCCGCTACCACATCGCGCTGCCCGACGGCTCCCGCACGCCCTCCCGACGGATCAGCCAGGCGCGCAACTACAACTACGACCCGACCGGTGTGCTGGCCTCCTCGAGCAACGAGGCGCAGGTTCGTCGCGAACTGGGCGAACTGGTGGGGCAGCTGCTGTTCTACCGCCTGCTCGCGCCGGTCGACACGGACCGCCTGATCACTCCCGACGAAGGTCGCTGAGGCCGCGTGCTCGCCAAGCCGCAGGAATTCGAGCAGCGCCTGGCCCGGGGCCTCGAGCCGCTGTACGTCATCGGCGGAGACCAGCCGCTGCTCGTCCAGGAGGCTCGCGATGCCATCGTGGCCAAGGCGCGGTCCGAAGGGGCGGACGAACGCCTGCGCTTCGAGGTTGACGGCCGGTTCGACTGGAGCGGGCTGGCGAGCCAGGGGGCCAGCCTGTCGCTGTTCGCCAGCCGCCGGATCATCGACCTGCGGATTCCCACCGGCAAGCCGGGCCGGGACGGTTCGAAGGCGCTGGCCGCGCTGGCCGATCGCGTCAAGGGCGGGGGCGAGACGGATATCTGGATCGTCAGCCTGCCCAGGATCGACCGGCAGCTGCAGAAGGGCGCCTGGTTCAAGAAGCTGGCTGCCGCGGGGCTGGCGGTCAACTTCTACGACATCCCGCTCTCGCGCCTGCCGCAATGGATCGCCCAGCGCGCCGGCCGGGCGGGGGTACGTCTCGAGCGGGATGCCGCCGAGCTGATCGCCGGACGTGTCGAGGGCAACCTGCTGGCCGCCGCCCAGGAGATCGAGAAGCTGGCCCTGCTGGACCTGGAAGGGCCGGTGGACGCCGCTCGCGTGGCACAGGGGCTGACCAACCAGTCGCGGCTGGACACCTTCTCCCTGAGCGACGCGATTCTGGATGCCGACCGGGAGCGGGGCCTCTACCTGCTCTCGCGACTGCGCGGGGAGGGCACCGAGCCGCTGTTGATCCTGTGGGTGATCGCCCGCGACCTGCGCGCCCTGGTGGCGCTGGCCAACCGCGACCAGGCCGGCTTCAAGAACACTCGCATCCCGGCGTTTCTCGCCAAGCGCTACCAGGTGCGGGCGCGGGCCATGCCGGCCTCGAGCTGGCAGCGGCTGCTGGCCGGCTGCGCCGAGGTGGACCGCTGCATCAAGGGGCTGGGCGAGGGCTGTGACGCCGGCGGCGGGCGGGCCTGGGCACTGCTCGACCAGGTGATGCTGCATGCCACCCGGCCGGGACGGTAGAATCGAGACAATCACTGGGTATTCGCGGGCCGGATCCTGCCCGGCCCGGGCGAACGAACGATCAGGAGACCGCGACCGATGGCCAATGAACAATCCGTGACCGAGACAATCCAGGCGATGGGGCACGCCGCGCGCCGGGCGGCCCGTGCGCTGTCACGCGTCGACACCCGGGCGAAGAATGCCGCCCTGCTCGCGATCGCCGACGAGCTGGTCGAGCGCCGCGCCGCGCTGATCGAGGCCAACGGCAAGGACCTCGAGGCCGGCCGGGCCAACGGGCTCGACGAGGCCATGCTCGACCGGCTGGCCTTCGACGCCGCCGGCATCGAGAAGATGGCCGAGGGCGTGCGCCAGATCGCCGCACTGCCGGACCCGGTCGGCGAGATCACCGACACCGTGTTCCGCCCGTCGGGCATCCAGGTCGGTCGCATGCGCGTGCCGCTGGGCGTGATCGGCATCATCTACGAGTCGCGGCCCAACGTGACCATCGATGCCGCCGCGCTGTGCCTGAAGTCGGGCAACGCCACCATCCTGCGTGGCGGCTCGGAGGCAATCCATTCCAACCAGGCGCTGGCCGCCTGCATCCGCGCCGGGCTGGAGAAAGCCGGTCTGCCGGCCGAGACCGTGCAGATCGTCGCCACCACCGACCGCGAGGCGGTCACCGCGATGCTGCACAGCCCCGAGTCGATCGACGTGATCATCCCGCGCGGCGGCAAGGGACTGGTCGCGCTGGTCTCCCGCGAGGCGCGCATGCCGGTGATCAAGCACCTCGACGGGGTCTGCCACGTCTACATCGACCCCGATGCCGACCTCGACAAGGCCCGCGCGATCGCGGTCAATGCCAAGACCCATCGCTACGGCGTGTGCAATGCCATGGAGACCCTGCTGGTCGACCAGGCGGTCGCCGAGGCGGTATTGCCCGATCTCGCCCGGGAGTACGCGGGGCACGAGGTCGAGCTGCGCGGCTGCGAGCGCGCGCGTGCCATCGTGCCGTCGATGACGGCCGCCACCGAGGAGGACTGGGGGGAGGAATACCTCGGCCCGATCCTGGCCGTGGCGGTGGTCGACGGACTGGATGCCGCCATCGAGCACATCGAGACCTACGGGTCGCATCACACCGACAGCATCGTCACCGAGAACTACAGCCGCGCGCGGCGCTTCCTGCGCGAGGTGGACTCGGCCTCGGTGATGGTCAATGCCTCGACCCGCTTCGCGGACGGCATGGAATACGGGCTGGGCGCGGAGATCGGCATCTCCACCGACAAGATCCACGCCCGCGGCCCGGTCGGCCTGGAGGGGCTGACCTCGCAGAAGTTCATCGTGCTGGGCAACGGCGAGATCCGCCATTGATGGCTTTTGCATGATCGGCATCTTCGGCGGCACCTTCGACCCCATCCACATCGGCCACCTGCGCCTGGCGACCGAGGTGGCCGAGGCACTGGGGCTCGACCGGGTGCGGCTGGTGCCGGCGGCGATTCCCCCCCATCGCGGCGAGCCGCTGCTCGATGCGGGCACGCGGCTCGACCTGGCGGCCGAGTCGATCGCCGACGACCCGCGCCTGGTCCTCGACGAACGCGAGCATCGCCGTGCAGGGCCGTCGTACACCAGCGACACGCTGGCCGAGTTCGCCGCCGAGTTTCCGGACGAACCGCTGGTACTGATGATGGGCATGGATGCGTTCAACGGCCTGCCGGACTGGCACGAGGTCGATCGGATCCTGGAATTGGCGCACGTCGCGGTGGCCACCCGGCCGGGATCCCGGGCGCAGGGCGCGGCCCGGCAGTGGCTGGAGGAACGCTGTGCCACGGCCGCGGAGCTGCCCGGCGCCGAACCGGGGCGGATCGTTCCCGTGGAAATCACCCGGCTCGACATCTCGGCGACCTCGCTACGCGCGCTGGTCGAGCAGGGCCGTTCGCTGCGCTATCTCGTGCCCGAGCCGGTCGTCCGTCACTTCATTCGTGGTTGACCGTATCCGCGGTTCAGTCGACCATTGCCGTTTTCATAATCGGCGGCCCGCGGCCGCCATGCCGACAGGTTTCTTTCATGAGTGCCAACCAACCGCCATCCACACGCAACGAACCGGTCGACCAGACTCCGCCGATGCCGGCCGAGGAGATCCTCGATCATGTCGTCGAGGCCCTCGAGGACATCAAGGCCGTGGACCTCGTCACGCTGGACGTGCGCGAGCGCTGCAACTTCACCGACTACATGGTGTTCGCTTCGGGCACCTCGGACCGCCACCTCAAGGCGATGGCGAACGAAGTGGTCAAGTCCCTGAAGGAAAAGGGCATGCGGCCGATGAACGTCGAGGGCGACGACACGCCGCAGACCGAGTGGGTGCTGGTCGACTTCATCGACGTGATCGTGCACCTGATGATGCCCGAGACCCGGGCGCTGTATCAGCTCGAGAAGCTCTGGTCGGCCCCGGCCGGTGACGCCTCCTCCTGATTCGTGCGCATCGAGCTGATCAGCGTCGGCCACAAGCTCCCCGGCTGGGCGGAGGAGGGCACGCGGGAGTATCTCAAGCGCCTGCCCGCCGGCTGCCCGGTGCGCCTGACCGAGGTCCCCGCCGCCCCGCGCGGCAAGAACGCCGACATCGACCGGATCAAGACGATGGAGGCCGAACGCATCGAGCGGGCCATCCCGGCCGCGGCGCGAGTGATCCTGTTCGACGAGCGCGGCCGTGATCGGGACACCCGCCAGTGGGCGGCATCCCTGGGCGACTGGCTGGTCGAGGGGCGCGACGTGGCCCTGGTGATCGGTGGCCCTGACGGCGTGGCGAAGTCCCTACGCCAGCGCGCCGACGAGACCTGGCGTCTGTCGGCGCTGACCCTGCCGCACCCGCTGGTGCGCGTGCTGGTCGCCGAGCAGCTCTACCGCGCCTGGTCGCTGCACCAGAATCACCCCTACCACCGCGAGTGACGAGCGGGAAAGCGATCCCCACGGATCGGGTCGAGTCGTTAGAATGAAACGATGACCTCCGATGTCCACACGCCGCCGTCACTGTGGCTGGCCAGCGGCTCGCCACGCCGGCGGGAATTGCTCGAACAGGCCGGTTTCGTCATCGCCGGGCGGGCTCGGCCCTCCGGAGCAGTGGACGAATCGCTCTTGCCGGGAGAGGGGCCCGATTCGGCGGTGATCCGTCTTGCCCGGGCGAAGCTCGATGCCGCGCTGGCGGCACCGTCGTTACCGGCCGCTGCGGTGTTGCTGGCCGCCGACACCCTGATCGCGGGGCCCGACGGACGACCGATGGGCAAGCCCGTCGATGCGGCCGACGCCGAGGCCATGCTCGCCGCCTTGAGTGGACGATGGCACCGGGTGATCACCGCGGTGGCCGTGGGAGAGGGTCAGGAGCAGCGCGAGGCAGTGGTCGTCTCACGGCTGCGATTCGCCCATCTCCCGGCCGGGACCATCCGCGCCTACGTGGCCACCGGCGAGCCGCTGGACAAGGCCGGCGCCTACGGCCTGCAGGGGCGGGCCGGCTGCTTCGTCGAGGCGATCGAGGGTGATTGCAGCGCGGTGATCGGACTGCCTCTGGCGGCCACGCGTCGTCTGCTGGCCATGTTCGGTATCCGGCCGGCCTGGATGATCGAGGCGAATGGATCGGGGCGACACGGGATAACAACGAGAACTGAGTCATGAGCGAAGAAGTCCTGATCAACATCACCCCGCAGGAGACCCGCATCGCGATGGTCGAGAACGGGGTGCTCCAGGAGATCAACATCGAGCGCTCGCGCTCGCGGGGCATGGTGGGCAACATCTACCGCGGCCGCGTGACCCGCGTGCTGCCGGGCATGGAGGCGGCCTTCATCGACATCGGCGAGGAACGCGCGGCCTTCCTGCACGTGTCCGACGTCGAGCTGAAGATGGACGATCCGGACTCGGAACTCGAAACGGCCACGCCGTCGATCGAGATGCTGCTGCGCACGGGGCAGAACCTCCTGGTGCAGGTGATCAAGGATCCCATCGGCACCAAGGGCGCGCGGCTGACCACCGAGATCACCATCCCGTCGCGCTACCTCGTCTACGTGCCCAACGGGCGCAACATCGGCGTGTCCAGCCGGATCGAGGACAAGACCGAGCGCGAGCGGCTCAAGACCTCCCTGACCGAACTGATCGTCGAGGAGGAAGGAAGCCTGGAAGGCGTCGGCGGGCTGATCCTTCGCACGGCGGCCGAGGGCGTCGAGGAAGAGCAGCTGCGCCACGATTACCGTTTCCTGCGCCGGCTGTGGGCGAACCTGGCCGAGCGTCGCCAGCAGATGACCGACCCCGGGCTGGTCTACGAGGACTTGCCGCTCGCCCTGCGCACCCTGCGCGACACCCTCGGGCAGTTCGTCGAGAAGATCCGTATCGACTCGCGCGAGACCTATCACCGCGCGATCGCGTTTGCCGAGGAGATGGTCCCCGACATCCTGCCGATCGTCGAGCATTACCCGGGCGAACGGCCGATCTTCGAGCTGCACAACATCGAGGAGGAGATCCAGCGGGCGCTGGAGAAACGTGTCGCGCTGAAGTCCGGCGGCTACATCGTCATCGACCAGACCGAGGCGATGACCACCATCGACGTCAACACCGGGGCGTTCGTCGGCCACAAGACGCTCGAGGAGACCATCTTCAAGACCAACCTCGAGGCGGCCGCGGCGATCGCCCGTCAGCTGCGCCTGCGCAACCTCGGCGGGATCATCATCATCGACTTCATCGACATGGCCGAGCCCGAGCACCGGGTGCAGGTGCACCAGGCGCTCAATCGCGCTCTGGAACGCGATCATGCCCGCACCAAGGTCTGCGACGTCTCCACGCTGGGCCTGGTGGAGATGACCCGCAAGCGGACCCGCGAATCGCTGGAGCACGTGCTCTGCGAGACCTGCCCGGTCTGCGACGGTCGCGGCTCGGTGAAGACCGCGGAAACCGTCTGCTACGAGATCTTCCGCGAGGTCACCCGCGACGCACGCCAGTACCAGCCCAAGAGCATGCTGGTGATTGCCAGTGCCTCGGTGATCGACCGGCTGCGCGAGGAGGACTCCACCTCTCTCGCCGAGTTGCAGGAATTCACCGGCGTTCCGCTTAAACTCCAGATAGACCTGCACTACATGCCCGAACAGTACGACATCGTCCTGATGTAGGGACGCGGGGCACCGGGTGGGGGATGGAGCCTCGGGGCGGAACGCCAGTGACGGATGTAAGGATGAGCAGCCAGAGCCAAGAACGCCGTGTCCGAAAGGGGATGCGCCGCCTGTTGATGGCGGTGGCGTTCCTGCTGGTTTTCGTGGCCGTGCTCAGCGGGCTGTCCCGGGCGCTCCTGCCGTGGGCGGAACGGTTCCAGCCGGATCTCGAGGCCATGGTGAGCGAACAGCTCGATGCGCCGGTCCGCTTCGGCAGCGTGGATCTGCGCTGGCGGGGCTACCAGCCCCAGGTGGTCTTTCGCGAGGTGACCCTCGGCTCCGGCCCGCGTCTGGAGGCGCTGAGCCTCGGGCTTTCCTGGCAGCGCAGCCTCGCCGAGCGTCGCCTGGTGGCGGACAAGATCACTCTCGACGGGGCGAGGTTCACCCTGGTCCGTAACGGCGAGGGCGGCTGGTCCGTCGCCGACCTGGCGCTGGGGCCCGGCACCCAGGCCGAGGACCAGCCGGTCACCTGGGCCGAGGTGGAGCGGCAGGTGTCCCGCCTCGGCCACCTGAGCGTGCGCGACGCCGTGGTCGAATTCCGGGCCCCGGATGGCGGTCGGGATACCCTGTCGTTCAGTGTCGCCGCCGAGATGGAGCGCGACGGATGGCGTGCCTCGGGTGTTGCCGAACTGCCCGGCATCAGCGACGAGCCCCTGCGGTTCTCCGGCGACGGGCGGTTTGGCCGGGACATGGACGTCCGGCTGTTTCTCCAGGTGGAGGACTGGCGGTTGCGGGAGGTCCAGCGACGGCTCGACCGCTATGGCGGTCCCACCGTGCGCCGAATGCTCGGCGGCTGTCCTGCCCGGGTCGACCCGGGTTACTGCGAGGTCGGCATGCCGCGGGTCGACTCCGGGAGGCTCGATGGCCAGCTGTGGCTGGACTGGGGGCAGAGTCGCCTGCAGGACGTGACCATCCATGCGGACATCGCGGACATGGCGGTCACACGGGAGAGCCGGCTGGAGGGATCGTCCCGCCAGGCCGCGGTCTCCAGGGTCTCGACCCGGCTTGCCTGGCGCCGCGAGGAGCAGGGATGGCGCCTGAATGCCGAGGACGTCGACGTGCGTCCGACCGAGGGTGGCCGCCTGCCCACCGATTTCGTGCGCATGCTGTCGGAAGGGGAGCACCTGCGCTTCGCCACCAACCACGCGGATCTGGAGCACCTGGCGGTCTGGCTGGCGGCCGCCCCCCTGCCCGGGGACTTCCTCGAGCTCCTCGACCAGAACGTGCCGCGCGGGCAGGCCCGGGACGTTCGGCTGGCCTTTGACGGCGGCCGGCTGATGGAAGGATTCCTCGAGCTGGAGAACTTCGGCAACACCACCGGTGTGCCCCTTCGGCCGGTGGTGGGTACCGAGTCCGGCGAGGCCGGGGTGGACCTGGACCTGTATCGCCAGCCCGCCGGCTGGCTGGCGGAGATCGACCAGCAGGACGTCATCCTGGCCATCCCGGGCATGTTCCGCGAGCCGATCCCGGTCGACCACGTGAAGGGCAACCTCTACTGGTTCGACGAGAGCGGGATCGGGCTGTACAGCCCCGATCTGCTGGTGTCCTCCCGGGGGCTGGAACTCGACGGCCGGTTCTTCTTCCGCGAGGGGACCGACGAGCAGGAAGGCTATCTCGGTATCGACACCGGCTTCTCCCTCGCCGACACCCGTCGGGCGCCGGCCTACCTTCCCCGACACCTCATCGGGCCGGGTACGCTGGACTGGCTGGACCGCGCCCTGGAGGGCGATGGGGCCGCCGGCCGGGTCAGCGGCGGGCGATTCATCTTCCATGGCGATCCGGCACGTGTCCCGTTCCACGAGGGCGGCGGTTACTTCTCGGTCGTCTTCGACTTCGACGATCTCAGCCTGCCGTTCTGGCCGGAATGGCCCGCGCTCGAGGATGCCAGCGGCGACATCGCCTTCATCAACCGGCAATTCCATGCCTCCATCGATGAAGGGCAAGTGGCCCGAGCCGGGGTCGGCGGTTCCCGGGTGAGCATCTTCGAGCTCGATGCCCCGCGGCTGGAAGTGGCCGTCGATCGACGCCTGCCGCTGGATGACCTCCTCTGGAGCCTCGGGCGCATGCCCATCTTGGGGGAGGAGTCCCTCGCCGGCCTGTCGGCGACGGGGTTGGGGCAGTTCGAACTCGATCTGCGCCTCGGGCTCCATCGTGGGGCGCCACCGCCGTCGATCACCGGGGGGTTCGTGTTCGAGAACAACCGGGTCGATCTGGGCCAGGGGCGCTTCTCCTTCGACGAACTGGCCGGGCGGCTCGCCTTCGACGGTGCCCGTTTTTCCTCCGACGATATCCGCGGGATGTTTCTCGATCGGCCGTTCAATGCCCGGGTCGCGCCTCGCGAGTCGGAGCGGCCGGCCACGCGGGTCACCGCCGAGACACGTCTGGCACCCGACGGCCTGCGCGAGTTGCTGGGCGGTGACGACGGCCCGGCGATCGCCGGCTTCCTGCCGCGTCACCTGGACGGCGGCACCGGAGTGCTGGTGCGGGTGGACGTGCCGCACGCCCGAGCGCCCGTGCAGATCCGGGCGGAAAGCGATCTCGTCGGCCTGGAGAGCCGCCTCCCGGCTCCGCTGGCCAAGGACAGGAATGCCGCCTGGCCGCTGGCCGTGGACCTGGCGCTTGCCGGGGGACGTCCGAGTTCCCTGTCGGGGCGCCTCGACGGCGATCAACGCTGGCGATTCGATCTCGGTTTCGGGGACGACGGTCGGCTGGCCCGCAGCCTGATAACCAACCGCGCGGGCGAGGTCTCCCCGGCGGACGGTGCGCCCCACCAGTTGCGCCTGGATCTCGACGCGCTTCAAGTCGACCCGTGGATGGATGTCGACATGACGTCCTCCGGGTCCTCCGATGGAGCCGGCGGCGGTGATGTGCAGGTCGACGCGCGTATCGGGAAGCTGGGTATCGGCGACTGGCAGCTTCGGGACGTGGCGCTGGACTGGTCCGACCGGCCCGACGGCTGGGAAGCGGCCGTGGACGGCGAGGAGAACCGGGGGCGGATGGCCCTGTCGGGCCGGTCGGGGACATCCGCGGGTCGGCTGACCGGCGCGCTCGAGCGCCTGCGGCTCCACCGGGTCGACACGCAAGCGGGGGCGGACGACCCGGACCCGGCGCCGTTGTCGGCCTGGGACCTGTCGGCCCTGCCGAGGGTGGAACTGGAGGTGGCGTCGCTCATCCTCGGCGACCAGGCCCTGGGGCAGTTCCGTCTCGGTGGTCATGGGCAGGGCGGCGAGTACCTGATCGACCGGATCGACTGGCTGCCGAATCCCGACCTGTCGGTGTCCGGCAGCGGTCGCATCGTCAATGACGAGAGCGAGGCACCGCAGGGCCAGCAGACCCGCCTGACCCTGGCCGCGCAGAGCCGGGATCTGGGCGCGGCACTGGAGTCGATCACCGGGGGGGCGCCGCTTTCGGGCGGGCAGATCGAGGAAGGCAACCTGTCCTTGAGCTGGCCGGGGTCGCCGGCGAGTTTCAGTCTTGAGCGGGCGATCGGACACAGCCAGTTCGTGGTGGCCGATGGCGAGATCAGCCGGATCGATCCCGGTGCCGGTCGCCTGGTGGGGCTGATGAGTCTGGGGGCGCTGGCCGACCGGCTGCGGTTCGATTTCCGCGACGTCACCCGCGAGGGCCTGTTCTTCGAAACGCTGGCCGGCCAGTTGCGCCTGGACCAGGGGCGGCTGGACGTGGACGGCATCGAACTCGTCAATCCCTCGCTCACCGCACTGATCGACGGAAGGATGGAGCTGGTCGAGAGTCGGCTGGACCTGACAGCGCGGATCTATGCCGATTACGGGATGTTGCTGCCGCTGATCGGCACGGTGGCCGGTGGGCCGCTGGTCGGCGGCGCGATACTCGCGTTGCAGCAGACCTTCAAGGAACTCGATCAGGCACCCGAGCCCGACGTCACCTATCACATCGGTGGCAGTCTGGACGAGCCGATCGTGACCAGCGTCAAGGCGGATGAGTGATTACCGGGAGGCATCGATGAGCGAAACAGCCGAGCGACAACCGCGGGTGGCCGTGGTGCAGATGAATGGTCGGGCCGACTGGACGGGCAACCGGCCGGTAGTCGACGCGCTGCTCGATCGGGTCGCCGAAGGCGGGGCCGACGTGGTGGTATTGCCGGAGAACCTGCTGGCCATGCCCGCCGACCCTGCCGAACTGGTATCGATGGCGCAGGGAGATACCGCCCGGGCGGTCGAGGACCTTGGCGACATGGCCCGGCGCAGCGGGATGTGGCTGGTGGCCGGCACGCTGCCCTCCGTCCCCGACGCCGATGACGATCCCGGCCGGGTGTTGGCGCGCACGCTGGTCATCGACGCGACCGGGCAGATCGTCGCCCACTACGACAAGATCCACCTGTTCGACGTCACCCTGCCCGAGGGACGCGAGAGCTATCGGGAGTCGGCCGTGTTTCGCGCCGGCTCCGAGCCGACGGTAGTGGACACCCCCGCGGGCCGACTGGGCCTGGCGACCTGCTTCGATTTGCGCTTCCCGGAGCTGTTTCGCCGCCTGGTCGACCTGGGAGCGGAGTGGTTCTGCCTGCCGTCGGCGTTCACCCAGGCGACCGGTCGGGCGCACTGGGAGGTGCTGCTCCGTGCCCGGGCGATCGAGAACGGTTGCTGGATGGCGGCGGCCGCCCAGGTCGGCCGACACGCCGACGGCCGTCGGACCTGGGGGCACAGCATGATCGTCGACCCCTGGGGAGAGGTGCTCGCCGATTGCGCCGACACGCCGGACACCGTGGCCGTGGCGGGCTTCGACCGGCAGAAGCGCGACCGGCTGGGCCGGACCTTCCCGGTGCGCGACCTGCGGCGGTTGCGCTGAACCCGCCTCGAGCGGCGGTCCGGTCCGGTCTTGACGACTCCCCATGGCGCAAAAGGCGCTAGGCCTTTACCATGGGAGGCATTTCCCCGCCTCCTCTCGAAGGGGCATCGCGACCAGTAACCGGACGACCAGAAGAGATGACCGTACAGACCGACGACCTGCGTATCGAGGAGATCCACCAGCTGACCCCGCCGGAGGTCTTCCGGGCCGAGTACGTGCTCTCCGAGCAGGGTGCGGAAACGGTCTCGCTGGCGCGTCACGCGATCCAGGACATCCTGGATCGTCGCGACGACCGCCTGATGGTCGTGATGGGCCCCTGCTCGATCCACGACGTGGAGGCCGCGCGCGACTACGCGCGTCACCTGCGCGAGCTGGCCGAGGAGGTCAAGGAGGACATCCTCCTCGTGATGCGGGTCTACTTCGAGAAGCCGCGGACCACGGTCGGCTGGAAGGGCCTGATCAACGACCCGGACCTCGACGGCAGCTTCAACATCAACAAGGGCCTCGGCGTGGCCCGCGACCTGCTCGTCGACCTGGCCGACATGGGCGTGCCCGCCGCCACCGAGTACCTCGACCTGATCAGTCCGCAGTACATCTCCGACTCGATCGCCTGGGGGGCGATCGGTGCCCGGACCACCGAATCGCAGGTCCACCGTGAGCTGGCCTCGGGGCTGTCGTGCCCGGTGGGCTTCAAGAACGGCACCGACGGCGGCCTGCGGGTGGCGATCGACGCGATCCGCGCCTCGGCCCGACCGCACCATTTCCTGTCGGTGACCAAGGCGGGGCGCTCGGCGATCTTCGCGACCCGAGGCAATGCCGACTGCCACATCATCCTGCGTGGGGGGCGGACGACGAACTACGACGCGGCCAGTGTGAGCGATGCCCTCGAGCAACTGCGACAGACGGAACTGCCTGAACGGGTCATGATCGACTTCTCGCATGCCAACAGCCAGAAGCAGCATGCCCGCCAGATCCAGGTGGCCGAGGACGTGGCCGCGCAGATCGCCGGGGGCAATTCCGGCATCGTGGGAGCCATGGTCGAGAGCCACCTGGTGGCCGGTCGCCAGGATGTCGTGCCCGGCAAGCCGCTGACCTATGGCCAGAGCATCACCGACGCCTGCATCGGCTGGGACGACAGCCGCGCCGTGATTCACCGGCTGGCGGAGGCCGTGCGCATCCGCCGTGCCGGCGGCGGCGTCCTCGACGAGCTGCCGGAACATGGCTGAGGTCTCGCTGCACCGCAGGGGGCGCTGGCTCGCCTTCGGCCTGTGCGTGCTCGGGCTAGGCACGTTGCGCCCCGGGCTCGCCGCGATCGACGAGGGTGATGCCCCGGTTGGGATGGAGGAGTCCGGGGAGCATGCCATGGGCATCCAGCGGATCATGGTGGCCCCGTCCGGTGCCTGGATCACCCGTGGCCTGGACGGCGAGGTCATCGCCTCGATGGCCGGCGGCGCGGCCGAGGTCGAGGGCCTGCAGCTGGCCGGCGCGGACGGGCGGCAACCCCGCCTGTGGGTGCTGGGACTGCCTGCCGACATGGACACGGGGTCGCTGCGCGTGAGCGGCAACCGGGTGGACGAGACCAAGGGGTTGCGCACCGAGCGGGAGGAAGTGACCGAAACGCCCCGCTTTCGCCGGTTGCAGGCCCGGCTGGCGGATGCCGAGGCCGAGGCGCGCGAGATCCGGGTCCTGCTCGAGGAGAACGCCCTGCGCCGGGACATCGCCCGCGATCAATTGGCCGGGCTTTCTCGGGACGCGGCCGACCTCGACGCCACCTGGGCCGACGACGGCCCGGTCGCGGGCCTGATGAATCGGCTGACCGACGCGCGCCGCGCGCTGCTCGATCGCAGGGCGCGCAACGACGAGACCCTGCGGGAACTGCGCGAGCAGCTCGATCAGATGCGCGCGGCCGAACCGGGCTGGAAGGTGGGTATTCCGCTGGCCGACGCGGCCGACGACGCAACCGACGGGGCTCCGGCCATCCGGCTGGACTACCGCGTCGCGCGGGCCGGGTGGGAACCGGTCTACCAGGCCCGCCTGGATACCGGGGAACGCCGGGTCGACTGGCGCATGGCCGCACAGGTGCACCAGCAGACCGGCGAGGACTGGCCGGCCGCCTCGATGACGCTGGTGACCAGCGACCACCGCCGCTTCTACCCGGTGCCCGCGCTGCCGCCCCTGACCATCGGCTTCGTCGATCCGGAGGGCGCGCGTCCGCCGGAGCCCCGCGCGATGATGGCCCCGTCCCTGCTGTCCGACAGCGCGGCCGAGGCGGCCACCGCGACCGACGAGACCGGGTTCGCGTCCCAGATCGCCATCAATCGGCCCTCCCGGGTGCCCAGTGGTCCCGGCGGGGTTCGGCTCGAGGTGTTCGACCAGGGTCTCGACGCCGACATCGAGTTGCGCGTCGCCCCGCAGCAGTCCCGCGATGCCGTGCTGGTCGGGCGGTTCGAGCCCAGTATCGCCCATCCGCTGCCGGCCGGGCGCTGGGAGGTCCATCGCGACGGCCAGCAGCAGGCCGGCCGGTCGCGCGCCGGGCTGGGGCCGGACGAGGAGGTCGAGCTGAGCTTCGGTGTGGACCCCCGGGTGGTCGTGGAACTCGAGCGTCCCCCGGACCAGCGTGCGGGGCACGGCCTGATCGGCAAGTTCAACCAGGTGGAGCGGCGCAGACAGGTGGCGGTGACCAGCCGTCACGAACAGCCGGTCCCGGTCACGGTGCTCATGCGCCTGCCCACGGCGCTGGATGCTGACATCGTGGTCGAACCGCTGGGGGAGATGACCAGTCCGGCACGCAAGGACCACGACGGCCAGTCCGGTGTCTGGGCCTATGAGCGCGAACTGGTACCCGACCAGCCCTGGCAGATCGATTTCGCTTACCGCGTGCGGTGGCCGGAGGGCAAGGCGGTCTCGCCTTTCTGATCCTTCGGCCGACTGATGGCAGCCCGGGCTGCCGAACGTTTTTTCTTCAACCGACATTTTCAGGGAAGAGGTTCAATCAGGAACATGCTTGACTTGGTATTGGCTGGCGGCGGCATGATGCTGCCCATTCTCATTGCATCGGTGATTGCCATGGCGATCATCTTCGAACGCCTGTACACCCTGCGGCGCAGCCGGGTGATGGGCGGTGACCCGGTGGGCACGGTGCAGTCCTGGCTCGGGCACGGCGGGCTGACCCAGGCGCGGCTGGCGCAGCTGGCGCGGCTCTCACCGCTGGGCCAGATCCTCGCCGCGGGCCTGGCCGGTCACCACTCGGCGGAGGAAATGCGCACCCGGATCGAGGATGCCGGCCGGCACATCGCCCACCAGATGGAGCGCTACCTCAACACCCTCGGCACGATCGCCCTGATCGCGCCGCTGCTGGGCCTTCTGGGGACGGTCATCGGCATCATCGACGTCTTCCAGGCGATCACCTCGAACAGCGGTGGCGGCTCGGTGGCCCCCGAACTGCTGGCGGGCGGTATCGCCAAGGCGCTGGTCACCACGGCGGCCGGGATCATGGTCGCGGTGCCCGCGTTCATCTTCCATCGCTATTTCCGCGGCCTGGTCGACGAACTGATCATCGACATGGAAAGCGACGCCATCCGGCTGGTCGACATGCTGCACCCGGTGGACAACGCCCGGAGGCGCTCGGCATGAATTTCCGGCATCGGACACGCGAGCCGCTGGAGCTCAATCTGATTCCGCTGATCGACGTCGTCTTCATGCTGCTGATCTTCTTCATGCTGACGACCACCTTCGTGCACGACCGGGCCCTCAAGGTCGACCTGCCCAAGGCCGAGGTGGGCAACGAGGAGCGCGCGGAGATCGAGAACCACGTCATCGAGCTCGACGCCCAGGGCAGCATTGCCATCGACGGCCACGTCGTCGAGCCGGACCTCCTGCCCGAGCGGCTGCGCGAGATCGCCGACGACGGGCGGCCGGTGCTTCTCTGGGCGGACGCCCAGGTGGTCAACCAGCAGGTGGTCAGCGTGCTCGACATGGCCCGGCGTGCGGGTATCGAGAAGATCGGCCTGGGGACGACACCGCCCAAATGAGCGGCGAGTCGCTGAAAGCCCGCGCGCACGCCTCCGCCGGCTGGGAGACCTATCGGCGGCTGCTGGACTACACTTGGCGCTACACGCGCGTGCTGGTGGTGGCGATCATCGGCATGGTGGTCGCCGGGCTTTCCGAGGTCGGGTTCGCCGCCCTGATGAAGCCGCTGCTCGACGGGAGCTTCGTCGAGCGGGACCCGACGCTGATCGCCCTGATGCCGCTCGCGTTGCTGGGCGTGTTCGTCTTCCGCGTGATCGGCGAGTTCGCCTCGAACTACGGCATGGCCTGGGTGGGGCGATCGGTGATCCGCGACCTGCGCAGCGACACCTTCGAGCAGGTCCTGCACCTGCCGCCGCGGTACTTCGATCGCGTGCCGTCCACCGAGGTGCTTACCCGGCTGAACTACCAGAGCGAGCAGGTCTCCGAGGCGGCCTCCAAGGCGCTCACCATCCTGATTCGCGACAGCGTGACGGTGATCGGCCTGCTGGTGTGGATGCTGTATCTCTCCTGGCAGCTGACGCTGTTCATCCTGGTGCTGCTGCCGCTGCTGGTCGGCATGGTGGCGGGCATATCGAGGGCGTTCAGGCGCTATGCCCGCCGCATCCAGGAATCCATGGGCAAGGTCTCGCACGTCGCCGAGGAGACCATCACCGGGCATCGCGTGGTCAAGCTCTACGGCGGCGAGGACTACGAAAGCGAGCGGTTCGCCCGGCAGAACCAGTACAACTTCCGTGCCTTCATGAAGATGCAGGCCGTCCAGGCCGCCTCCTCGCCGATCACGCAGTTCGTGCTGGCCATCGGCGTGGCCGGCGTGGTGTGGTTCGCCACCAGCGGCGACCGCATGGACCAGATCAGCGTGGGCACCTTCGTCTCGTTCATCACCGCGCTCTCGATGACGCTGGCGCCGGCCAAGCGGCTGATCAATCTCAATGCCGTGATCCAGAAGGGTATCGCAGCAGGGGAGAGCCTGTTCGCGCTGCTCGACGAACCGCGCGAGTCGGATCGCGGCGACGTGACGCCGCGCCGGGTCAGCGGCCGGATCGCCTTCGAGGATGTCTGGCTGAGCTACCGGGACGTGCCGCCTGAGGATCGCCGTGACGAGGACTGGGTGCTGCGCGGGGTGAGCCTCGACATCCCGGCCGGGCAGACGGTCGCCTTCGTCGGCCAGTCGGGGGCCGGCAAGTCCAGCCTGATGGGCGCGTTGCCGCGATTCGTCGAGATCCAGCGCGGACGCATCCTGCTGGATGACACGCCGCACGACGCACTCCCGCTGGCCGAGCTCCGTCGCCAGTTTGCCTATGTCTCGCAGGAGACCGTGCTGTTCAACGCCAGCATCGCGGCGAACATCGGCTATGCCGACGGGGCGGCATTCGACATGGACCGGGTCCGGGAAGCGGCGAAGGCCGCATTCGCGGAGGAGTTCATCGAGCAGCTGCCCGAGGGCTTCGACACCGGCGTGGGCGAGAACGGCGTGCTGCTCTCGGGAGGCCAGCGACAGCGCATCGCGATCGCCCGGGCCCTGTACCGCGACGCGCCGATCCTGCTGCTCGACGAGGCCACCTCGGCCCTGGATACCCGTTCGGAGGGCTACATCCAGCGGGCACTGGAAAACCTCACGCGGGGCCGAACCACGCTGGTGATCGCCCATCGCCTGTCGACCATCGAGCATGCCGACCGCATCGTGGTGATGGAGGCGGGCCGAGTGATCGAGCAGGGCGCCCATGCCGAACTGCTGGCGGCCGACGGCGCCTATGCCGCGCTGTATCGGTTGCAGTTCGCCGACCAGGGCACTACCTGATGGGAGCACGGTGATGCGCTACCCGGCTTTCTGGCAGCGGCGAGGGCTCACGGCATGGCTTCTGTGGCCGCTTGGCGTGCTGGTCTGCCGCGAGGCCGACAGGCGACTGCGTCGCGCTCGTCCGCGCCGGCTGACGTGCCCCGTGGTGGTCGTGGGCAATCTCACCGTGGGCGGCACGGGCAAGACGCCCGTGGTGATCGCGCTGGTCGAGGCGCTGCGAGAGGCCGGCTGGCATCCCGGCGTGGTCAGCCGCGGCTTCGGCGTGAAGCTCGGCATCGAGCCGCTCGACCTTGCCGAGGCCGACGGCGCCACCGTCTGCGGCGACGAGCCATGGCTGATCCGGCAGCGCACCGCTGCGCCCGTGGTCGTGCATCCGCGTCGCCGACAGGCCGCCGAGCAGCTGCTGGCGCGCTACCCGGAGGTCGACGTGATCATCAGCGACGACGGACTGCAGCATCACCGCCTGCCGCGTGACGTCGAGTGGGTGATCGTCGACGGCCAGCGGGGGCTGGGAAACGGTTTCTGTCTGCCTGCCGGCCCGCTGCGCGAGCATCCGCACCGGCTCCGGTCGGTGGATGCCGTGCTGGTCAATGGCGCGGATGCGGCCAAGGTCCTGCCCGAGGGCGACGAGGTCAACCCGTCGACGTACCGGATCGACTTCACCCTCGAGGGATTCCGCGACCTGTATGACGACAGCGAGTGTCCGCCCGAGGCCCTGCGGGGCCAGCGGGTGACGGCGATTGCCGGCATCGGCAACCCGTCGCGGTTCTTCGACATGCTCGAGGCCGGCGGGGTGCGGCTGGACGCCGTGCCACTGGACGATCACGCCGCGCCGGAGCCCGACATGGTCGGGCGGTTGCTCCGCAAGGGGCGTACGATTGTGATCACCGAGAAGGATGCGGTGAAATGGCCCATGCCACCCGAACGCCCCGGCCAGGTCCTGGTCGCCCGCGGGGGCATCGTGCTGCCCCGGACGTTGCTGGACGGGGCCATCGCCGGCCTCGAGGTCCGGCGCAAGAACCAACCGACAACAAGGTAAGCCTGCCGATGGACAAGAAGCTTCTCGACATCCTCGTGTGTCCCGTCACCAAGGGGCCGCTGATCTACGACAAGGCCAATGCCGAGCTGATCTCGCTGTCGGCCCACCTGGCCTACCCGATCCGGGATGACATCCCGGTCATGCTCGAGGACGAGGCGCGCCGGCTGTCCGACGAGGAATACCAGGCCTGGCGCAAGAAGCATCCGGCCACGACGGGAGCATCGGACTCATGATGGCCGAGGGCGACTGGATCATCATCCCGGCGCGGTATGCCTCCAGCCGCATGCCGGGCAAGCCGTTGGCAGACATCAACGGGCGGCCCATGATCCAGTGGGTCTACGAGCG
This sequence comes from Guyparkeria sp., assembly GCF_046545975.1. Lineage (GTDB taxonomy): Bacteria > Pseudomonadota > Gammaproteobacteria > Halothiobacillales > Halothiobacillaceae > Guyparkeria. Next base: position 4,277 of record NZ_JBKGYT010000024.1, on the reverse strand, counting down.
GGCGGTCGCGGCCGGCAGCGAACACGTCGTGGTGGCCACCGACGACGAGCGCATCCAGGAGGCGGTGAACGCGATCGGTGCGCGGGCCGTGCTCACCAGCGAAGGCCACGAGTCCGGCACCGACCGGCTCGCCGAGGTGATCGACTTCCTCGAACTGCCGGACGAGACGGTGGTGGTCAACCTTCAGGGTGACGAGCCGATGATGCCGCCGGTACTGCTGGCCCAGGTGGCCCGCCTGCTGCGGGCCAAGCCGGATGCCGCCATGGCCACGCTGATGGTGCCCATCGCCGAGGAGAAGGAGTTTCTCTCGCCGGATGCCGTCAAGGTGGTGGCGAACGAACGCGACGAGGCCCTCTACTTCTCCCGGGCGCCGATTCCCTTCCATCGCGACGGCCTGCCGGCTCCAGGCGAGGCCGGCGTCTTCGGCTTCCGTCACCTCGGCCTGTACGCGTACCGTGCGGGGTTTCTGCGGCGGTTCGTGGAGACGGCGAGCCCGGAAATGGAGCGGCTGGAAAAACTCGAGCAGCTCCGGGCGCTGTCGATGGGCGAGACGATCGGCATCGAGGTCGCCGACGTCACGCCCCCGCCCGGGGTGGACACGGCGGCCGACCTCGAGCGGGTGCGCCGGGAACTGGCCGCGGACTGAGACCCGGGGTCAGGACGGGTCGCTGTCCTCCCGGCGGGGCTCCGTGACCTTCGACTTGCGCTTGAGATAGATCGCCAGGACCACGCCCCAGATCAGGAAGGCCAGCACGCCGGCCCCATGCCCCAGGTACAGGGTGGTGACCATGATGCTGCCCAGGATCAGGGTGACGAGCAGGAATTCCAGGGTGCTGCGTTGGATGACCATGTCGTTCAAGCTTCCGTTTCGTTCGGGGCGACGGGATCGACGAATTCGGTGTCCTCGTCTCGGTAGGCCGGCTGGCAGATGCAGAGAAAGCGCAGGGGTACCTCGCTCTTGGTCTCGATCCGGTGAACCTGGCCCGGCGCGATCCGGATGATATCACCGGGGACCACCGCGAACCGCTCCCCGGCCAACTCCATCACGCCGGCCCCGTCGAGGATGTGGTAGACCTCCTCGGCGACCGGGTGGCGGTGCGGTCTCGTCGACCGATCGGGATCGACCTCGGCCTCCGCCACGCTCATTCGCTCGATGGCGTGGTGGGCGGGGTGCATCAGTTCGCGGACCCGCGAGCCGTCGGGGGCTCGGATCGCCTCGCTCCGGCTGCGATGATTGAGGTAGCTCGCGCGGTCGGGCACGGGGGTCCGGCGCTTCGCCATCGGCAGACACTCCTCTTGGAACAAGATTACGAACAAGGGCAGATCATGACAGAAATCGGCAACAATCCGCAGAACCCGCCGGATCCGGGCAAGGACGACGATGCGCTCTACCGGGAGCTGGTCGGGCAGACGGCCAAGGCCGACTGGGAAGAGCTCGAACGCTTCTTCGCCAAGGGGCAGATCGTGAAGGTCGACACGGCGATCGACCTGGTCGACGTGGCCATGGCGATGGTCCGTGACCGGACCGATCGGTTCAAGGTCTGGCAGGAGGCGGGACAGGTGGCCCCGCTGGACACCGACACCGCCCGCCGCTGGGCGGGTGGCGACGTGACCCTGTGGGCGGTGGTCACCCCGCCCTGGATCCTGGTGCAGGAATCCGACGGCGCCCCGACCCGGCACTGAGTGGGGCATCCGACTGGCATTCGACGGCCATGTGAACTACAAGTTAGCCGCTAAGGAACCTCTGCACGAATGCCATGCCACTCTGGCCCGGCGAGTCGTTCGTGATCGAGGCGCGATGTCGCCGGCGTGCCGGTGGCCACGTCAAGACATCGCAACGCGGAGCACGGGGCGACTCGCATCTGCCCGGCTCAAGGCGAGCAGAGCGGTATGGCATTCGTGCGGAGGTTCCCTAACCAACCACTCGTGCCGGTTGCCGGGCCTGATCGAATGCTCGGCACCCGACGACAACCGTGTTCGAGGTTCCATGAGTCAGGATTCCGTGCTGCTTGCCCCGGTCGACCTTGGTGATCTTTCCCTGCCCAATCGCGTCATCATGGCGCCCCTGACCCGTTGCCGGGCGACGGTCCCGGGCAATATCCCCAACGAGATGATGCGGACCTACTATCGGCAGCGTGCCGGCGCCGGCCTGATCATCAGCGAGGCCACCCAGGTGGTCCCCGAGGGGCAGGGCTATCCGGCCACGCCCGGCATCCACAGCGACGAGCAGCAGGCCGGCTGGGAGATGATCACGCGCGCCGTGCATGACGCCGGCGGGCGGATGGTGCTGCAGCTCTGGCACGTGGGGCGGGTGTCGCACTCCGACTTCCAGCCGGACGGCAAGCTGCCCGTGGCACCGTCGGCCATCGCCATTGACGGCGAAGGCTACGTGCCCTCCGGCGAGAAGAAGCCTTTCGAAACTCCGCGTGCGCTGGAGACCGGGGAGATTCCGGAGCTGGTGAAGGCCTACGCCCGGGCCGCCGAGCGGGCGCTGGCCGCCGGCTTCGACGGCGTGGAGGTGCATGCCGCCAATGGCTACCTGATCGACGAGTTCCTCCGGGATGGCACCAACAAGCGCAGCGATCGCTACGGCGGTTCGCTCGAGAACCGCATGCGGTTTCTCGAGGAGGTGCTCGACGCGGTCACCGAGGTGGCCGGTGCGTCGCGCACGGGGGTCCGGATATCGCCGCTGCAGCCGTTCAATGGCATGTACGACAGCAACCCCCGGGAGACCTTCTCCCACGTGGTGGGTGCGCTCAACCCGCGGGGACTGGCCTACCTGCACATCGCCGGCATGGGCGAGGACGAGCCCGGGGCGGCGGGGCCGGCCTTCGACCTGGCCGATCTGGTCGATCTGTTCGAGGGCCCGGTCATCCGCAACTACCAGTACGACCTCTCTCGCGCCGAAGCGGACGTGAGTGCCGGCCGGGGCGATGCGATCGCCTTTGGCGTGCCGTATATCGCCAACCCCGACCTGGTCGAGCGCATCCGGCGTGACGCTTCGTGGAACGACGCCGATTCCAGTACCTTCTACGGTGGCGGGGAGAAGGGCTACATCGACTACCCGGCGCTTGACTGACAGCGATTCACGACGACGATTGACACGACGGGCCGCCAGAGCCCGATTGAACCGAGAACCAACCACGAGGAAGGAAATCCCATGAAAACCATTCGCAACCCCATCCGTCGCACCGCCCTGGCCGTCGGCCTTGCCGTTGCCGGGTCTGCCGGCATGGTGTCTGCCTCCGACCAGCCGGCCACCGTCAGCATCGACCGTCTGTCCATGGAGATGGCCCTGAAGGGCGCCCAGGCGACCGTGGAGGCCTGCCGGGAGGAGGGCATCCAGGTGGGCGTGACAGTCGTCGACCGGAGCGGCGACGAGCAGGTCGTGCTGCGCGACGTGCTCGCCCCGGACCTCACCCTCCGCATCTCGAAGCTCAAGGCCTACACGGCGTTGTCGTTCAATTCCGCGACCTCGGCGATCGAGGACCGCGGCGACGGGGCGCTGGGTGAGGTCCCGGGGCTGATGTTCGGGGCCGGTGGGGTGACCATCGAGGCCGGTGGCAAGACCTACGGCGCCATCGGCGTCTCCGGTGCGCCCTCCGGCGAGACCGACGAGATGTGTGCCCGCCGGGGCGCCGAGGCCGTGGCCGAGGAACTGGAATTCCTCTGATCCGGGCTCCCTCGCGGAGCCGGCGGCGATGCGTCCGCTGAATCAACCGGTTGGCGGCGGGGCGGTGCGGGGCTGCCTCGGCATGCCCGTGGGATTGCGCCCCGGCGGGGCCGAGCCGTGGTACGGGTTGGCGCATTTTTTGTGCCGAAGGTGTTGACGCCCTCCCGTCGGATCATTAATATGCCGCCCCACGTCGAGAGACGTATTCCCCGATAGCTCAGTTGGTAGAGCAAGTGACTGTTAATCACTGGGTCGCTGGTTCGAGTCCAGCTCGGGGAGCCAAAGCGCCCGTAGCTCAGTTGGATAGAGCGTCTGGCTACGAACCAGAAGGTCGGGAGTTCGAATCTTCCCGGGCGCGCCATCTAGGTCCCCATCGTCTAGAGGCCTAGGACACCGCCCTTTCACGGCGGTAACAGGGGTTCGAATCCCCTTGGGGACGCCATTTGTTAGGGCAGTGCGTGATACACACGTGCTGCCCTAATTGTTGGTCACCACCAGGCGTGGTGACCAACCTGAAAACCGGGCGGGGTCGTAAGACCCCACCCCACACTAGGTCCCCATCGTCTAGAGGCCTAGGACACCGCCCTTTCACGGCGGTAACAGG
>NZ_JBKGYT010000023.1:0-24435 GCF_046545975.1 Guyparkeria sp. | reverse complement strand
CTAGGTCCCCATCGTCTAGAGGCCTAGGACACCGCCCTTTCACGGCGGTAACAGGGGTTCGAATCCCCTTGGGGACGCCAAATCGTCGAGAAGGCCCGTTGCAGCGCATGCAACGGGCCTTTTTCCTGTTGGTGGATCAGAAAGAAGCCCCGGCAGCGGTGATCGCTGGCGGGGCTTCTTCGTGCCGAGGGTCGCGGAAGGTTCCCCTCGGTCTTCCACTTGCGTCGGCGGGATCAGCGTGCCGGGCCGCTCCGGTAAAGCGCAGGGCGGTCAGTGCGGTGGGAAGAGCGATGGATCGCATGATGTAAACCTCTCTGGTCTGTCGGATCGGGTCGGTGCCTTTTCGGCACAAACCGGCAATGCAGCCCACAAGACATTCGATTGGTTCGATGAAAACCGTTGCCCGGTTCGAGAGGCTGCCCGAACCGCACCCTCCTCGACATGAAAGGGCGTTTACGATGCCGGTAGGGTCCACCGAGGGCATCGCGCGACCGTCCGGGCCGTCGACTCCGATCAGGAATCGTCCGCCGCGTCGGGATTTGGCACCTGGCGGCAGTCGCGCTTCTCGCCATCGACCTCGAACGTGCCTTCCTGTCCCTTGCCCCAGAAGACGACGTTGCCGTCCTCGCTCTCGTAGCGCGAGCCGGATGCCGATTCCGTCCGTGACATCAGCACATCCTGGTCATCGTGGAACAGGCGGATCTGGCCACGGCGGATGACGTCGAAGGAAATCTCCTTGCCCTCGCAGTCGAAGTGATAGGACCGGGTGATCGGCTCGAGCATCACCGCGAGGTTGCGGCCGTCGGCGTCCTTGAGCAGCAGTCGCTCGCCGTCGACCTGCCAGTCGACGGTTTTCCTGACGGCTTCGAGGAAGGCTTCTTCCTGCTCCATCCGCTCTTCTCCGCAGGTCTTGCGAGTGACCGCGATGTCTCCGTATTCGTCCCCGTCCCAGTCACGGCGGTAGTCGTTGCATGCGGCGACCCCGCCGATGTTCCCGTCGGCGTCGACAACGAGATCGGTCAGCGTGGGGTCGATGTTTTGCAGGCTGACGATGTTCGCCAGTCGCCACTGGCTGTCGACAGGCGGGCGGTCGGCTGCCGACAGGGCAAGGGGAGTGAGGGAGGCGAGCAGGATTCCGGCTCCGGCCAGGTGCCGGATCTTGCGTGTTGCTGCGTCGGACTGGTCCATGGGGTGAGAACTCCTTATTTCGGTGTCTGTGGTCGAAGTGGGTCGTGCCAGTGCCGTCAGGCCTGTCGCGACTTGATGAACTCGTCGAGGGCGCGGGCGGTCTCGATCGGCAGCTGGCGCTGCAGGTCGGGATGCAGGCCCCGGCCCGAATCGCCGGTGATCGATTGCGTCCACGTCGGTTGCGTCATCGAGCGCGGGCGACCGAAGTAGTCGACCTGGACGGCGTCCGGGGTGTTCTCGGCGCGCATGATGAGGGATGGCGGATCATCGTGGACCTCGATCACCGTGCCACGGTTCTCGCCGATCCGGATTTCCCGCCCGATCAGGGGTTCGAGCAGTCGCAGGATGGTATTCATGAAAGTCTCGTTGGCTGCGGCGAAGTGCCCTGTACATGTAAGCTAGGGAACGCTGCACGTATGCCATGCCACCCTGGCTTCCCGGGACGTTCGTGATCAAGGCGCGATGCCGCCGGCGTGCCGGTGCCCCGTGGCCCGGCCAGTCGCCGGCGGCCCGGGCGCGCGGAGCGCCAGTGGATCCGTGCAGCGCGTCCCTACAGAACTGAAATTCCGATCGATGGTAGCAGGAGCCGGACACCATGCGTTTCGACCTTTTGGCCAATGAGACTCTGTATCGCGGGTTTTTCTCCCTGCAGCGCTATCGCCTGCGCTTCGAGTTCTTCGACGGCACCTGGTCGGAGCCGATCGAGCGGGAGATCTTCGAGCGGGGCCATGCGGTGGCCGTGCTGCCGTTCGATCCGGTACGCGAGGAGGTCGTGCTGATCGAGCAGTTCCGTCCCGGGGCGCTGGACGCCCCCACCGGTCCGTGGCTCTCGGAGATCGTGGCCGGGATGATCGAGCCCGGCGAGTCGGCCGAGGACGTCGCCCGGCGGGAGTCCGAGGAAGAGGCCGGGCTGGCGCTGACCGATCTCTATCCGCTGACCCGCTACTGGGTCAGCCCCGGCGGCACGACCGAGAGCATCTACCTGTTCCTTGCCCGGCTGAACACGGCCGCGATCGAGCGGGATGCCGACGGCGTGGTCGCCGGTCAGTTCGGTCTTGACCACGAGCACGAGGACATTCGCGTGCGAATCGTGCCGGTCGAGCAGGCGCTGGCCGACGTCGACGAAGGTCGCATCGTCGCTGCGGCCCCGGTGATCGCGCTGTTGTGGCTGGATCGGATGCGCCGCCAGGGAAGGCTCTAGGACGCATCGGGGTTACGCCTCCGAGCGAGAATCCTGTCGGTCGCATGCGCGGCTGGCCGCCGGGTTTTGCTAGAATCCCGCCATTCGCCTGCCGATCGCCTGTCGATCGTCGGGCTCGCCACCTGTCCGGATCCGAAACACGAATTCCTACTATTCCAAGCCGTTGAGGGTATTCCATGCTTGAAGCCTACCGCGAACACAAGGCCGAACGTGCCGAGCAGGACATTCCGCCGCTGGCGTTGAATGCCGAGCAGACCGCCGAGCTGATCGACCGGATCAAGAACCCGCCGGCGGACGTCGACGGCGACGAGCTCAAGTACCTGCTCTCGCAGCGCGTGCCGCCGGGCGTGGACAAGGCCGCCTACGTCAAGGCCGCCTTCCTCGCCGACGTGGCCAAGGGCACGGCCGAATCGCCGCTGATCGACCGGCACGAGGCGGTCGAGCTGCTCGGCACCATGATGGGCGGCTACAACGTCGACCCGCTGATCGAGCTGCTCGACGACGTGACGGTTGGCGACGACGCGGTCAAGGCGCTCTCGAAGCTCGTGATGGTCTACGACGCCTTCCGCGACGTGGAGGACAAGTACCGCGAGGGCAGCGCGAACGCCGGCCGGGTGCTCGAATCCTGGGCGAACGCCGAGTGGTTCAAGGCCAAGCCGGCGCTGGAGGAGGAGATCCAGGTGGTCGTCCTCAAGGTGCCGGGCGAGACCAACACCGACGACCTCTCCCCGGCCCAGGAGGCCTGGAGCCGCCCGGACATCCCGCTGCATGCCCGCTCGATGCTGCAATCGAAGATGCCCGAGGCGCTGGACACCATCAAGGAGCTCAAGGAGACCGGCCACAAGATCGCCTACGTGGGCGACGTGGTCGGCACCGGTTCCTCGCGCAAGTCGGCGATCAACTCGGTCCAATGGCACATCGGCCGCGACATCCCGCACGTGCCCAACAAGCGCACCGGCGGGGTGGTGCTCGGCGGCAAGATCGCGCCGATCTTCTTCAACACCGCCGAGGATTCCGGCGCCTTCCCGATCGAGTGCGACGTCGACCAGATGGAGACGGGTGATGTGCTCACCATCCGCCCGTTCAAGGGGGAGATCCTCAAGAACGGCGAGGTGATCACCACCTTCGACATGCGTCCGAGCACGCTGCCCGACGAGGTGCGCGCCGGCGGGCGCATTCCGCTGATCGTCGGTCGCGGCCTGACCGGCAAGGCGCGCGAGTCGCTCAAGATGGAGCCCTCCGACGTGTTCCTGCGCGCCGAGCAGCCGGCGGACACCGGCCGCGGCTTCACGCTCGCGCAGAAGATGGTCGGCCGGGCCTGCGGTGTCGAGGGCGTGCGCCCCGGCACCTACTGCGAGCCGCGGATGACCACGGTCGGCAGCCAGGACACCACCGGCGCGATGACCCGCGACGAGCTCAAGGAGCTGGCCTGCCTGGGCTTCTCCGCGGATCTGGTCATGCAGTCGTTCTGCCACACCGCGGCCTACCCGCGTCCGGTGGACATCGCGCTGCAGCACGAGCTGCCGGAGTTCATCTCCACCCGCGGCGGCGTCTCGCTGCGCGCCGGCGACGGGGTGATCCACTCCTGGCTCAACCGCATGATCCTGCCGGACACGGTCGGCACCGGCGGTGACTCGCACACCCGCTTCCCGCTGGGGATCTCCTTCCCGGCCGGCTCCGGCCTGGTGGCCTTCGCCGCGGCGCTGGGCGTGATGCCGCTGGACATGCCGGAATCCGTGCTGGTGCGCTTCAAGGGCGAGATGCAGCCGGGCATCACCCTGCGCGACCTGGTCAACGCCATTCCCTACAAGGCGATCCAGAACGGTCAGCTGACCGTCGAGAAGAAGGGCAAGAAGAACGTCTTCAACGGCCGCGTGCTCGAGATCGAGGGCCTGCCGGACCTCAAGGTCGAGCAGGCGTTCGAGTTCGCCGATGCATCGGCCGAGCGCTCGGCCAACGGCTGCACCGTGCGTCTCGGCCCCGAGCCGATCAAGGAATTCCTCAAGAGCAACATCACCCTGCTCGAGTGGATGATCAGCCAGGGCTACGAGGACAAGCGCACCCTGGGCCGTCGGATCGAGGCGATGCAGGAATGGCTCGACAACCCAGAACTGCTCGAGCCGGACGCGGATGCCGAGTACGCCGAGGTCATCGAGATCGATCTGGCCGAGATCACCGAGCCGCTGCTGGCCTGCCCGAACGACCCGGACGACATCAAGCCGCTGTCCGAGGTGGCCGGCGACGAGGTCCAGGAAGTGTTCATCGGCTCGTGCATGACCAACATCGGTCACTACCGCGCGGCCGGCAAGGTGCTCGAATCCCACGGCGGCTCGGTGCCGACCCGCCTGTGGATCGCGCCGCCGACCCGCATGGACCAGCATCAGCTGACCGAGGAGGGCTACTACAACGTCTTCGGCCGTGCCGGTGCCCGGGTCGAGATGCCGGGCTGCTCGCTGTGCATGGGCAACCAGGCGCGCGTGGCCGACGGCGCGACCGTCATGTCGACCTCGACCCGCAACTTCCCCAACCGCATGGGCAAGGACGCGCGCGTCTACCTCGGCTCGGCCGAGCTCTCGGCGGTCACCGCGATCCTCGGCAAGCTGCCGTCCGTCGAGGAATACCAGCAACACGTCGCCCACCTGGCCACGATGTCGGCGGACATCTACCGCTACCTCAACTTCAACGAGATCGAGGAGTACCAGGAAGAGGCCACCAGGGGACTGCAGATGCTCAAGGACATCCCGGTGGTCACCGCCTGATCGTCCTGGAGTCCTCGGACAGGGAAATGTCCGAATCGATCCCGATGGAAGGTGGGGGCAATGCACACGACAACCGGGCAAGGGTGAGCGGGCCGGACGGTCGCTCGCCCTTGTCCGGCTTTTTGTGTCCGATATCCGCACATTGGCCGAGTTCGTCCGAATGAATATGAGCCAGCTTCGATTCGATCCTCGCATCGAGGAAATCATCGTTACCGGTCGGGAGGTGCTTGCCTGTCCGCCGCAACTGTCGTTGCATCAGGCGGCCGAACGGATGCGGCAGGCGACCGCCAGTTCGATCGTGGTGGTCGAGGATGGGAAGCCGATCGGCATCTGGACCGAGCACGACGCACTCGCCATCGACCTGTCGCGTCCCGACGTGCTGGATACGCCGATCTGCGAGGTGATGAGTGCTCCCGTCGAGTCTATCGAGCCCACCGCCTATCTGACGGACGCCGCCCATCGCTTTCGCGAGAAGCAGGTCCGGCATCTGTTGGTGATCGCGCCGGAAAGTCGCGATCTTGTGGGCATCATTACCCTGACCGACGTGATCCTGAACCAGGGCATCGAGCATTATCTGCACTTTCGTACCGTCGGCATGCTGGTCGGGCACGAGACGTTGCGGGTGGACGAGGACGTGCCCCTGAGCGAAGTGTCGCGGCGAATGCGTGAGGCGAGAGTGGACGCGGTGCTGGTCTCGATGGCCGCGGGTGGCCACGGGATCCTTACCGAACGGGATCTGGTGGGGCTGATCGCCCGGCGCCTCGGCGATGTCGCCGTGGGAGAGGTCTGCACTCGCAGCCTATACACCGTGCCGGTGCACACCAGTCTCTACCACGTGCGCAACCTGATGAGCGAACGCGGCGTGCGTCACATCGGGGTCGAGCGGGACGGCGAGGTCGAGGGGATCGTGAGCTTCTCCGACATGCTCACCGGCATCGAACTGGCCTACGTGGAAGAGCTGCGCCGGGCGCTCGAAGAGCGCGACTCGGCGCTGGCCAGTTCACAACGTAGCCTGCAACTGGCCGATAAGGTCATCCATACCTCGCTCGAGGGCATCATGATCACGGATACCCGCCGGCGGATTACCCGGGTCAATCCGGCATTCACCCATCTGACGGGGTACGAGGCCGAGGAGGTGATCGGCAAGTCGCCATCGTTGCTCCAGTCCGGACGGCACGACAAGGCGTTCTACGACCGGATGTGGACCACGCTGAATCGAGAGGGCCAGTGGCGTGGCGAGATCTGGAATCGACGCAAGAACGGCGAGGTCTATCCCGAACTTCTGACCATCACCGCCATCAAGGACGAGAACGACCAGATCACCCACTACGCAGCGCTGTTCTCCGACATTTCGGAACTCAAGGAGAACGAGCGCCAGATCCGGCATCTGGCCTATTATGATCCGCTGACCGGTCTGCCCAACCGGCGGCTCTTTCACGACCGGTTGTCGATGGCGATTGCTCATGCCCACCGCGGTGGCGGCATGCTGGCTGTGATGTTCGTCGATCTGGATCACTTCAAGACGGTCAATGACACCCTGGGTCACGCTTGCGGAGACGAACTGCTCGAAGCGGTGGCGATCCGGTTGCGGGATTGCCTGCGCGAGGACGATTCGGTAGCCCGTATCGGTGGTGACGAGTTTCTGGTGCTTCTGCCGGAAATCGAGGGTTTCGAGCCCGTCCCGAAGCTCGCCCAGCGGATCATCGATACGCTCGCCGGCCCGGTTCGGCTGCACGGGCGCGAACTCGTCATTGGGTGCAGCATCGGGGTGGCGTTCTATCCCGACGATGGCCTCGATGGCGAGGAGCTGATCAAGCACGCCGATATCGCCATGTATCGGGCCAAGCAGCGCGGGCGCAATACTTATGCCCTGTTCACTCCCTCCATGCACGTGGCTGCGCGTCGACGTCTCAACCTCGAGATCGGCATGCGTGCCGCACTCGAGGAGAATGCCTTCCGTGTCCATTACCAGCCGGTGGTGGATGCGCGCAGTGAAGCGGTGGTCGGCGCCGAGGCCCTGCTGCGCTGGGATCATCCGGAGTGGGGGCTGGTCAGTCCCGGAGAGTTCATCCCGCTTGCCGAGGAAACCGGCTTGATCTTCCCGATCGGCCAGCAAGTCCTTCGTCAGGTGATCAGGCAGGCGGTGGAATGGAAGCAATGCCTGCGGATAGCGGTCAATCTTTCGGCTCGGCAGTTTGCGGATCCCGGCCTGGCCAACTTTCTGGAGGCCTTGATTCACGACGCCGGGCTGCCGGGCGAAGCAATCACGCTCGAGATTACGGAAACCACCCTCATGCAGGACGTGGATGCGCATGTGGCGGTCATGAACCGTCTGCGCGATCAGGGGTTCAGGTTCGCCATCGACGATTTCGGCACCGGCTACTCGTCGCTGGCGTACCTGCGTCGATTCCCGCTCGACTACCTCAAGATCGATCGCACGTTCACGGCCGAGATCCTCCACAGTGCGGATGCCCGCTCGGTCGTGGAGGCCACCATCGTGCTGGCTCACAGCTTGAGGCTGTCGGTTGTCGTCGAGGGAGTGGAGGAGCCCGGACAGGCCGAGATGTTGCGGGAGATGGGTGCCGACTACCTGCAGGGATACCTGCTGGGGGAAGCCGTGGGCGCCGAATCCTTCCCGGCCTGCCTGGCCGGCGATGAACGGCGTTCAGGGTGATCGATTGAACATTTCATGTTGATTGACTAGTTTTGTGTCGATGGTCGGCCTTCTCTCCAAGGTTGTTTTGCAGGCCCGGCCCGTTGCGGTAGAAAACCGATCGTGCAGAGGTATCACATGGCCAGACGGATCACCATGGAACTGGAGTCGGCGCATGAGATGCGTGGCAGAGGCAACTCGACTGTCAGGGACCTGTTGGCGAAGGCCGACGTGACATTGAACGGGGGGCGTCCCTGGGATCTGCGTATCCGCGACCCGCGCGCCCTCGACCGGATTCTCGGCTGGGGCAATCTCGGGCTGGGCGAATCCTTCATGGCCGGCTGGGTGGAGATAGACCGAGTCGACGAGTTCGTCGACCGCGTGCTCCGTTCAGGCCTCGGAGAGGAGGTCGGGAGATCGCCGCGCATTCTCTGGCATGCCCTCAAGACGCGGCTGTTCAACCACCAGACGCAGTCGCGCTGCTGGGAAGTCGGCGAGCGCCACTACGATCTCGGCAACGAATTCTACCGGGACATGCTCGATCCGCGCATGACCTACACCTGCGGTTTCTGGGGGGACGGCGCCGAGACCCTGGCCGAGGCCCAGGAGCACAAGCTCGACATCATCTGCCGCAAGCTCGACCTGAAGCCCGGCCAGCGGGTGCTGGACATCGGCTGTGGCTGGGGCAGCTTCATGACCTTTGCTGCCGAGCATTACGGGGTCGAATGCGTCGGGCTGACCATCTCGAAGGAACAGGCCGCCTACGGCGAGAAGCTCGCGGGCGACCTGCCGGTGGAGTTCCGGCTGATGGACTACCGGGATATCGACGAACCCTTCGACCACATCGTGTCGGTGGGCATGTTCGAGCATGTCGGCCGGCACAACTACGATGAATACATGCAAGTCGCCCGTCGCTGCCTCAAGCCCGACGGGCTTTTTCTGCTGCATACCATCGGCACCAACCGGGAAGGCGCGCCCCCCGACCCCTGGGTCAGCAAGTACATCTTCCCCAACGGGGAACTGCCGGCGATGCAGCAGGTGCTCGATGCCTGCGAAGGGCGGTTCGTGGTCGAGGACATCCACAACTTCGGGGCGGACTACGATCGGACGCTGATGGCCTGGTACGACAACTTCGAGCAGGCCTGGCCGAAATGGCGGGAGCAGTACGGCGACACCTTCGGCCGGATGTGGAAGTACTACCTGCAGTCCTGCGCCGGGGGCTTTCGCGCGCGCCAGATCCAGCTGTGGCAGTTCGTGCTCTCGCCCACCGGCGCCCGTGGCGGCTATCGTCGCCCGGTCTGACCGGGCGCCGGCTCAACCGTTGCGCGCGCCGATCACCACCATCGCGATCAGCAACACCAGCACCAGGGCGATGAGGATCGCCAGGTCCCGCCAGTAGCGCCAGTCATCCTTTCCATGCCGCGTGAAGAACGGACGCTGGGCGGCCGCGCTCCCGCCGGTTGTGGGTCGTGCGCGGGGGGTGGCCCGCCTGCGGCGGTTACGGGTAAACAGGATCAGCAGCACGAGGGCGACAAGCCCGGTCAGGACGAGATCCATGCGGCGGCCTCAGTCGCCTTTGTCGATTTCGGCGGACGTGCCGAAGTCCTCGAGGCGCACGCGGAAGGCCTCCTCGAGGGAGGTGACCCCGGCACGCGCCATGTCGAGGGCATGGCGGGTGAGCGTGCGCATGCCCTTGTCCACGGCCAGTTGGCGCAGTTCCTCGGTGGTGATGCCGTGGGAGATCTGGTTGCTCATCTCGCGGTCGACGAGGATCAGCTCGTAGGCCATGGTGCGCCCCACGTAGCCCGTCTGGTCACAGTGGTCGCAGCCGCGCGAGTTCCAGAAGACCTCGTTCTCGCCGACCCCCATCGTTTCGCGGATGAGCGGATCGGGCTGGTGCTTCTGCTTGCAGTGCGAGCACAGGATGCGCACCAGGCGCTGGGCGAGTACGCCCATCACCGTCGAGCTGACCAGGTAGGGCGCCACGCCCATGTCGACCAGGCGGGTCACGGCGCTGGGGGCATCGTTGGTGTGCAGCGTGGTGAACACGAGGTGACCGGTCAGGGCCGCCTTGACCCCGCTTTCGGCGGTCTCGAGATCGCGCATCTCGCCGATCATGATCACGTCGGGGTCATGGCGCAGGATGTTCCGCAACGCACGACCGAAGGTGTAGCCGATACCCGAGTGCACCTGGATCTGGTCGATTCCGTCCATGTCGTATTCGACCGGGTCCTCGACGGTGATGATGTGCGGGTCGGCCCGCTTCACTTCCTGCAGCAGCGAGTAGAGGGTGGTGGTCTTGCCCGAGCCGGTCGGGCCGGTGACCAGGATCATGCCCTGGGCACGTGCGATCAGTCCGCGGATCGTGCGCTCGTCCTCCCGCGAGAAGCCGAGCTGGTCGAGCGGCTTGAGGCCCATGTTCTTGTTGAGCAGGCGGATCACCACGCTCTCGCCGTTGAAGGCGGGCATCACCGAGATCCGCAGGTCGACCTCCTGCTTGCCCATCATCACGCGCGCGTGGCCGTCCTGCGGCAGGCGCTTCTCGGCGATGTTCATCCGCCCCAGGATCTTGATGCGGGCGACGACGGCGGGCAGCTTGCTCTTCTCGACCGAGCGGATGGTCTGCAGGGCGCCGTCGAGCCGAAAGCGCACCAGCAGGTTCTCCCGGCGGGGCAGGAAGTGGATGTCCGAGGCCCCGCGGTTGATCGCCTCCATCAACAGCGTGTTCACCAGCCGCACGACCGGCGGGCTGCTCGCCTGGTTCTCCAGTTCCGGCGATTCCCGGCGACCCTCGTCTCGGGAGGTCTGGCTCTTGAGCTGGATCGGCTCTTCCGGGTTCTCGGTCGGGTCTTCCTCGACCCGGTAGGCATGGTTGATCGCGATACTGATCTGGTGCGGCGAGGCGAGCACCGGTTCGATGCTCAGCCCGGTGTAGAACCGCAGGATGGAGAGCAGTTCCTGGTCGGTGGGCTTGGCGCAGGCCACCACCAGCACCGAGTGCCGGCGGGCCAGCGGCAGCACGTTCAGGCGCAGGGCCATCTCGTAGGGAATCAGCGCGACCACGTCCATCGGCGGGACGAAGCCGCCGAGGTTGATCTGCGGGATGCCCAGCTGGGCGCAGAGCGCCTCCTCGAGCTGCTGCGGGCTGATCGCCTTGTGCTCGACCAGCCAGTCCCCCAGGTGCATGGTGGGACGATGCTTGAGTGCCTCCAGCGCTTCATCGAGTCCCTCGCGGGTCAGGGCGCCGCGCTGGATCAGTACCTCGCCGAGTCGCTGGACCCGGGAGTTGCGCGCAGAAGCGAGCGCGTGATTGATGTCGGCTTCCGTGGAGATGCGTGTGACCGGGTTGGCCGTGGCCGCTTGCGGCATTCCTCGTGCTCCAGTACGTGATCGGATACCTGCATGATGGCACAAGCCGAGCCGATTGAAGAGGCGAATTCGGCCGGTCGGCATGGTAGCCTTGCGGCAATTGTCGGCCCCTCGCCGGCAGGGCGGAACCCGGGTAACTCGATGGCAACTAACGAAAAACCGTTCTGGCAGACCAAGCGGCTGGGCGAGATGACGACCGCGGAGTGGGAGTCGCTCTGCGACGGCTGCGCCAAGTGCTGTCTGGAGAAGGTCGAGGACGAGGAAGGCGACGTCTACTACACCGACGTTGCCTGCCATCTGCTGGACGCCGATACCTGTCGCTGCACCGACTACCTCAATCGCCAGACCCGGGTCCCGGGATGCGTGTGGCTCAGGCCCGAGGACCTGGAGGAATTCGACTGGCTGCCCGCCACCTGCGCCTACCGCCGGCTGGCCGAGGGCCGCGACCTGCCGCCCTGGCATCCCCTGGTCACCGGCCGCCTCCTGAGCACGGTCGAGAGCGGCTACTCGGTCAGCGGTCGGGCCGTGATCGCCGCAGACGCCGACCGCGAATCGATCGACTGGGAGGCGCACGTGGTCGACTGGCCGCTGGAGGAAAGCGAGTAGGGGCGGGCGTCAGCCCAGCCGGATCATCCGCAGGCGCAGGGCATTGCCGATCACGCTCACCGAGGAGAACGACATCGCGGCCGCGGCGATGATCGGCGAGAGCAGCAACCCGAAGACCGGGTAGAGCACGCCCGCGGCGATCGGGATGCCGGCGGCGTTGTAGACGAAGGCGAAGAACAGGTTCTGGCGGATGTTGCGCATGGTCGCCTTCGACAGGCGATGTGCCTGGACCAGCCCGTCGAGATCATTGCGCAGCAGGGTCACGCCGGCGCTCTCGATGGCAACGTCCGTGCCGCTCCCCATGGCGATGCCCACGTCACTGGCCGCCAGTGCCGGGGCATCGTTGACCCCGTCGCCGGCCATGGCGACCACGCGGCCTCGTCGCCGCAGCTCCTCGACCACGTCGCCCTTGCCCTCGGGCAATACCTCGGCACGCACCCGGTCGATTCCGATCTGCCGCGCGACCGCCTCGGCGGTGGCCTTCGAGTCGCCGGTCAGCATCACCACCTCGAGCCCCGCCTCCTGCAGGCGCCGGACGGCATCCGGCGTCGACTTGCGGACGGGATCGGCAATGGCGATCACGCCGGCGGCCTCGCCGTCGATGGCGACGAGGATCGCCGTGGCCCCCTCGGCACGCAGGCGCTCGGCCTCGTCGGCCAGCGGCTGCACGTCCACGTCATGGCCGTCCATCAGCGCACGGTTGCCCACGAGCAGCCGCTTGCCGTCGATTCGGCCGGTCACCCCCTTGCCGTTCTCCGCATCGAAATCTTCCGCCTCGCCCAGGTCAAGGTCACGATGCCTGGCCTCGGCCACGATCGCCTCGGCCAGCGGGTGTTCGCTGCCGCGCTCGAGACCGGCGACCAGGCGCAGCAGTTCGTCCTCGTCATGCGACTGAAACGGCCGGATCGCGGTGACCCTGGGCCTGCCCTCGGTGAGCGTGCCGGTCTTGTCGATCACCAGCGTGTCGACCTTCTCCAGGCGTTGCAGCGACTCGGCATCGCGTATCAGAACGCCGGCTTGCGCGCCGCGGCCGACCCCGACCATGATCGACATCGGCGTGGCCAGCCCGAGCGCGCAGGGGCAGGCGATGATCAGCACGCTGACCGCGGCGATCAGGGCATAGGCCATGGCGGGCGGCGGCCCGACGATCGACCAGGCGATGAAGGCGATCACCGCCGAGACGATCACCCCCGGCACGAACCAGGCGGCAACCCGGTCGGCCAGCCCCTGGATGGGCGCCCGGCTTCGCTGGGCCTTCGCCACCATCTGAACGATCTGCGCGAGCATGGTGTCGCTGCCGATCTTGTCGGCGCGCATGACGAAGCTGCCCCGGCCATTGATGCTGCCGCCGATCACGGTGTCCCCGGCCCCTCGGGGGACCGCCATGGGTTCGCCCGTGACCATGGACTCGTCGATGTTCGATCGGCCCTCGAGGATCTCGCCGTCCAGCGGCACCTTGTCCCCCGGTCGTACCCGCAGCCGGTCGCCTACCTCGACCTCGTCGAGCGAGGCCTCTTCTTCCTCGCCGTCCCGGAGGCGTCGTGCCGTGGCGGGCGCCAGGTCGAGCAGGGCACGGATGGCCCCGGAGGTCTTCTCCCGGGCGCGCAGTTCCAGCACCTGGCCCAGCAGGACAAGGATGGTGATCACCGCCGCCGCCTCGAAATAGACCGCCACCGAGCCATCCGCCTGCCGGAAGGCGGGCGGGAAGACCCCGGGGACGACGGTGGCGACCAGGCTGTAGGCCCAGGCCACCCCGGTGCCCATGGCGATCAGGGTGAACATGTTGAGGCGGCGATTGACCAGCGACTGCCAGCCGCGGATGAAGAACGGCTTGCCGGCCCAGAGCACGACCGGGGTGGCGAGTGCCAGCTGGATCCAGTTGCCGGTCTGATGGGAGAGCCACGCGGGGAGGTCGATGAAATGTCCGCCCATCTCGAGGATGACCAGAGGCAGGGCAAAGACCAGGCCGATCCAGAATCGGCGCGACATGTCGGCCAGTTCCGGATCGGGTCCGCCGTCGGCACTGGCGGTCTCCGGTTCCAGGGCCATGCCGCAGATCGGGCAGCTGCCCGGCCCCTGCTGGCGGATCTCCGGGTGCATGGGGCAGGTGTAGACGGCCTCGGCATCCGCATCGGCATGGCCGTTTTCGGCCGCTGAGTCGCCCGACAGGTAGCGCTCCGGGTCCTCCTCGAAGCGTGCCTGGCAACCGGCGGAGCAGAAGTACCAGTCCTCGTCCGCGTAACGGCTTGTGTGTTCCGTCCGGGACGGGTCGACCTGCATGCCGCAGACGGGATCGGTGACGGTGTCGGCTGTGTCCGGGGACGGATCGTTCATCGTGGCTGCCCTCGATCTCGGCAATGGCCTGCCGTGTGGTTCGAGAGTAGACCGCGGGGCCGCGACCTGCGCCCTGGCCGGTTCAGCGCTTGAGCTTGTCCTCGAGGCAGGTCATCAGGGCGGCCTCGTCGGGTGGCTGGCCGTTCTGCTGGGCCTGCCAGAGGGCCTCGCCCAGGCAGTCGATCATCTCGTGCTCGGCCTCCAGCGGGTCGCCCTTCCTCAGGGCAAGCTCCGAATGCACCGAGCGGATGCCGGCGGGGCGGTCGGTCTGCACCATCTCGCGCAAGGAGATGTGCATGCTCATGTGCAGGAAGGGATTGGTCACGCCCATCTCCGGCGGCCAGTCGGCCTCCAGGGCGAACTCCGGCTGGTCGAGCAGCGAGTGATACTCGGGATGGTCGCGGATCACGTCGAAGATCATCTGCTCGATCGGGGCGAGCGGCTTTCTCGCCTTGCCCTTCTCCCAGGCGTCGATGAAGGGCTGGCGCATGCGGCGTCGGTCACTGGAGTACATCGGTTCAGGCCTCGATGGATTCGGTGGCGTAACGGGCGATCAGCTCGGGGCTGCATTCCTCGGTCTTGTCTCGGTAGTCGCAGAGGTCGCAGACGATGCAGGCCCCGCAGTCAGGTCGGCGGGCCTTGCAGACGTAGCGCCCGTGGAGGATCAGCCAGTGGTGGGCGTCGAGCTGGTATTCCTTCGGGATGACCTTGAGCAGCTTCTCCTCGACGGCGTGCACGGTCTTGCCCTTGGCCAGCCCGGTACGGTTGGCGACGCGGAAGATGTGCGTGTCGACCGCCATGGTCGGCTGGCGGAAGACGGTGTTCAACACCACGTTGGCGGTCTTGCGGCCCACGCCGGGCAGTGCCTCGAGCGCCTCGCGGTCGGCGGGCACCTCGCCGTCGTGCTTGTCGATCAGTTGCCGGCACAGGGCGTAGACGTTCTTCGCCTTGGTCTTGTACAGGCCGATGGTGCGGATCGATTCGGTCAGTTCGTCGAGCCCCAGGTCGAGGATGGCCTGTGGACTGTTGGCGCGGGCGAACAGCGGCCGGGTGGCCTTGTTCACCCCGGCGTCGGTCGCCTGGGCGGACAGCACGACGGCGACCAGCAGCTCGAAGGGGTTGCGGTATTCCAGTTCGGTGGTCGGCTCCGGACGCTGGCGGGCGAAGCGGGCGAACATCTCGCGGCGGGTGCGGGGGTTCATGAGGTCAGGGGATCGCATGGGAATTTCGGAACAGCCGCCCATGATAAACTCCGCGGCCCTGACAAAGAACCGGGGTGGCCGAGTGTCTTCTCGCCACCCGGCGTCGATCGGAGGATCTCTCGACCGTGAATAAGCAACTGGGTGTCATCGGAGCGGTCTGGGGCGTGCTGGGGCTTTGCGCGCTGCTGCTCTGGGCGATCTACCGGCTCTCCTTCTATGCCCTGGAGGCCTGGGCCGCGCCGTGGGCGTGGTGGCACTGGGCGTTCTTCGTCGGCTGGATGGTGTTCATGGTCTACGGCGAGGGCTACAAGGGCTTCCAGAAGGGGTTCTCCCCCCGGGTGGTCGCCCGTGCCGGACACCTGGCGCGTCACCCGGTCTGGTGGCACGTGGCGCTGGCCCCGGCATATTGCATGGGGTTCATCCACGCGACCAGAAAGCGGCGGACCGTGACCTTTTCGGTCACCGCCGGCGTGGTGGCCCTGGTACTGCTGGTCAGCCTGTTGCCGCAGCCCTGGCACGGGATCGTGGATCTCGGCGTCGTGGCCGGGCTCTCCTACGGCGTGGTCGCGATCCTCGCCTTCGCGCTGCGCGCGCTGGCGGGTCGGCCGGTCGACTTTCCCACCGACGTGCCCGGCAGCGACGCGCAGGCGGGCTGAGCGGAGATTCTCATGGGCGACCGACAGAAACCGCCACGTGATCGCCTGTCCCGCGTGGTGACGCGCAGCGGCGACCGGGGCGAAACGGGGCTGGCCGACGGCCGGCGCCTGCCCAAGAACGCGCTGGCGATCGAACTTCTCGGCGAGCTCGACGAGCTCAACGCGCGGCTGGGCATGTTGTCGGTCACGCTGGACGGGGAGGCGGGTGCCGACGACGGGCTGGCCTTCGTGCGTGAACAGCAGCAGGCGGTGTTCGATCTCGGCGGGCTGGTGGCCATGGGCGAGCAGGCGCATTCGTCCCAGTTGCCCGACATCGCACGGCTCGAGGCCTGGGTCGAGGCGGCCAACCGGGATCTGCCGCCGCTGCGCGAGTTCATCCTGCCCGGTGGCACGGCGGCCATGGCGCAGTCCCACCTGGCCCGCACGGCCACGCGCCGCGCCGAGCGCGTGGCCTGGGCCTGGCATGCCGAGGCCCGGGAGCGGGGCGGCGAGGTCACGGAACTGGCCGGTGCCCTGGCCGCGTATCTCAACCGACTGTCGGATGCCTGGTTCGTGTTCGCTCGCCGCCTCGACCCGGAGGGCCGGCACACCGTCTACTGGCGGGGTGCGTCGGCCGGGTCCGAATCGGACGACGGCTCGGCCTGATCGTCACTCCCCAGCGAGCTTCCTTCCAGCCCCTCGACCAGCCTGCGCCGCTCTGAAGCGAAGCGTTTCAGTGCCGGCACGTCCCGGGCAAGCGAGTCGGGAATCCCGGGGCTCTCCCCCTCGATTGCCGTCTCCACGTCGGCGAGGGTGATGGCCGCGCCCGGCCGGGCCGGGAGGAACCCCGGCTGCTCTCCCTGCTCGGTCAGCCGCAGCAGTTCCGCGGACACGAGTTTCTCCAGGAGCGGGTCGATCCAGACCCGCGCCAACTGACGGTGCCGTTGCACCGCGCGCGCCAGCGCATCGCGATCCGGTGGTCGCCGGCCGGACTCGAATGCCCGCTCGACCCGGTCGAGCACCAGGATGGCCGCTGCCATTCGACTGGCCGGATGGGCCGGTCGCGGTTCTCCGAGGGTGAGGCGGTCGCTGTTCTGCCAGGCGTAGCTGATGCCCGCGCCGACCAGCACGATCATCCAGGCGATCTGCAACCAGACCAGGAACAGGACCAGGGAAGCGAACGCCGAGTAGACGGCCGTGAAGTTGGTCGATCCGGCCACCAGCCCGCCGAACAGCAGGCCGAGGAGGTTCCACAGGATGGCCGCCACCAGCCCGCCGACCAGGGCCGCGCCCGCCTTGACCCGCGTATTGGGGATGAACACGTACAGGAAGGCGAACGTGCCGGTCCAGACGGCGAGCGGAACCAGGTAGCCCAGCCATTTGAGCACGGTGCCGATCAGCGACAGTTCGGCGAACTCCTGGACGGCCGGAGCGGCGAGCAGTGTCGCGGTGACGCTGCCGGCGGCGATCACCAGCACCGGGCCGACCATCAGGACGGAGAGGTAGTTGGCGAAGCGCGATTGCAGCGTGCGCATCTGCTGGACGTGCCAGATGCGGTTGAAGACCCGCTCGATCTTCTGCATCAGGGCGATCACGGTGTAGAAGAGCAGGGCCACGCCCACGGCGCCGAGCACGCCCACGCGGATGTTGTTGACGAAATCCAGTATCTGCTCGGTCAGCTCGTCGGCGGCCTCGCCGAGCGGGGCCATGACCGAGAGCAGGAACGGCTCGATCACCGCTGCCGAGCCGAAGGCCTTGAGCACCGAGAACGCCACGGCCAGCAGCGGCACCATGGAGAGCAGGGTGGTGTAGGAGAGGCTCAGGGCATTGAGCTGCAGGTCGCCGCGCGATGCCGAGGAGAAGACGCTCAGGATCGAGCGGACCAGCCGCTGACCGAGTCGGGCGGGCGCCGAATCCGGCTTGGTACGCCAGATCCAGTGTTCCACGCGTTGCATCCATTGGCGTGGCGCGAAAGAACTCATGAAAGGCGTATTCCCTGCATCGGCGGTGGCTTTGGCGGCAACGCGATGCGTCCGGCGCTGCCTGCGTTATGATGGGCGTTCCGGCGTGGCGGCGCCAGCGGCGTGCCCGTTCGGTCGTCGCCACGGCCTGTTGCCGAGTCACGAACAGCCGGTTGAAGGGAGCTTAGCACCAGATGGAAACCACGAAGTCGATGAACGATCCGCTTGACGTGCCGGTGGTCCTGGCCATCGCGGGGCACGACCCCAGCGGCGGGGCGGGCATCCAGGCCGATATCGAGGCGATCGTCAGCCAGGGTGCGCATCCCGCCACGGCCATCACGGCGCTGACGGTGCAGGACACCATCAACGTCCAGCGTTTCGTGCCCAGCGAACCCTCGCTGGTGATCGACCAGGCCCTGACGGTGCTGCGCGACATGCCGGTCGGGGCGATCAAGATCGGCATGCTCGGTTCCGTCGAGATGGTCGAGGCGGTGGCTACCGTTCTCTCCCGCCACCCGGACATCCCGGTCGTGCTCGACCCGGTCCTGGTGGCCGGCGGGGGCGGCTCGCTCGGCGACAAGGCCGTGGCGGCCGCCATGGTCGAGCACCTGTTTCCGCGGGCGACGATCGTCACCCCGAACGCGCACGAGGCCCGCGTGCTGGCACCGAAGGCGCGCGACACCCAGGAACGCGGCGTGATGCTCGCCTCCCTGGGCAGCGAGTACGTGCTGGTCAAGGGCGGCGACGAGCCCGGCGAGAAGGTCGAGAACTGGCTGTTCGGCGTCGATCCCCCGCGCCGCTTCGTCTACGAGCGGCTGCCGGGGGCCTTCCACGGCTCGGGCTGCACGCTTTCCTCGGCGATCGCCGGGCTGATCGCCCAGGGCAGCGAGCCGGTCAACGCGGTGCACGAAGGGCTGGAGTACACCCACCAGACCCTGATGTACGCCGCGGCGATCGGTCGCGGACAACTGATCCCGCATCGCCTGTTCTGGGCCGACGAGGATACCGGCGCGGATATGAACGACGAGCCGCCGGGCTCCTCGCGGGTGCACTGAAGGCAGGGAAAGAGGGTCCGATGAACACCGTTCGTCCCAGCACCGACATGATGCTGCGTCAGCTCGATCAGATCGCCCACGAGATGCAGCAGGCCGGCCTGTGGGCCGACCAGCGCCCCGACGACGAAGCCCTGGCCAGCCCGCACCCGTTCTGCTTCGACACCCTGCGTTTCGAGGAGTGGCTGCAGTGGAAGTTTCTCCCCCAGATGCGCGAATTGCTCGAGCGCTACGGCACGCCGCCGGAAAACTGCTCCATGGCGCCGCTGGCCGAGCACCAGTTCGCGGAGATGGAGGAACAGACCGATCGGCTTCTCGCGGCGATCGCCGAATTCGACGCCCTTGCGTGGCACTTCTTCAACGGCCGTTGAGCGGTCGGGATACACGAACGAATACATGAACGATTCCAACCGCAGACACGATCCCGACGCCGAGGCATGGTCCCTGGCGACCCGGGCGATCCGCGTCGGTCATCACCCGACGCCGGAACGCGAGCACGGCGAGCCCATCTTCACCACCTCGAGCTTCACGTTCGAGTCGGCCGCGCAGGCCGCCGCACGTTTTGCCGGCGACGAGCCGGGCAACATCTACGCGCGCTTCACCAACCCCACCACCCGCGTCTTCGAGGAGCGCCTGGCGGCGATGGAGGGTGGCGAGGACTGCGTCGCCACCGCCTCCGGGATGGCGGCGATCCTGTCGACCTTCATGGCGCTTTGCCGGGCGGGGGACGAGGTCGTGGTCTCGCGGCAGGTCTTCGGTACCACGAATGTCCTGTTCGACAAGTACCTGGCGAAGTTCGGCCTGGTCGTGCGCTGGGTCGACCTGACCGACTGGGCGCAGTGGGAAGCCGCCGTCACCGACCGCACCGCGCTGCTGTTCATCGAGACGCCGTCGAACCCGCTGACCGAGGTCGCCGACATCCGCCGCCTGGCCGATCTGGCCCATGCACATGAAGCGGCCCTGGTGGTCGACAACTGCTTCTGCACCCCGGCCCTGCAGCGCCCGCTCGAACTGGGGGCGGACATCGTCATCCACTCGGCGACCAAGTTCCTCGATGGTCAGGGGCGTGCGATCGGCGGGGCCGTCGTCGGTGACGCCGAGCGGGTGGGCAAGGAGGTGCGCGGTTTCCTGCGCACCTGCGGCCCGACCATGGCCCCCTTCAACGCCTGGATCTTTGCCAAGGGGCTGGAGACGCTGAACCTGCGCATGGAAGCCCACAGTCGCCATGCCGGCGAGGTGGCCGAGTGGCTGGTTGCCCATCCCAAGGTGGCACGCGTGCATTTCCCCGGGCTGTCCGACCATCCGCAGGCGGACATCATCGCCGCGCAGCAGTCCGGTCCGGGGGCGATCGTCTCGTTCGTGGTCGAGGGCGGCCGCAAGAAGGCCTGGCAGGTGATCGACCGGACCGAGATGCTGTCGATCACCGCCAACCTGGGCGACACCAAGACCACCATCACGCACCCGGCGAGCTCCACGCACGGCCGGCTTTCGCCCGAGGCCCGCGCCGACGCCGGGATCGACGAGGGCCTGGTCCGGCTGTCCGTCGGGCTCGAGTCGCCCCGGGACATCATCGCCGACCTGGCACGGGGACTCGGCTAGTCTCTCCGCGGCACTGCCGGCGTTGTGGTGATGCGGAGGAGCCGGGAACGGCCTGCCTGACCTGCCGGGATGGTATGGGCGGGGGTGCCGGGGTGGCTTCTCCGGATCGACCGACGGCCCCGGGCCAGGGTGTGGCTTCGGCTCGTTCCGGGGTTTCCTAGCCTCTATAATGGCCCCTTTGCTCTCGGGGCGGTCTTCGTGGCCGGCCCGACCCAGTGCCAACGCAATCCTGTTCCACGAGGTTTCGATGACCGTCCGTACCCGCTTCGCTCCGTCCCCGACCGGTTTCCTGCATATCGGCGGTGCCCGCACGGCCCTGTTCAGCTACCTGTACGCGCGCAAGCACGGCGGGCAGTTCGTGCTGCGCGTCGAGGACACCGACCGCGAGCGCTCCACGCCGGAGTCGATCAACGCGATCCTCGAGGGCATGACCTGGCTGGGACTGGACTACGACGAGGGCCCGTTCTACCAGACCGAACGCATGCCCCGGTACAAGGAGATCATCGATCGGTTGCTGGCGGAGGACAAGGCGTACTACTGCTACGCCAGCCGGGAGGAGCTCGATGCCCTGCGCGAGCAGCAGATGGCCCGCGGCGAGAAGCCGCGCTACGACCGACGTTACCGCGACTTCACCGGCACGCCGCCGCAGGGTGTCCGCCCCGTGGTGCGGTTCAAGAACCCGCTCGACGGGCTGGTGGTGGTCGAGGACGCGATCCGCGGCCGGGTGACCTTCCGCAACGACGAACTCGACGACCTGATCATCGCCCGGGGCGACGGCACGCCGACCTACAATCTCACGGTGGTCGTCGACGACATGGACATGGAGATCACCCACGTCGTGCGGGGGGATGACCACCTCAACAACACGCCGCGCCAGATCAATCTCTACCACGCACTGGGAGTCGAGCCGCCGCAGTTCGCCCACCTGCCGATGATCCACGGGCCGGACGGGGCCAAGCTCTCCAAGCGACACGGGGCGGTGAGCGTGATGCAGTACCGTCACGATGGCTTCCTGCCGGAGGCGCTGCTCAACTACCTCGTGCGTCTGGGCTGGTCGCATGGCGACGAGGAGATCTTCAGCCGTTCCGAGATGATCTCCCTGTTCGACCTGGCCCACGTGAACCATTCGGCCTCGAGCATCAACCCGGACAAGCTGCGCTGGCTGAACCAGCACTACATGCGTGAGCTGCCGCCGGCCGACGTGGCCGCCGAGCTGCGCTGGCACCTCGGCCGGCTCGGCATCGACCCGGATGAGGGCGGACCGCAGCCGAAGGACATCGTTCCGGCCTATGTCGACCGGGTGCACACCCTGGTGGAGATGGCCGAGCAGGCACGTCCCTACTACCAGGATGCCGTCGAGCCCGACCCGAAGGCGCTGGAGAAGCTGGACGCCTCGGCGGCCATGGTGGTCGATGCCCTGCGCGTGGCCCTGGAGGACGACGCGGCCTGGGAGAGCGCCGACACCCTCGAGGCGGCCGTCAAGGGCGTGGCCAAGACACTTGACCTCAAGCTGGGCAAGGTCGGCCCGGTGCTTCGCCTCGCCCTGCTGGGTCACACCTCCTCGCCCAGCTTCGGCGTGATCCTGCAACTGATGGGCAGGGTGCGCAGCATCCAGCGTCTGAACGCGCTGCGGGACAGGATCGGTACCTGAGCATGCTCTCCGGGCGCATGCGGCCGCCGCTGGCGATCACGGTCGCCTATGTGCTGCTGGCCTCCGGGTGGATCTGGGTCACCCAGTGGCTGCTGGGTCGCCTGGGAGGGGCTCACTGGGAGATCTCCACGACCGGGCTGATCTTCGGCGAGATCTTGGTCCTGGTCACCGGGGTGCTGCTCTACGTCCTGATCGACCGGTTGACGGCGCCGCGTCCCGGAGCCGTGGACTACGGGCACGGTCACCCGGCCGTGGCCCGGTTCTGGTTGCTCGCGATGCTCCTGGCCCTGGTGGCCGTCGCCGTCATCCAGATCTTCATCGCCGCCGCGGCCGCCCGCCAGTACGCTCCCATCCTGCTCGAGAAGGCCCAGCGAGAGACCAGCAATCTCGCCGCCATCCGCTCGATCGAGATCGAGAACTGGGTGGAGGAGCGCGACCAGCGGATCCGCGCGGTGGGGGAACGCCAGGAATGGCTGCGCGAGTTCATCGAGCGCGTCGATTCGGGTGACGCGGACGATTTCCCGGATGATCTGCTCAACGCCGGCATGGAGCAGCAGTTCGACGCGCTCGTCCTGCTCGACCCGGATCGGACCGAGCGTCTCCGTTCCGCCGCTCCACGGCTCAACCTCCCGGCCACGGAACATTTCGACCGGGCCGCGGTGAGCACGGACGTCCAGGTGGTCACGCGTTTCACCCGGGGGCGGGGCGGGGTGGACGTGTTCTGGATCCTGCCGCTGTTCGTCGACCAATCCGAGGTCAGTCGCGGTCCGTGGTCCCTCGTGTTCTGGGCCCGTCTCAACGCGACCAGTCTCATTGACGACACCGAGCAGGAATTCCGCGTTCGCTCCGAGGCCGGCCTGCGAACGCTGCTGATCGACCTGCCCGACGCCGGGGACAGGGGGTCGGCCTTCTGGCCCATGTTCACGCTCGATCCGGTCGAGGAGTCCGCCGTCATCGGCGAGACGCCCTCGGCCATCGTCTCGCACCTGCGCCAGGGGCTTTCCGATGCCGGCGAACGTGACGCGGCGCCCCGGGAGAGCACGCCGGGCGAGAGCGATGACCTGTCGGCCGCCCCCAAGGATGAGTTTGGCGAAGGGGTGACCCGCATCGAGGGCACGGACCGGGTCTACGCCACGGCGCGGCTCGACCGGCTGAACGTCCAGGTTCTCGTGTTGCAGGATCGCCGTCACGTGCTGGGCCCCGTCGAGGAGCTGGAGAAATGGCTCGGCCTGACCGCGATCCTCTCGACGGTCGGGATGCTCGCCGCCCTCGGCTTCCTGTGGCGCTACCTGCGCGCGCGCTATCGGCAGGGCCACCTGGACGTGCTGCGGGAACGCGATTTCTGGCACCAGGCGTGGCTGGACATGCCGGCGCTGGGTCTGATCGAACTCGATCCCGCCCGCCTGTACGTCGTCACGGCCAACCGCCGGGCGGCCGACTGGCTGGGTACGTCTCGTGACCACCTCGTCGGTCAGCCCCTGTTCCAGCTCTTCGAGCCCACCGACCCGGCCTCGCCGGTGGCCGGACACCCGGAAGCGGCACTGCCCGGGTACTTCGCTCGGGGTGCGGTCGACCATATCTCGCTGGAGGGGCGCATGACCGCAGCGCCCCAGCACGGCCCGATGCTGCTTGACCTGCGGGTGCTGCGCGACGAGGCCGGTGACCCCGAGCGGATGATCGGGATGCTTCGTCCGCTCCGCTCCCGGGATGGCCAGGTGCTCTGTGCCGCACTCGACCACCTGGCCGCTCGCTGCGCCGTGCTGCCCGCCGCTTCGCGCCGGGACTGGCACGACCGTCTCGCCGACGAACCCGACAGCCCGTTCCTGGCCGTCATCCCGTTGGCGATCGACACGGCACAGGTGCATGTGCACGACGACCTGGTGGCCTTGCTGGCAGGGCGGCTTCCGGCAGAGCTGCGCCTCCACCAGGCGCTGCTGCGCCCGCTGGCCGACGAGATCGGGCGGGTGCTGGTCAGCCGTGAGGGGCGCTGGGTACAGAGTCACGCCGATGCGACGCAGACGAGCGGTACGGACGGCACCGCGGTTCAGCCCGGCGTGATCAACGCGGTCGGACACAGCGTCGTGGTGCTGCCGGATGCCTCGTCGGACGGCGAGGGTCGTGCCGGGGCGCGGATCTACATCACCCGGGACCGCTACGAGATCACGGCTGACGTGCTGGCGGCCATCGAACGACTCCACCGCATCTGCACCACCGCTGATCGAGAG
>NZ_JBKGYT010000022.1:0-24625 GCF_046545975.1 Guyparkeria sp. | reverse complement strand
CGGTGGTCACCATGAACTCCACGGTCCGCTTTCGCGTGACCTCCTCCGACGAGGAATTCCGCCTGACGCTGGTCTACCCGCGGGACGTCGACCCGAACGGCGGCACCATCTCGATCCTCGCGCCGATCGGGAGCGCCCTGCTCGGCCTGTCCGAGGGCGACGAGATGGACTGGCCTCGCCCGGGCGGCGGCACGCTGCACGTGAAGATCGAGGAAGTGGTCTACCAGCCCGAGCGCGCCGGCGAGTATCACCGCTAGCCCGGCGACGGGACACGCCGTCAGGCTTGCCAAGAGCGGCCCGAAAGCTGTATGATTCGCGGCTCTTTTTTGGCCCCGGGCCGATGAAAAGAGCAATCGTCCGCGACCACGTTACCCAACTCCGACGTGGCCGGAGACTCAAAAAACAAACCTGAACTGGAGTCGATCATGCCCAAGATCAAGACCAATCGCGGGGCTGCCAAGCGGTTCAAGATCACCGCGGGCGGCGTCAAGCGTCGTCAGTCGCACCTGCGTCACATCCTCACGAAGAAATCGTCGAAGCGGAAGCGTCAGCTCGGTTCGCCGGCCTACGTTCACGAGGCCGATGTCCAGCTCGTCGAGCGCATGATGCCCTACGGCAAGAAGTGAGGAGATAGACCATGGCACGAGTCAAGCGTGGCGTTACCGCCCATGCAAAGCACAAGAAGGTCCTGAACAAGGCGAAGGGTTACTACGGCGCGCGTTCGCGCACCTACCGTTCCGCCAACCAGGCGGTCATCAAGGCGGGTCAGTACGCCTACCGTGACCGTCGCGCGAAGAAGCGCGTGTTCCGCGGCCTGTGGATCACCCGCATCAACGCCGAGGCGCGCAACAACGGCCTGTCCTACAGCCGCATGATGGATGGCCTGAAGAAGGCCAACGTCGAGGTCGACCGCAAGGTCCTCGCCGACATCGCGGTACACGACAAGCCGGGTTTTGCCGCCCTGGCAGAGAAGGCCAAGGCCGCGCTGGCCGGCTGATTCGGCCCGCAGCGGAGCCGGGGCGGCCTCGCGCCGTCCCGCTTGCACTTCTCGAAGGCGCCCCGTGGCGCCTTTTTTCGTTGAAGGCATTGATTTTACTGAGGTTTAGGCCACAATAACGCCCTTTGCCGGGCACCCGTTCGGAGAACGGATATCCGGCAAAGGGTGGCAAAACGACTGGAAGGAGCACATAGGCGGTGAGCAACTCCCTGGACACCCTGGAGAAGGACGCGCTGGCGCGCATCGAGGCGGCCGACAGCCTGGATGCACTGGAAGGCCTGCGGGTGGAATACACCGGCAAGAAGGGCTCGATCACGGCCCAGATGAAGACCCTCGGCCAGCTCGACCCCGAGGAACGCAAGACGCGCGGGGCGGCGATCAACGCGGTCAAGAACCGCGTCATCGACGCCCTGAAGGGCCGTCGCGAGGCACTGCAGGCCGCGGCGCTGAAGGCGAAGCTCGCCAAGGAGACCATCGACGTCACCCTGCCCGGCCGCCGTCGGCCGCCGGGTGGCAAGCACCCGGTCACCCAGATCACCGAGCGGGTCTCGTCGATCTTCCAGGCGATGGGCTTCCGCGTCGCGGAGGGCCCGGAGATCGAGGACGACTGGCACAACTTCACCGCGCTGAACATCCCCGAGAGCCACCCGGCCCGGGCGATGCACGACACCTTCTACTTCGACGTCAGCCACCTGCTGCGCACGCATACCTCGCCGGTGCAGATCCGTGCCATGCAGGAGGAAAAGCCGCCGCTGAAGGTGATCGCGCCCGGCCGCGTCTACCGCTGCGACTCGGACATGACGCACTCGCCGATGTTCCACCAGATCGAGGTGCTGTACGTCGACGAGAACGTGCGCTTCACCGACCTGCGGGCCACGCTGGAGACCTTCCTCGCCGCGCTGTTCGAGCGCGAGGACCTGCCCGTGCGCCTGCGCCCCTCGTTCTTCCCCTTCACCGAGCCCTCGGCGGAGGTGGACATCCAGTGCGTTCACTGCGGTGGCGAGGGTTGCCGCGTGTGCAAGAAGACCGGCTGGATCGAGGTGCTCGGCGCCGGCATGGTGCACCCGAACGTGCTGCGCTCGGTCGGTCTCGACCCCGACGAGGTCAGCGGGTTCGCCATCGGCATGGGCGTCGAGCGCCTGGCGATGCTGCGCTACGGCGTCGACGACCTGCGATCGTTCTTCGAGAACGACCTGCGCTTCCTGCGGCAGTTTCAGTAAGCGACGCGGCGGGCACGACCGTGTCCGCGCGCCCCGGATTTGGCTCCATTGACCGCATGACGACCGCGGTCGACAGGACAAGGCCCAAGGACCTGATTACGCGATGCAATTTTCCGAACATTGGCTCAGAAGCTGGATCGACCCGGAGGTCGACACCGAGGAACTCGCCCACCGGCTGACCATGGCCGGGCTGGAGGTGGACGCGATCGAGCCGGCCGCCCCGCCCTTCGACAACGTCGTGGTGGGCGTGGTCGAGTCCGTGCGCCCGCACCCGGACGCCGACAAGCTGCGCGTCACCGAGGTGTCCGACGGCGAGACCACCTGGCAGGTGGTCTGCGGGGCGCCCAACGTCCGTGAAGGCATGCTCGCCCCGCTCGCCCGCGTCGGTGCGACCCTGCCCAACGGCATGAAGATCAAGAAGGCCAAGCTGCGCGGCGAGCCCTCCCACGGCATGCTCTGCTCGGCGGCCGAGCTGGGCCTGTCCAGCGACCACGCCGGGCTGTGGGACCTGCCGGCCGGAGCGCCGATCGGCGCCGACCTGCGCGAGTGGCTTGATCTCGACGATCACGTCATCGAGCTGGGCATCACCCCCAACCGCGGCGACGTCCTGTCCATCGCCGGGCTGGCCCAGGAGTGCTCGGCCCTGTTCGATGCCGAGGTGATCGCCCCGGAGACCCGCGCCCCGGAGACCGGCACCGATACCGTCCGCGAGGCGGCCATCAAGGACGGCGAGGACTGCCCGGTCTACCTCACCCAGGTCATCGAGCACATCCCGGCCCGTGGCGCGACCGACCCGGTGATCGCCGAGCGTCTGCGTCGCGCCGGCGTGAAAACGGTCGAGCCGATCGTCGACATCCTCAACTACGTGATGCTCGAGACGGGCCAGCCGATGCACGCCTTCGACGCCGAGAAGATCGAGGGCGACATCCGAGTGCGCCGGGCGAGCCGCGGCGAGACCATCGCCGCGCTCAACGACCAGGAGCTGACGCTCGACGACGACTGCCTGGTGGTCGCCGACAGCCGGGGCCCGATCGCGCTGGCCGGCATCATCGGCAGCGCACCGTCCGGCGTGACCGGCGAGACCCGTCGCATCGTGCTCGAGGCCGCCCATTTCACCCCCGCGGCGGTCGCCGGCCGCGCCCGGCGCTTCGGCCTGACCACGGACGCGGCCTTCCGCTTCGAGCGCGGCGTCGACCCGACCCTCCCCCGCGAGGCCATCGACCGGGCCGCCCAACTGATCACGGAGACCCTCGGTGGCACGGCCGGCCCGGTGCGCGAGGCGGTGGGCGGCCGGGAACTGCCCGGGCAGCCGGTCATCACGCTGGACACCGCCTGGGCGAGCAACCGCCTCGGCATGGAGATTCCCGCCGAGCAGGCCGAGCACCTGCTCCGCCAGCTGGGCTGCCACGTCACGCGCGACGGCGACCGGCTGACCGTCGAGCCGCCGACCCGCCGCTTCGACCTGTCCATCCCCGAGGACCTGCTCGAGGAACTGGCGCGCCTGATCGGCTACGACAACTTCCGCGCGCCGATCACCCGCATGACGCCGGAGATCGGCCTGCCGCCGGTGACCACCAACACCACAACGCAGATCGGCACCCTGATGGCCGACCGGGGCTACTTCGAAGCGATCACCTACAGCTTCGTCGACCGCGAGCTCGACCGGGCCATCACCCCGGCAAGCGAACCGATCGCGCTGGCCAACCCGATCGCCGAGCAGATGGCCGTCATGCGCCAGAGCCTCTGGCCCGGCCTGCTCGAGGCCGTCGCCCACAACCAGAAGCGCCAGCAGCCGGCCATCCGGCTGTTCGAGACCGGGCACCGCTTTGCCGGGGGCACGGCCGCCGAGGCCCGCGAGTCCGGCGAGCTGGCCTTCGTCCTCGCCGGCCAGGCCGCGCCCGAGCAGTGGTCCCGGCCGACCCGCCCGGCCGACTTCTACGACATCAAGGGCGACCTGGTCGACCTGCTGCAAGGCCTGGGCCTCGAGGACGCGGTCTCGTTCCGCCGCAGCGAGCATCCGGCGCTGCACCCCGGACAGGCAGCGGCCGTGCTGATCGATGGCGAGCCGGTCGGCGAGGTCGGTGCCCTGCATCCCGATGCGCTCAAGGCCTTCGACCTGAAGGGTCCGGTCTTCGTCTGCCGGCTGTCGCTCGAGGGTATCGCAACGCGTCCGCTGCCCCAGAGCCGGTCGCTGTCGAAGTTCCCGCAGATCCGGCGCGATCTCGCGCTGGTAACCCCGGTCACCATGCCCTTCGCCGAACTGGCGGAGGCCATCCGTGGCGCCGGCGGACCGTTCCTGCAGGGCGTCGAGCCGTTCGACCGCTACGTGGGCGAGGGGGTCGCCGAGGGACAGCAGTCGCTCGCGGTGAAACTGGTCTTCCAGAATGAGGAAAGAACCCTCACAGACGACGAAATTACCGATACAATCAATCACATACTCGAACATCTCCGCCAGAAGAACGTCGAACTGCGCGGTTGACTTGAACCCGGGAACCGATTTACATGGCACTTACGAAAGCGGATCTGGTAGAAACGCTGCACAATGAAATTGGCCTGAACAAGCGCGAGGCCAAGGATTTCGTCGACCTCTTCTTCGAGGAGATGCGACAGGTGCTGGAATCCGGGGAGGACATCAAGCTCTCCGGTTTCGGCAACTTCCAGTTGCGGGACAAGAGCGAGCGCCCCGGGCGCAACCCCCGTACCGGGGAAATGATCCCGGTGACCGCCCGGCGGGTGGTCACCTTCCGCGCCGGCCAGAAACTGAAGTCGCTGGTAGAAGCCTATGACGGCCCAGAGCAAGACTGAATTCAGCTTTCCGCCCATCCCCAACAAGCGGTATTTCACCATTGGGGAAGTGGGGCAGCTCTGCGACGTGAAATCGCACGTCCTGCGCTACTGGGAGCAGGAATTCGAACCGCTCAAGCCGATCAAGCGGCGCGGCAACCGTCGCTACTACCAGCGCCACGACATCGAGCTCATCCGCCTGATCCGAACCCTGCTCTACGAGCAGGGTTTCACCATTGCCGGCGCCCGCCAGCAACTGGCGGCCCTGCCCAAGGCCTCCTCGCGGGAGTCCTCCAGTGCGCTGGAAGCGGTGCGCGACATGCGCGAGCGCATCAGCCAGAGCGGCGGCAACCTGCTGCAGCTCGACCCGCAGGCGGAGGCCGCCGAGACCTCCACGGCCCCGGCGACACCCGCTCCTGAGCCCGCTCCCCTGCCAGCCGGCGGGGAGCTCGATCTTCGCGAGATCCGGCTGGGTATCGAGTCCCTCGCCGACCAGCTCGCCCCCTACTGCCGCCAGCCTTCCACGGAAGACTGAGCACCGCTCTCGGCCGGCCCGGCCTCAGGCCGCGATCGACTCCCCGGCGGCGGCCGCTTCCGGGCGTCGGCGCTCGACGAAATGGCGCTGGTAGCGCCCCTGCAGGTCCCGGCTCTCGAGCAGGATGAACAGGTCGGCGCAGCCGAAGGCCTCGTCCAGGCACGGGTCGCCACCGATCTTCGCCCCGAGGCGCATGTAGGCCTTCAACAGCGGCGGCAGCCTCGGCTCCTCCCCCTCCTCGTCCCCGGCCACCCGCGGGACGGGATGGCGCGGCATCACCCGCCTGCCCTCTGGGGCCAGATGCCGCCGGCTCAGGCGCGCCGCGATCTTCCCGGCCGCCGCGCCGCCGTCGTCGACGGGGATCGAGGCGCATCCGATCAGAAAGCCGAAGCGGTGGATCTCCATGAAGCGGGCGAGCCCCGACCAGAGCATGGCAATGGTGGCCCCGCGGCGGGCTTCGGGTGCCACGCAGGTCCGGCCGATCTCCATCACCCGCCCGGGAAGCCGGGCGATCGCGTCGAGCTCGAACTCCTGCGCGGAATAGAAGCCGCCGGTGAGGCACGCCTGGGTGTCGGTGAGGATGCGGGTGCAGGCGACCACCGCGCCGCTGCGCCGGTCGCGGACCATCAGGTGGTGACAGTGCGGGTCGAAGCGGTCGCGCTCCAGGCCACCGTGGCCCTCCGGTATCCGCGCCCCCATTTCCTCGACGAACACCCGGTAGCGCAACCGGTAGCAGGCCTCCCGCTCCGCCGCCGTGACGGCGAACGTCACCGCCAGCCGGCCCGCGCTGCTGTTTTCTACTGGCATCAATTCCTCTCCACGTATGCATTGCCCCGGAAGGCTCCGAGGGTGCGCACGGGGTTTGGCAGGCGCGTGACGATCCGATAAAGGTTCGGTTACGGCATTTCGCGGAGGCGGCCGGCCTCCGCCGGTCGACCCGGGTCAGGCGAACTGGGCGACGAGGCGCTCCGGGTCGTCGACGGGAGGCAGGCAGGTCAGGCCGCGGCAGACATAGGCCAGCCCCGGCCCGGTCTCGGGCATGGGCTTGTCGGCGAACAGCGTCTCGCTCGTCGTGGGCAGGACCACAACGCCCCGCCCGCGCAGCCGGTCGATGGCCGACTGCCACGCGGGCAGGTCGCGGCTCTTGAGCACGACCACGGTCGCGGGCTGGTGGAAGCGGCGGATCGCGGAGAGCAGGCGGGGGTGGGCCGTCGCGGCTCGGTCGACCGACCCCGAGGCGGCCTTGAACACGCCCTCGGCCAGTTCCAGCCAGTCGCTGCGCCCCAGCACGTAGCCCAGGCGGGCCAGCGTGTCGGCCAGCACGGCATTCCCCGACGGCTGGGCGTCGTCGGTGTAGACCACCAGCGACTCCACGGGCGAGCCGTGTCCCGGCTGGCTGAGGCGGAACCCGCCGGAAGCGTCGGAGAACCGCCGGGTGACGGTGGACACGATGGCTTCGAGGACCACCAGGCGCCGGTCGTCCGGGACCTGCAGGAAGGCCTCGGCCTGCGCTTCGAGCAGCAGCGCGTAGTCGTCGAGGAAGGCAGGCACGGAGGCGCGATTGCCCAGGTACCCGGTCGGCATCTCGGCGATCTCGGCCTCGCCCGGGGTGATGCGGTCAGCGAGATCCATGCCCAGTGCGATCCAGTCCCCGCGGCCGAGAACGCTCCCCGCACGAATGAGCCCCGTGGCCGCCAGCGCGTTGAGCCCCACCAGCGACTTGTCGTCACGGCGCGGCTGCACCCGCCGGTCACGCGCCGCCAGCAAGGCCGCGCGGACGGGCTCGTCGAGCGGCCGGACCTGCTCGACGCGCCTCGCCCGGTCCACCCGCGCCAGGTGCCACCTCCCCTCGAAGTTCGGCGGCCGGTCGAGGCCGTAGTCGGACAGGAAGGAGGTGATGTCGGGCTCGTCGACGCCGGCGGCCTCGAGCACCGCGCGCGCCTCGTCCGGCGTCCAGACGTAGGTGCCGCCCTCCTCGCCCTCGGTGTCGGCATCGAGGCTGGCCGCCAGGCTGCCGTCGGGCAGGCGCATGCGCTCGAGGAAGTGGTGGATGCTGCGCTCGATCAGTGGCTCGACCACGGCGCGGCGGGCCTCGAAGGCACCCTCGGCGGATGCCAGCCGGCAGAAGCGCGCCAGCGTGGCGGGCAACTGGGCGTTGTCGACCAGCATCTTCTCGAAATGGGGGATGGTCCAGTCGGCATCAACGCAGTAGCGGAAGATTCCCCCGTCGAGGTGGTCGAACAACCCGCCGTCGAGCAGCGCGGCCACGGCATGGTCCAGTTCGCCTGACCCGTCGCTCCCCCGGGAGGCCGCCTCGTCGATCAGGAAGTCGAGGATCGGCAGTTGCGGGAACTTCGGCGCCCCGTCCAGCCCGCCGTGCTGACGGTCCAGCGAGGCCTCCAGGCGGGCCCGGGCCCGGTCGGCGACCGAGACCGGCGGCACGCTGGTCCCTCCCGCCGGGCCGGCGGAAAGCGCCTCGCGCACGGCCGCCCCCTGTTGCCGCGTCTGGTCGCCCTTCTCCCGGTAGGCGATCGCCACGCGTTCGAGCAGGTCGGCAAACCCCGGCATGCCGAAACGCGGTTTCGCCGGGAAATAGGTGCCGATGAAGAACGGCGTGCGGTCGTCGGGGTTGAGGAAAGCGGTCAGCGGCCAGCCACCCCCACGCTGGTTGAGCAGCGCGTGCGCGGTCTGGAAGGTCTTGTCGAGGTCGGGACGCTCCTCGCGGTCGACCTTGATGTTGACGAAGTGCCGGTTCATCACCGCCGCGATCGCCGGGTCGGAAAAGCTCTCCCGCGCCATGACGTGGCACCAGTGGCAGGCGGCATAGCCGATCGACAGGAGAATGGGGCGGTCCTCGCGTCGGGCAAGCTCGAGCGCCTCCTCGCCCCATTCATGCCATTCAACCGGGTTATCCGCGTGGGCACGCAGGTAGGGACTGGTCGATTCGAGCATGCGGGGATTGGTCATCGGATCGCTCCGGCTGGATGGGGGATTCTCGAGGTACTGACCGACGATACTGGTAGACTCGCTGGTCGTTCACAAGCATCGACAATCCCATGGACTACCCCGCCATCGACCCTGTCGCCCTGCAGATCGGCCCGCTGGCCGTCCACTGGTACGGGCTGATGTACCTGTTCGGCTTTGCCGGCGCCTGGCTGCTCGCCCGCCTGCGCGCCCGCCGGCCCGACTGGCCGGTGAGTGCCGTGCAGGTCGACGACCTTGTCTTCTACGCGGCCGTGGGCGTGATCGCCGGCGGGCGGATCGGCTACATGCTGTTCTACCAGCCGGACATGCTGATCGAGTCACCACTCTCCCTGTTCGCCATCTGGGATGGCGGCATGAGCTTTCACGGCGGGCTGCTGGGCGTGCTCGTCGCCACGGCGATCTTCGCCCATCGCCAGGGACTGGCCTTCTTCACCGTCACCGACTTCATCGCGCCGCTGGTGCCGGTGGGCCTGTTCTTCGGCCGGATCGGCAACTTCATCAATACCGAGCTGTGGGGCAGCCCCACCTCGCTGCCGTGGGGGATGGTCTTCCCCGGGGCGGGCCCGGAGCCGCGTCATCCGTCGATGCTCTACGAGGCATTCCTCGAGGGGCTGGTGCTGTTCGCCCTGCTGTGGGTCTTCTCCATGCGCCCGCGCCCGCGCATGGCCGTCTCCGGGCTGTTCCTCGCCGGCTACGGCACCTTCCGCTTCGCCGTCGAGTTCGTCCGCGAGCCGGACGCGCACATCGGCTACCTCGCCGGCGACTGGCTGACCATGGGGCACCTGCTGTCCGCCCCCATGGTCCTCGCGGGGATCGCGCTGCTGATCTGGGCCTACCGCCGCGGTATCATGGATCGTCCCGCTCACACCCAAGCTGGAGCCACGTCCGAATGAAGGCCTACCTCGACCTGATGCAGCACGTCCTCGACCACGGCGTGGACCGCGATGACCGTACCGGCACGGGCACGCGCAGCGTCTTCGGTCACCAGATGCGCTTCGACCTGGCCGAAGGCTTTCCCGCCCTGACCACCAAGAAGCTGCACCTGCGCTCGATCATCCACGAGCTGCTGTGGTTCATCAGCGGGGATACCAACGTGCGCTACCTGCAGGACAACGGCGTGCGCATCTGGAACGAGTGGGCCGACGAGAACGGCGACCTCGGGCCGGTCTACGGCAAGCAGTGGCGTTCCTGGCCGGACCATCACGGCGGCCGCATCGACCAGCTCGGCGGCGTGATCGAGCAGATCCGGACCAACCCCGACTCGCGCCGGCTGATCGTCACGGCCTGGAACCCGGCCGACGTGCCCGACATGGCGCTGCCGCCCTGCCATCTGCTGTTCCAGTTCTACGTCGCCGAGGGACGCCTGTCCTGCCAGCTCTACCAGCGCAGCGCCGACATCTTCCTCGGGGTGCCCTTCAACATCGCCAGCTACGCCCTGCTGACCATGATGATCGCGCAGGTCTGCGACCTCGAGCCGGGCGATTTCGTCCACACGCTGGGTGACGCGCACCTCTACCACAATCACCTCGAGCAGGCGCGCGAGCAACTGACGCGCCAACCGCGTCCCCTGCCCCGGATGCACATCAACCCGGCGCGTCATTCGATCGACGACTTCGTCTTCGAGGACTTCGAGCTCACCGACTACGATCCGCATCCCCACATCAAGGCCAAGGTGGCCGTCTGAGGACGAACCGCCCGCGCATGATTCGGCGCGAGGATTCCGTTAGACTGCCGGGTTGATCCCTAAGGAATCTCTGCACGATTCCGGTAGCGCTGAAGCGCGTCTTGATCACGGGCGATTCGCCAGGCCAGAGTGGCATCGGATTCGTGCAGACCTTCCCTAACGCAACCGCCCTTTCGGCAGGAACCCGTCATGCGTGTGAGCCTCATCGCCGCGATGGCCCGCAACCAGGTCATCGGCCGCAACAACCAGCTGCCCTGGCGCCTGCCGGCCGACTTGAAGCACTTCAAGCAGGTCACCATGGGCAAGCCCCTGATCATGGGGCGAAGGACGTTCGAGTCGATCGGTCGACCGCTGCCGGGACGCACCAACATCGTGCTCACCCGTGACGAGTCCTTCAGCGCTGACGGCGTGACCATCGTGTACACCATCAACGATGCGCTCAGCGAGGCCGAGGCTCACCTCGACGAGTCGAAGGAGGTGATGGTCATGGGCGGGGCGGACATCTACTACCAGTTCCTGCCGCGCGCCGACCGGATGTACCTGACGCTGGTCGAGCTCGAGGTGGCCGGCGACGCGCACTTCCCGGCCTACGTCCCGGACGAGTGGGAACTGGTCGAGGCCAGCCGCTTCGAAGCCGACGAGAAGAACCCCTACAACTACCAGTTCCTCACCTTCGACCGCGTCCCGGCCTGAGCGCCGGCCGCGGATCGACGGCGAATCGACTACGCTCGGAGAAAGGATTCCCGAACTTTCGCGGGGAGGTGCCGGTCACACCCCGCCGAACACGAAACCAGGAGTCCGTGATGACCCGGCAGTCACTCGACCTGCGCGACGAATTCGACTACCAGCCCGAGCTGATCGCCCGGCTGGTGGACGTCTACGACATCGCCCGCAACCATCGCTGGATCTACGCCAGCGTGATCGCGTTGACCGGGGCATTGTTCATGTTGCAATGGTCCCTGCTGGTCGACACCGCCCAGCACGGCCACCCCTGGGTGGGCGTCCCGCTGATCGCCATGGCCGTGTGGCTCGCCATGGCGCCCGCTGCCACCGTGGCCAAGTGGGTCTCCCTGCCGGCCCACTTCTCCAGCGACTACCTCTCCTACCGCGACATCCACTGGATGCAGCAGATGACCGAGCGCCACCCGGTGCTCGCCACCACCGCCGAGCCGTTTCTCAACGCGCGCGAGCCGGTTCCGGTCGGCGCGCTGCGCGAGTTCTGGGCGCCGCTGGTCCGCGAGGAAGAACGCCAGCAGCGCTAGGGCAACCGCGAACGGGTCGTCATGCCGCCCCGGCTCGGCCGGAGCTGCGGCGCCCTGCGCTCCGAAGGCTCCCGGGCCTGGCCGGGTCAGTGCGTCGCCGGCAGGCGCACCTGCCGCTCGGCCTGCTCGAGCACGTGGTCGTGGAAGCTGCGCATCACCGGCGTGTCCCGCTTGCCCTGGCGCTGGACCATGTACCAGTGCCGGATGATCGGCAGCCCCTCGACATCCAGGATCACCAGCCGCCCGGTCTCCAGTTCCAGCTCTAGGGTGTGTTGCGAGACGATCCCCACGCCCAGCCCGGCCTCGATCGCCTGCTTGATCGCCTCGTTCGAGCGCATTTCCAGCCCCGGCTCGACGGCCAGACCGTGCTCCTCGAAGAATCGCTCGATAGCCGCGCGCGTGCCCGACCCCGACTCGCGCTGCACGAAGCGGTGCTGTGCCAGCTCCTCCAGTGTGATCCGCTCCTTGCCCGCCAGGGGGTGGCTCGGCGCGGCGATCGCCACCAGCGGGTTCTCGAGGAACGCCTCGGAGACCAGGTCCACGTCCGTCGGCGGTTCGCCCATGATGACGATGTCGGCCTCGTTGTCCGCCAGTTGCCGCAGCAGTCGCTGACGGTTGGTGACATCCAGGCTGATGGACACCCCCGGGTAGCGTTTCGAGAAATCTGCCAGCAAACGGGCTACAAAGTAGTTGGCCGTGCTGGCAACGCTGACCCGCAGATGCCCACGATGCATCCCCTTCATCCCCTCGAGCACTTCCTCGGCCTCGGTGATCACCTCGAGGATTCGCTGGGCATAGCCGTAGAGCTCCCGCCCGGCGTCCGTGAGATAGAGCTGACGGCCGGTCTGCTCGAACAGGGGAAGGTCGACGTTGTCCTCGAGCTGACGGATCTGCATGGAAACAGCAGGTTGCGTGAGATGAAGCTTCTCGGCTGCCTTCGTGTAGTTGAGAAGTTCGGCCGCGGCACTGAAGACGCGGAGCTGGTGCAATGTGAATCGGATCATCGGTCAATCCATAAGGTTTTATTTATGGCGAGCATCACTTATTTTGAATTGCTTTGATGGTCGGTGGACGTATAGTATCGGCCGAGACGAAAGAGGGGCCTTCCCCTAGGTCGATCCCAAACCCAATGCCAACCTTACCCTTCCGGAGGATCGCTATGGCGAACAAAAGTTACAGCGCGGGCGTAAAAGATTACCGCGAAACCTACTGGATGCCGGAGTACACGCCGCTCGACACGGACCTGCTGGCGTGCTTCAAGATCACCCCGCAGCCGGGCATCGATCGCGAGGAAGCCGCTGCCGCCGTTGCAGCCGAGTCCTCCACCGGTACCTGGACCACGGTGTGGACCGACCTCCTGACCGACATGGACTACTACAAGGGTCGCGCGTACCGCATCGAGGACGTGCCCGGTGACGACTCGGCCTTCTACGCCTTCATCGCGTACCCGATCGACCTGTTCGAGGAAGGCTCTGTCGTCAACGTGTTCACCTCGCTGGTCGGCAACGTGTTCGGCTTCAAGGCCATCCGTGGCCTGCGCCTGGAAGACGTTCGCTTCCCGATCGCCTACATCAAGACCTGTGGCGGTCCCCCGCACGGTATCCAGGTCGAGCGTGACAAGCTGTCCAAGTACGGCCGTCCGATGCTGGGCTGCACCATCAAGCCGAAGCTGGGCCTGTCGGCCAAGAACTACGGCCGTGCGGTCTACGAAGTCCTCCGTGGTGGTCTGGACTTCACCAAGGACGACGAGAACATCAACTCGCAGCCGTTCATGCGCTGGCGTGATCGCTTCCTGTTCGTCCAGGAGGCCACCGAGACTGCCCAGGCACAGACCGGCGAGCGCAAGGGTCACTACCTGAACGTCACCGCGCCGACCCCGGAAGAGATGTACAAGCGTGCCGAGTTCGCCAAGGAGATTGGCGCACCGATCATCATGCACGACTACATCACCGGCGGCTTCACCGCGAACACCGGTCTGGCCAAGTGGTGTCAGGAAAACGGCATGCTGCTGCACATCCACCGTGCCATGCACGCGGTCATCGACCGCAGCCCGACCCACGGCATCCACTTCCGCGTACTGACCAAGATCCTGCGTCTGTCCGGCGGCGACCACCTGCACACCGGTACCGTCGTGGGCAAGCTGGAAGGCGACCGCGCCTCCACGCTGGGCTGGATCGACCTGCTGCGTGAATCCTTCATCCCGGAAGACCGCTCCCGCGGCATCTTCTTCGACCAGGACTGGGGCTCCATGCCGGGCGTCTTCGCCGTCGCATCCGGTGGTATCCACGTCTGGCACATGCCGGCACTGGTCAGCATCTTTGGCGACGACTCCGTCCTGCAGTTCGGCGGTGGCACCCTGGGTCACCCGTGGGGCAACGCCGCTGGCGCCGCGGCCAACCGCGTCGCTCTGGAAGCCTGCATCGAGGCCCGCAACCAGGGTCGTGACGTAGAGCGTGAAGGCAAGGAGATCCTGACCCAGGCTGCCCAGCACAGCCCGGAACTGAAGATCGCCATGGAAACCTGGAAAGAGATCAAGTTCGAGTTCGACACCGTCGACAAGCTCGACACCCAGAACCGCTAATCCAGGCCTTCTTAACCAGAATCTGACTCATAGGTAAGAAACCATGAACCAAATGCAGGACTACAAGACGACGGTCAAGTACGAGACTTTCTCCTACCTGCCGTCCATGACCCCGGACCAGATCCGCGCTCAGATCGAATACGCGCTGGCGCAGGGCTGGAGCCCGAGCGTCGAGCACGTCGAGCCGGAAAACATGATGAACCACTACTGGTACATGTGGAAGCTGCCGTTCTTCGGTGAAGACAACGTCGAGAACGTGCTCGCCGAGATCGAAGAGTGCCATCGCAAGTACCCGGGCCATCACGTTCGCCTGGTCGCGTATGACAACTTCACCCAGAGCCAGGGTATGGCCTTCGTGGTTTACCGCGCCGGCTGATAAGCGATGAGGCTGACCGCCTTCGGGCGGGCAGCTCAACCATCAACACGAGGTACAACAGGCATGCCTGTACAATCTGGAAACAATGCAGCCAGAAATCGTGCAGCAGCTCGCGCCCGACGTGAGGAGCTTTCCCGTGGTGGCAGCACCGCGGCAGCCCCTCAGGGTGGCGGCAGCCTCGCCGGCCTGACCGGCAAGGAACTGGCCCGCGCCCGTCGTGCGCAGTTGTCTGCACACGGCAAG
The DNA here is from genome assembly GCF_046545975.1 of Guyparkeria sp. Taxonomy (GTDB): domain Bacteria; phylum Pseudomonadota; class Gammaproteobacteria; order Halothiobacillales; family Halothiobacillaceae; genus Guyparkeria. The sequence goes on along the minus strand of NZ_JBKGYT010000022.1, from coordinate 9,958 downwards.
AACGCCAGCACCTCGACCTGGAAATCGGCCGCGTCGGCCGCTCGCCAGAATCCCGCGGCATCGCGGGCTTCGGGCAGCAACGGCGCTGCCAACTCACAATCCCACGCATCCGCGTCCACCGACGAATCCGTCGACCAGATGTGCTCGCTCGCCGAGTCCGATCCGGGTCAGTTCGGTTCCGAGGCGGACCTGGTGCGGTCCGTCTGCCGTTCACGTCGCCAGGCCATGGCGAAGTACGGCAAGAGCGCACTCCCGCCGAAGCCCGCCTCCCAGGGCGGCCCGGGTCGCAAGCAGATGCCCTTCGCTGACGAGGTTCGCTCGCAGTCGAAGCCGGCCCCTGCCAGCAGCGACACCCAGGCCGACCAGGAGACCGACGCTTCGTTCGAGTCGCTCTGCACGGTCGCCAAGAAGCGTCCGGCCCGCCTTGGCCCGCAGGCCAACCGCGTGCGCCAGATTTGCCAGGCTCGCCGCGAGGCGTTGGCGAACAAGGGTAAGCGCGCGCTGCCGGCCAAGCCGGCCTCGCAGGGCGGTCCGGGACGTGTGGGTTACCAGGTTCCGGGTTATCTGGACACCAGTGCCAGCGGACGCGAAGCGGCCATGCGCCATCGCGAGATGCTGTGCCAGTACGGTCGGGGCAGCGCCCCGTCCTGCCGTCCCACCGGACGTCGCAAGCCGGAAAACACCAGCGAGGCCGCCGAGCCAAAAAAGGTGGAAACCGGTCACACGATTTCCGGCCGTGAGGTGAAGGGCACCCAGGTGGAGCGCAGCAGTCGCGTCTCCGGCAACGAGTCCGGCAGCTGCCGGGTGATCTCCGGCACCGAGTACATCGGTTCCGAGCAGTACGAGTCGTTCTGCTCCACCCGCCCGCAGCCGAACGCGCCGAAGGTTCGCACGACCACGACCGCCCGCGGTCATGGCGTCAGCGGCACCGCGGTAGGTCGAGCCGGCAAGGTCACCGGTGACGAGCGCGGGACTTGCGAGTCCGTGACCGGCACCGAGTACCTGAGCAGCGAAGACCTGCAGACGTTCTGCGGCACCAAGGCCCGCCCGAGCCACGCCGACAAGGTCGTGGAAGGTCGGACCGAGAAGCAGATGCGTGTGACCGGTAGCGACGAGTTCCGTCCGGCCCGGGCCACCGGTTGGGAGGCGGGCGCGAGCCGGCCGATCACCGGGTCCGAGTACGCGGACTCCGGCGTGGCACGGATGACCATCAACGGTGCGCCGAAGAAGGTCGCGGAGACGCACACCTACACGGGTCGCACCGTGTCGGGCACCGCGGTGGGTCGTTCCAGCCACGTCACGGGTGACGAGCCGGGCTCCTGCCGCAACGTCTCCGGTACCCAGTACCTGAGCTTCGAGCAGTACGAGTCGTTCTGCAACACGCGCCCCGAGCCGGGCTACGACAAGGTCGGCGTTGACCAGTCGCGCCACGGCGAGCGGATCACGGGCAACCTCGTGGATCGCAGCGAGCGCGTGACGGGCAACGAGCCGGGTTCCTGCTCCCGTGTCACGGGTTCTCAGTACGGCGAACCGCGTCTTTGCGGTGGCGGCGTCGACAAGGTTCAGTCCATGCACACCCTCGCGGGTCGTGGACTGACCGGTCAGCGCGTCGACCATCACCCAAAGATGTCCGGTGACGAGCAAGGGGGGTGCATGCCCGTCACCGGTACCGAGTACTACGGCGCTGAACACTACGGCGCGTACTGCTCGGGTTCGCCCGCACCCCATGCTGAGAAGGTCGAGGAATCGCTGACCTGTGACGGCCAGTCCGTCGGCGGCACGCCGATGGACCGGACCGAGCACGTGACCGGTAACGAATACGGTTACGACCACTACGTCAGCGGCACGCCCTACGCCAACGCGATGCACACCGGTTGCGCCGCGCCGACCAGCCACCCGCTGGCCGCGCCGACCCAGCCGAGTGCACGGTACGTGCCCGAGGCGGCCCACGCCCCGGTCCAGGAGCCGATCACGGCCCCGCAGGACTTCAGTGTCCAACCGCCGGCACGCGCCGCCCGCGGCCGCGTCACGGGCAGCTCGTTCGACCAGGGTGGCCGCATCACCGGCCCCGGCAACATGGCCATGGGACTGATCACCGGCACGCCGGAGTTCCGTCACCCTGAGCCGACGCCCGCGCATCCGCGGATGGGTTCGGTCATGCCGACGCCGACGCCTGCCCCGCAGGCAGCGGCAGCGGCACCCACTCCCGCCCCGGCTGCACCGGTCAGCCCGGCGCCGACCCAGAACGCACCGGCCCAACCGGTCGAGGCCGCCGAGCCGCAGCCTGCACAGGCTGTCGCTCCGGCCCAGACCGAGCTGCAGTGCGCCCCGGAGCCGCAGGTTTCCGAGCGCATCACCGGCGAAGGCGGCGATCGCTGCCGAGTCACCGGTGACGACTGGTCGCGCAACGGATCGGTGACCGGTACCGAGGGTCAGTGGGCCCAGGGCCGCAACCCGTCCCTGCGAGGCCAGGCGCGCGGTGCCGTGCGCAACGCCTGGGTCAACCGTGAAGTGCCGCGTCCGGAGGTTCCGGCGTCCAAGATCACCGGCAGCAGCGGTAGTGACATGAACGGCTCGACCATCACCTACTCCGGCGGTGCCAGGGGCTAAGTGGCAGGAATGAGCGGCGTGATGACACAGCAACCGTTTCGACGCAGCAGGCTGGGCGCCCCCCGCCTGGGTCAGCGCCGGGCCCCCTTCGGGCTCGGGGCACCCAAGGGGCCCGGCGGCGTGCTCGGCGCGCCCCAGGTGGCGCACCCGGCCTGCCCGTCGCTGCCGGAGCGCTCGTGCCATCACCCGCTTACCGACCGCGAAGCCAACCGGCAACTGGCGTATTGCGAGGACTCCGTCAAGGAGCGGTTCGATCGCATCGTTCCGTTCCTCAAGGATGTCGCCGCCCTGCCCCGTGACGGGCAGCTGGGCGAGCGCATCCAGGACCTGGCCCGCGACCGGCTCGGCCACGGCTTCGACGAGGCCCTGCTGGCCGACAGCTGGATCAACGGCCCGGACCTGCGGGGGCTGTTCGCAAGTGCCACCTTTGAGGCGCTCAACGCTGCGACCAAGCAGTTCGGGCGCAAACTGGAAGACCAAAAGAACGACGCGCTGTCCACGAGCAATTTCTTCATCGACTGCGGTTTCCACGCGATCGATATCAGTCCTTGCTCGGACGGACGGTTAAAGGGCCTGATGCCGTTCATCCTGCGGCTCCCGGCCTGGTCGTTCACCTATCGCAAGGCGTATGCCGGCGCACTGTTCGACGTGGAGGAGGACCTCCGCCAGTGGAGTGAAGTCGAACTTCGCCGGTTTCGCGAGGGCGTGCCGAACCGGGCTGACGAGGGTAGCCGCTATCTGAAGATCGCGGTCTACCACGGCAGTTCGTCGGACCCCAATCATGAAGGCTGCGCCGCTCACGGGAGCGACGAGCGCAAGGCGGCCGAGGCCGCACTGGAACGGCTGTATGCCTTCCGCCAAGCAGTGGAGAACACCTACTGCTGTGGGGCGAGTACCGACATCCTCCTGGTGGGTGTCGACACGGACACGGACGCGATCCGCGTCCACGTCCCGGATGCCGACGGTGACATCAGCGTGCACCGCTACATCGACAACGCCTACCTGTACAAGGAGACGTTGAATCTCGATCGGCACGCCGCGCACCGGGCCGTGTACGACGCGATCCGCGCGGTCAACGAGACCGACGACTGGGGACGCAGCACCAGTGGCGAGCCGCATGACGGCATGCGACGTTTCATCGCCACGCTGCTGGTGAACAACCTGTCGCAGATCGACTACGTGACGGAGCGGTACCAGGGCCGCTACCCGGCCGAGAGCATCGGCCATGCCGAGCGCTACATCAGCGTCGGCGACGGTTTCGAGGAAGTGCAGATGCGCAACCTGGCGTACTTTGCCCACCTCCAGACCGTCGAGGAGAACACGAATGACCTGGACGTCGGGATCAAGATCTTCCGCAAGCTCAACGTGAGCCACGGACTGCCGATCCCGATCGCCATCCACTACCGTTACGACGGTCGTGTGCCGGGGGCAAGGGATCGGGCGGTGGAACGGGCCCAACGGGTCTGCCACGCGATCCGCACCCGCCACGCGGAGCTGGATGACGAAGGCATGCTGCGCTTCCAGCTCAGCGTCCAGGACCGCCCGTCGGGCAGCGAAATTGAAGAGGTTTCTCAGGCATGAAGATCATGCGGGTCGAAAAGACCTTGGTCTCCACCAACCGGATCGGCGAGCTGGGCCACCGCCCGCTGCTGGTCGTGACCGACAAGCCGGGCGGCACGCCGCAGGTGGCGGTCGACGCGATCGGCTGCATCCCGGGCGACTGGGTCATCTGCGTCGGCTCCTCGGCGGCCAGGGAAGCGGCGGGCAGCAAGTCCTACCCGTCGGACCTGACCATCGTCGGGATCATCGACCAGTGGTCTGCTGAGTGACATGGAGATCATGCAGGTACGTTCCGACCTTGTGGCCACGCGGCGTGTGCCGGGGTTGAAACACGTTTCCTTGAGGGTGCTGGTCGACCAGGCCGGCAAACTCAACGTCGCGGCCGACCCGGTCGGGGCACCAGAGGGTAAATGGGTCGTGACCGTCAGCGGTTCCGCCGCGCGGTTGGCGCTCCCGGATCCCACGATCCAGACGGATCTGACAATTGTCGGCATCATCGATCACTGGGATCCGTGCTGACACTAGGTTTTCTGTTTAACAAAGTCGTTCGAGAGGAGAGACAAGATGGCTGATGTATCCGGTATCGCACTGGGAATGATTGAAACGCGCGGCCTCGTGCCGGCAATCGAGGCGGCAGACGCCATGACCAAGGCCGCCGAGGTTCGCCTGGTCGGTCGTCAGTTCGTCGGTGGCGGTTACGTGACCGTTCTGGTCCGTGGCGAGACCGGCGCTGTCAACGCTGCCGTTCGCGCTGGCGCCGACGCCTGTGAGCGTGTTGGTGACGGCCTGGTCGCTGCGCACATCATCGCGCGTGTCCATTCCGAAGTAGAAAACATCCTGCCGAAAGCCCCGGAAGCCTAAGGCGGATTCACGTAATGTCGGCGGCCTGACGTCGCCGGCTGATTCAACTACAGCTTGGGAGTAACTCAAATGGCTGATGTATCCGGTATCGCACTGGGAATGATTGAAACGCGCGGCCTGGTGCCGGCAATCGAAGCGGCTGACGCCATGACCAAGGCTGCCGAGGTTCGCCTGGTCGGTCGTCAGTTCGTCGGTGGTGGTTACGTGACCGTTCTGGTCCGTGGCGAGACCGGCGCTGTCAACGCTGCCGTTCGCGCTGGCGCCGACGCCTGTGAGCGTGTTGGTGACGGCCTGGTCGCTGCGCACATCATCGCGCGTGTCCACTCCGAGGTAGAGAACATTCTGCCGAAAACCCCGGAGGCTTAATTCCGGGTACCTTTAGCAGGCTCCTGCGGCCGTGTCCCCGTGGCACGGCCCTGTCTGCCAACCAGATTCTTGATTCGGGAGCTGTTAGGACACCATCGTGCCGACAGCTCCTGTTGGATTGACCGACCCGAGGGTTCCACACATGGCTAATTCCGGTATTGCACTGGGCATGATCGAGACGCGTGGCCTCGTCCCTGCCGTCGAGGCAGCGGACGCGATGACCAAGGCCGCCGAGGTGCGGCTGGTCGGCCGCTCGTTCGTCGGCGGCGGTTACGTGACCGTGCTCGTCCGAGGCGAGACGGGCGCGGTCAACGCCGCCGTCCGCGCCGGCGCCGACGCCTGTGAACGTGTCGGGGATGGCCTGGTGGCCGCGCACATCATTGCGCGGGTCCACGGCGAGGTCGAGTCGATCCTGCCGGAGGATCCCGCCCACTGCGAATCCTCCTGGTGCGTGCCGTCAATCGACGCCGATCGTGGCTGATCCCTAAATCGAGGGTTTGACCATGCGATCGAATTCGCGTGTGATCGGGCTCCTCGGACGAGCCCTGGAACTGGAAATGGAGTCCGCCCAGCAGCATGCCACCCGCGCGACGCTGGCATCGCTCTGGGGCCAGCATTCGCTGGCCGAACAGCTAACGCGGCTGTCGGACGAGGAGATGGGGCACGCCGACCTCGTCACGCGGCAGATGCTGCTGCTGGGGTACGCCCCGCCGGCCCTTTCCCTCGCCCCGGTCCGGCCGGGCCGCGACCCGGAGGAGCTCATCGCCCTCGCCCGGGCCAAGGAGTGGGAAAGCCTGCGGTTCTACGAGGATGGCGCCAACTGGTTTCGTCGATTCCAGCCCGACGAGACCGGCGCGCTGTTCGCTCACCTCTTCAACGAAGAGCTGGGCCACGTCCGTCAGCTCGGCGGCTAGCAACACGAGTTCTCAGGGAGAACGCACATGGCTGACACGACCGACATCCAGGTGGACGGCTGGCAGACCCAGAAACGTCCCCCCATGCTCATCCGGAAGTTCGAGTTCGAGGACTACGCGCAGACGCGCGATTTCCTCGACCGGCTCGCCGAGGTGTCCGAGGAAATGGGCTATCACCCCAGCCTGCAGTTCGACCGCACCCAAGTGAGCGTCAACGTCTCGCCGCTCGAGGAAACGCTCGGCGACCTCGAGGTGCGCTTCGCCCGGCAGGCGACCGAACTGGCCGAGAAGACCCGGGCAGGCTGACCCCATCAAGGAGGGTGACACCATGGCCGCACACGTCATCGCACTGGCCAATCTCAAGGGCGGCTGTGGCAAGACCACGCTGTCGATCAACCTGGCTTCCGGGCTCGCCCGGCGAGGCGAGGTCGGGCTGATCGACGCCGATCCCCAGGGTGCCCTGCGCCACTGGTCGGGATGGGGCGAGGCCAAGTCGGGCCTGCCCCGCCTGTTCGACGATCACGACGATGCACATGCCAACCTTGCAGCGGCCCGGGAGTCCTGCGACTACGTGATCGTCGACTGCCCGCCCTCGCTGGACATGAACGTGACCATCGAGTTGCTGCTCCACAGTCACCGGGTCCTGATCCCCGTTCTCCCCTCGCCGCTCGACCTGTGGGCCAGCGCCGACACCGTCAAGGCGGTGAACAAGGCGCGCGAGAACGGCAACGAAACCCTTGCGGCGGCCCTGTTGCTCAACCAGACCGAACCGCGCAGCGCCATGAGCCGTGCCATGCAGAACGCCATCACGGGTCTTGGCTTGCCTGTCCTCCCGGCGGCCGTGCGTCGCCGGGCCGCCTATCGAACGGCGGTCGTGGAAGGAGTGAGCGTCTACCAGCTTGGCGGCCGCGGTCGTGCGGCGGTGGACGAAATCGAGAACATCATTGACGAGGTAACGTCATCATGAGCAAGTTGGAAGACAAGCTGAGCGCCAGCGTGAAGTCCGAGTCCCAGTCGAAGCCGACCGAGACCACCAACCGCCCCTCCGAGGCCAAGCCGGCAGCGGAAAACGAAACGGCGAGCAAGCCGGCGGCGTCCACCTCCACGGCAAGCAAGGCTCCGGCCAAGCGCAGCACCCCGGCACGCAAGGCCCCGGCCAGGAAGCCCGCCGCCAAGTCGAGCACCACGACCCGGTCATCGTCCACCCGCAAGCCGGCCGCCAAGAAAGACTCCGAGTCGAAGACGCCCGGACAGGGCAAGCAGCCGCTGCACCCGCGCCGGGTCTGGCCGGACTGATCCCGCCCGAGGGCCGGCATTCGACCGGCCCTTGCATTTCCTTGCCACACGCGACGATGTGACCGACACCATGAGCAGTGCACGGCTAGAAGACCAGGAGCGCCTGGACGAGCTGAGCGAATCCGCCCGCGAGATCCTCGAGATCAACTGGGTGGACGCGACCCGCGTCTTTCCGCCGCGGGCGCTCGAGGCCTACATCGACGCCGCGATCAGCCTGCAGTCGCTGGGACGCGGCGACGAGCTCGTGATCACGTTCATCGAGAGCGCGCCGCAGGTGGCCAGGGAACTGGGGACCGACGCCGCCTTCGAGCTGGTCTCGACGGCGATCAAGATGTATTCGAAGACCAGCGCGGCGGTGCTCGCGCTGATGTTCTCGACCGCGCCGGTGGCCGCCATGCGGCTGGGCGAGGCCTCGCTGTTCCAGCAGTACCTCTCGCTGGTCAATACCATCCTCGCGCAGGCGCCGCGTGCCCTGCGCCCCATGCTCACGCAGCTCGATCACCTGCTGGAGGTGCTCACCCTCGGCGGGCTGCGCCGCTGGGCGACCTGGGGCATCAACGCCCACCGCAACGACTTCGATGCGCTCGAGGCCTATTTCAGCCTCGCCAGCCCCGATGCCGAGGCGGTACTGCAGAAGGAACGGCGCGGCACGCTGTTCGTCGACGTCCAGCGCCGGCTCGTGATGTACCTGCGCGCCCTCTGGGCCCGCAACTTCCTGCTGCGCCCGACCTCCGGCGACTTCGAGAGCCGCGAGGGCTACCGGCCGTTCATCGAGGGCCCGTTCATCAACCTGCCGGACGCCTTCGACGACTACGTCGACCGCGACGACACACGCGTCGACGGCGTCAATCTCTACCGGGCCGCGGCCGCACACTGTGCCGCGCACATGATCTACTCGGGCTTCGACCCCGAGTCCGAGGACGCCCCCAAGCTCGAGCAGACGTTCATCGGCCTGATGGAGGATGCCCGGGTGGAATCCCTCGCCGGGAAGGACTTCCCCGGGCTCGCACCCCTGTGGTCACGCATCGCGCGGATCGCGGTCAATCGGCACGACGAGACCGGCGAGGAACACATCGCCCCCCTGCTCGACCGGATCGCCCTGGCGCTTCTCGACCCGGACTACCGCGACGACCACCCGCTGGTCGAGTCGGCCCGCCAGCATCTCGCCGGCATCGCCGAGGACCCCGAGGCCTACGAGCGAGCGCGGGAGGCCGGCATCGAACTCGCCGCCCGGGCCCGCCAGATGGGCCTGGAATACAGCCCGAGCCGCGACGTCTCGAGCATCCCCTACCGCGACGACAACCGCTTCCTCTTCGAGAAGCCCGAGTCCGCGCTGGAGACCGTGCGCACCGGCAGCATCGACGAGAAGCGCCGGTACGTCACGCTCATGGAGATGCTCAACTCGCTCGACGTCGAGTACATCTCCGCGGAGGACGCCGACGAGATCTGGGTACTGGGTACCGAGCTCTACGACAACCACGGCCGCAAGTACTCCGATATCTTCGCCGAGGACCGCACGGCCTCGCCGGTGCACTACCACGAGTGGGACTACATGACCCAGCTCGAGCGGCCGCTGTGGACCACGGTCAACGAGAAGCGCCCCGTCGACGGTGACCCCGAGTCGATCGACGCGATCCTCGAGCGGCACAAGCCGCTGGTCCGGCGACTGAAGTACCTGATCGAGGCGATCCAGCCACAGGGCGTGGTGCGCGAGAAGAAGGTCGAGGACGGCGACCAGATCGACATCAACGCGGCGGTCAACGCGATGATCGACATCCGCATGGGGCATACGCCCGACCCACGCATCAACATCCGCACGCGCCTGCAGATCCGCGACCTGTCCGTGATTCTGCTGATCGACCTGTCCGAGTCGACCAACGACGTGCTCGGCCGCGGCGACGAGGAAACCACGGTGCTCGACCTCTCGCGCGAGGCGGCCGCCCTGCTGGCCGACGCCATCCACCGCGTGGGCGACCCGTTCGCGATCCACGGCTTCGATTCCAACGGTCGCCACGACGTCGAGTACTACCGCTTCAAGGACTTCGACGAGCCCTACGGCGACAAGGCCAAGGCCCGGCTGGCTGGCATGACCGGGCAGCTCTCCACGCGCATGGGGGCGGCCATGCGACATGCCGGGGCACTGATGCGCCGGAGACCCAGCCAGCGCAAGCTGCTGCTGATGCTGACCGACGGCGAACCCTCGGACAACGACGTGCGCGACCCGCAGTACCTGCGCCACGACACCAAGAAGGCGGTCGAGGAACTCCACCGCCAGGGGGTCGAGACCTTCTGCGTGACACTCGACCCCAATGCCGACGACTACGTCTCGCGCGTGTTCGGGCCGAAGAACT
>NZ_JBKGYT010000021.1:0-25337 GCF_046545975.1 Guyparkeria sp. | reverse complement strand
CGGGCGGCGATCGCCAGCGCCGGCGGCGCCTCCGGGAGCCCGCCGTCGGCGGGCACGATCAGCGAAAACCACAGCCCGTCCCCGGCACTGCTGTGCCAGGCCGTGCCCCGTCGTCCCCGGCCCGCGCTCTGCTCGCCGGCGACCACGATGGCACGAGGCGACTCGCCGGCGCTGATGGCGGCCGCCGCCATCTCGCGCACCAGGCGGTTGCTCGAGTCCACGCTCGACGGGAACGCCTGTCGCCACCCGGAAAACGCGCCCGAGCGACCCAGTCGCGCGCGGAGCGTGGGAAAGTCCAGTTCGGTGACGGGATCGGCAGGCATGGTTCGCGAGGCGGCAAAGGGGGTCATGGTCGGCTCGTCATCTTGCCACGACTCGGTCCCGACGCGGCGACAGCGACGAGACGCCGACCGCTCCGCCCCGGGATCCTCAGCGCTCCGCCACGGCAAGCCAGGCGGCGAAGCGGGCCTCGGTCCGGATGTCGCCGGCCTTGCGCTCGAGCCGGTGCTGGTTGTGGCATTCGGGGGCCAGTTCCAGCGTCATCTCCAGCAGGCGCCCCTCGCGGAATACGTGCAGGCGCAAGCGGTCGCCGGCCCGGCAACGCGCCAGGCGCATCCGCCAGTCGAGCCCGGAAACGGCGAACCCGTCGATGGCGATGATGCGGTCGCCCACCGCCAACCCGGCGGCCGCCCCGGGCCGGTCCTCGAACACGATCTGCACACGCGCGGCCCGGTCGTCGCGCTCGTCGACGCGCACACCGGCATCGGGACCCTCCTGCTCGCCGCGCGGCACCATGGCCACGCCGAAGCGGGCCAGCAGCCCGGCGACGTCGAGCGGCTCGGTGGAGCGCAGTGCCTGCTCGAAGAACGCCCCCATCGGCTCGCCCATGGTCTCCTCGATCATGCGCTCCACCGACTCGCCCTCCGGCAGCGGCCGCTCGCCATGCTCCTCCCACAGCCGGCGCATCACGTCCATCAGGCTCGCCCCGCGCTCGCGGAGCATCAGGTCGAGCATCAGCGCGACCACCGCCCCGCGGGTGTAGTAGCTGACGATGGCGTTCACCGCGTTGGCATCCTGCTGGTAGAAGCGCGTCCAGGCGTAGAAGCTCGACTCCTCCAGTGTCTGGCGCGACCAGCCCTTGCCGCGCATCGCGCGGTTGACGGTCTCCTCGAGCGCGGCGAGGTACTGGGTCTCGTCGATCAGCCCGGCATGGCGCACCAGCCAGTCGTCGAAGTAGCTGGTGAAGCCCTCGAACACCCAGAGCAGCCGGGTGTGCGCGGGCCGGTCGAGCGGCAGCCCGGCGAAGGCCGAGGGACGAATGCGCTTGACGTTCCAGTTGTGGAAGTACTCGTGGGCGCAGAGGCTCAAAAAGCGCTGGTACTCCTTGCTCACCCCCCTGGCCGTCACCGCCGGCAGGTGTCCCCGCGGGAAGATCAGGGCGGTGGAATCACGATGCTCCAGCCCGCCAAAGCCCGAGTCGTCCAGCGCGACCAGGAACAGGTATTCGTCGAACGGCGCGCCGTCGAACAGCTCGATCTCGGTCTCGCAGATGCGCGCCACGTCCGCGGCGATCCGGTCGAAGTCGGTATCGGGCAGGGGGTTCGTGAACACCATCCGGTGCAGCACGCCCCCGGCGGTGAACTGCCGCTCGACGAAGTCGGCGATCTCCACCGGGTGGTCGATCAGCGCCTCGTAGTCGGGTGCGGCGTAGTCGCCGAACCCGCGCTCGTCGACGGCCATGTCCGGCAGGGTGGTCGCCACGCGCCAGGCGCCCGGCAGCCCCGTGCCGTCGAACACCACCTCGTGGCGGGCGTGCTCGGCGCCGTGCACGCGCAGGAACACGCTGGTGCCGTTGAAGAACACGTGGGTCGAGTCGGCGTGTGCGCTGCGCACGGAGAAGTCGGCACAGTAGACGCGGTAGCTGACCTCCACCGGCGTGCGCGAAGGCGCCAGGTCCCAGGTCTGCTGGTCGACCGGCTCGATGCGCACGGAATTCCCGTCGCGATCGCGCGCCTGCTTGCCCACCAGGTGCCGGGCGAAGTCCCGCAGCAGGTAGCTTCCCGGGATCCAGGCCGGCAGGCTGAGCCGGTAGCCCTCGTCGCTTGCCGGCAGGGTCAGGGAGACGTCGATGTAGCGACTGTTGTGCCCGGCGAAGCCGAGGCGGTAGAACGGCTCGACGGCATGCTCTCCGCGCGCCATCAGGACCCGTCCTCCGGCAGGTCGTGGACCGAGGAGTCGCTGGTCATCAGGTGGTGCCCGCCGGGATGGACCCGGCCGTGCTTGATCTCGTCGGGATGGGCGTCGCGAACCAGGCCGACCCGGGCGTTGAAGTGCAGCCGGAAACCCGCCAGGGGATGGTTGAGGTCGACCTTCACCGTCTCGTCGCCCACCTCGAGGATCAGCATCTCGATGCGCCCGTCCGGGCCGTGGGCCTCGACCATGTTGCCCGGCGCGAGCTCGGCCCGTGCGTCGATCCGCTCCTTGGGCACCTCGACGACCGCCTCGGGATCGTGCAGCCCGTAGGCCTGTTCGGGCTCCACGGTCACCTCGATCTCGTCGCCCTCGGCATGCCCCTCCAGGGCCGCCTCGAGTCCGGGGATCAGGTTGCCGTGGCCGTGGATGTACTCGAAACCGTCGACCTGCGTGTCGGCCAGCACCTGGCCGTCGTCGTCGCGCATCACGTGGAAGACGCGCACGACCCTGTCCTTCTCGACACGCGGCCGACCGCCTTGTTGCTTTTCCGCTTCACTCATCAGTTCAGACTCCTTGGAGTATCAAACAGCCAGACCGTGCCAGAACGGCAGCGTCAGCAGCGCCAGCAGGGTCGAGGCGCTCGCGGTGGTGGCGTACAGGGTGGTGTCCAGGCCGAAACGGTCGCAGATCACCAGCCCCAGCACCATCGTGGGCATCGCCGCCTCCAGCACCACCGCGGTCAGCGTCTGGCCACTGGTGCCGACCACGAGCGCGAACAGGATCGCCACCGCCGGCATCCACAGCAGCTGGATCAGCAACGCCGGGCTGACCGTCGCCAGCTGACGCCCGGTAAGCGTCTCCAGGCGCAGGCTCATGCCCAGCGCGACCAGCATGACCGGCACTACCGCCGCGCCGATGCGATCGAGCCACTCGGCCGCCCACTCCGGCTGCCCCACCCCGGCGAGGTTCAGCCCCGCCCCGGCGACCGCCGCCCACAGCGGCGGCACCTTGAGCAGTGTCTTGAGCGGGTGGACCTCCTCCTCGCCGGTACCGAAACGGGCGGCCAGCAGGATACCCACCGACAGCAGCAGCGGGGTGCAGGCGAACAGGTCGTACTGGATCGCGACCGCCCGGCCCTCGTCACCGAAGAGGCTGCCGAGCAGCGGCAGCCCCATGTAGGTGGCATTGGGGAAGCTCGCCGCCAGCAGCAGCGCGCCGAACTGCGCCCGGCTGATGGTCATGAAGCGCCCGACGGCCGCCATCAGCAGAAGCGAGCTGACCACGGCCACGCCGGCGGTGCCCGCGATGCGCAGCGTGTCCGCGCCCAGGGGCGCACGCCACAGCACGGAGAACACCAGCGCCGGCAGGAACAGGTAGTAGACCGACGAGGTGAGCGCCCCGCGCGCGGCGTCCGCGCTCCAGCCGCCCAGCCGCACGTGGCGCCAGATCTGGCCCAGCGCGATGGTCCCGGCCATCTGCAGGATCACCGAGATCACGCCGCCCCCCTCCCCGGTCGGCCGTCAGCCCGGGAACACGCCCTCATGCCGGGCGCGGTCTCAGGCCTGGCCACCGGCCTCCTGCTCGGCCTTCTCCACCTCGGCGCGCACCTCGTCCATGTCGAGGTCCTTGACCTTGGTGATCAGCTCGTCGAGCGCCTGGCGCGGCAGGGCACCGGCCTGGTTGAACAGCAGGATCCGCTCGCGGAAGACCATCAGCGTGGGGATCGAACGCACCTGGAAATGCCCGGCGAGCGCCTGCTCTTCCTCGGTATTCACCTTGGCGAAGCCGACGTCGGGGTTGTCCTCGGCGGCCTGCTCGAAGATCGGGCCGAAGGACTGGCAGGGCCCGCACCAGGGTGCCCAGAAATCCAGCAGCAGGATGTCGTTGTCCTTGAGAAGGCCTTCGAGGTTGTCCGCGGTCGCGGTATGAACGGTCATAGAGACACCTTGTGTTGTCGTGCCGATGACTCGGCAGCATGTCGGCCCGGGCGCATCAACCCGGGCCACGGATTTCGTGTCGGCGGGCGGGACATTCTCCTCCCTCCGCCCGCCGACCTGTGGGCCGACCCGCGCTTTTCAACCGCCGGCATCACCCCAGCGGGCGTGCAGGTCGTGCCCGACGCCGATCTGGTCGAGGATTCTCGCCACCGTGAAGTCGATCAGGTCGTCGATGGTCTTCGGCCGGTGGTAGAAGGCCGGCGCCGGCGGGAGGATGATCACGCCCAGCTCGGCCAGGCGGGTCATCTGTCCCAGGGCGATCGCCGACAGGGGCGCCTCGCGCGGGACGATCACCAGGTCCCGGCGTTCCTTGAGGCAGACGTCGGCGGTCCGCTCGATCAGCGAATCGGAGAGGCCGTTCGCGATCGCCCCGAGGGTACCGGTGGTGCAGGGGCAGACCACCATGGCATCCGGGGGGTTCGAGCCCGAGGCGAACGGCGCGGTCCAGTCCTGGCGGGCGTAGCCGGTCACCTGCCCCTCGGCGGCGCCGAAACGGCCGCCCAGCTCGGCCGCCAGGGCATCGTGCCGGGCGGGAAAGGGCTCGTCGAGTTCCAGTGCCGCGACCGCGTGGGCCGCCTTCGAGGCGATCAGGCTCACGCGGCAGCCGGCGGCGATCAGGCTCTCGAGCAGCCGCAGCGCGTAGGGCAGGCCCGACGCGCCGGTCATGGCGAGCACCACGTGCTCGGTCCGCTCCCCACGCCTCATCCCCTCGGCTCCTGCAGTCGGTCGACCAGCCGGGCCGGAAAGCCGCCGAAGCCGCCGTTGCTCATCGACAGCACCCAGTCGCCCGCACCCAGCCCGCGGACAACCTCTTCGAGCAGGACGTCCACCGATTCCACCACCGCGAGGCGGTCACCCAGGTCGGCCAGCGTGCCGACCGGGTCGAATCCCAGCCCGTCCGGCGCATGCACGAAGACCCGGTCGGCCTGTGCGAGCGACGCGGCCAGACGGTCGGCATGCACCCCGGCCCGCATGGAATTGGAGCGCGGATCGAGCACCGCCACCAGGCGACCGGCTCCGGCGGCCCGCATCTGTCCGCGCACCGTGGCGATGGTCGCCTCGATCGCGGTGGGGTGATGGGCGAAATCGTCGATCACGCGCACGCCATCGACCTCCCCCTTGATCTCCAGGCGGCGGGTCACGCCCCGGAATCCCGACAGGGCCGCCAGTGCCTGCGCCGCGGGCACCCCGGCAAAACGGGCCAGTGCCAGCGCGGCCAGCGCGTTGTGCCGGTTGTGCTCACCCTCGATGGCGTCCGGCAGACGGCCGATCGCCTGCCCCTCGCAGACGACCTCGCCGTCCTCCTGCCACCAGTCGGCCGCTGCATCCCGGCGGTCGGCAAACCGCTCGACCGGCGAGTACACGCCGGCCTCGAGCACGCGCTCGATGGCCGGCTCGCCCAGCGGGGCGATCACCTTGCCCTGCCCCGGGACCAGTCGCAACAGGTGCGAGAACTGTCGCTCGATGGCCGCCAGGTCCGGGAAGATGTCGGCGTGGTCGAACTCGAGGTTGTTGATCACCAGCCCGCGCGGGCGGTAGTGCAGGAACTTCGAGCGCTTGTCGAAGAAGGCCGTGTCGTATTCGTCGGCCTCGATGACGAAGAACGGTGTCTCGCCCAGCCGGGCGCTGACACCGAACCCTCCCGGCACCCCGCCGATGAGAAAGCCCGGCGCCATGCCGACCGCCTCCAGGATGTGAGCCACCATCGAGGTGGTCGTGGTCTTCCCGTGGGTCCCGGAGACCGCCAGCACGAAGCGGTTGGCGAGTACCTCCTCGCCCAGCCACTGCGGCCCGGAGCGGAAGCGGAAGAAGCCGCCGAGCAGCTGGTCGATCACGGCCATGTCACGCCGCATGACGTTGCCGACGATGATCTCGGCATCCGCCGGCAGCGGGGCGTTCATGTCGGTCGCCACCTCGATCCCCGCCGCGGCGAGCTGATCGCTCATGGGCGGATAGATGGCGTGATCCCGCCCCGAAACCTCGAAGCCCATCTCGCGGGCCAGCAGCGCCAGCGACCCCATGAAGGTCCCGGCGATACCGAGGATGTGCAGCTTGCGGGTTTCGGCGGTCATGACGGCAGCCCGGTCTCGCCCGGCAGCATCTGGGTGGCCAGGGCCATGTAGACGAGCGAGGAGAGGATGAAGTAGCCCAGCGCGATGAGCATGCCGATGGCGGCGTTGAGCCCCAGCGTCCGGCGGTAGATCTGCCCGAGGACCACCAGGTTCCAGGCGAACAGGGCGATCATCAGCATCGACCAGAGGCCGACCGCACTGTCGACGTCCACCGCCTCGCCGCCCGTCGGCTGCATGGCCACCAGCGGCCAGGCAACCAGCCCGAGCATGGCCGTCGCCCCGTACAGCGCCGTGAGCATCTGCGGGATGCGCGGGCGATGCCCCCAGGCCATTGCCAGCCCGGCGGAATACAGCGCCAGGACGGCGGCATCGGTACCGAGCAGCACCAGACCGGCGCCGAACCCGGCCTCCGAGGCGACCACCTGGTCCAGCAGCAGGCCAACGACGAGGTAGAACCCGAGCGCCGTGTAGACCGGCCGGGTGCCGGCGGGCATGTCCTCGGGACCGACCCGGAGGAAGAGCAACTGGAAAAACAGACGTATCAGGGACAAGGCATTGCATCCGTTGTGACTGCACGGCCGCCGCAGGCGGTCGGAAGGAACCTCGGCCGGATGGCGATCGTGTGCTCACCGCGCCGCCCCGGGTTCCCGGACGGGTGAAAGCCTAGCGCAAAACCCGCCCTGCCGTCTTCGCCGCCGCCCCGATCAGCGTCGCAGGTCGCGCAGGTACCACCATTCGAACAGGCGCTTGGCCCAGTGCAGCAGGCGGCACGGCGGCGTGATGAACTGGCGCTTCTCGTTGCGGAACACCAGCACGGCGCGATCGAGCATGTCCATGACGCAGACCAGCTCCCACTTGAAGGTCTGCTCCACGGGCTCCCCGGCGATCTCCGCCAGCAGGTTGTCCGCCGCCGCCACCGCCTGCAGGTCGGCCATGTGCGCCTGCTTCGGCGCCCAGTCGGGGGCGGGATAGCTACCCGAGTCACCAACCACGTAGACGCGCTCGAAGCCCTTGACGCGGGCATGCTCGTCGGCCTCGATCATGCCGCCGGGCGAGACGGGGAACGAGGACTCGGGCAGCCAGCCCGGGCCGGTCATGCCCGGCATGAACAGGATCAGGTCGGCCTCGAACTCGCCCTTCTCGGTGACCACGCGGTTCTTCTCGAATCGCTGCGGCTTGGCACCGATGTGCGTGCTTATGTCGTGCTTTTCCATCCGCTCGAGCAGGCGGTCGACCGCCTTCTCGCCCAGGCGGTTGCCCGGGCGCGGGGAGGGATTGAAGAACACCAGGTCGAACTTGTCCCGCCGCCCCTCGCGGCGCAGCAGCCGGTCGATGCCGAACAGGAGCTCGAACATCGGCCCGCCCCGCACCGCCGACGGCTCCTTGGGGTTGCCGCCGAACCCGATGGCGATGGTCCCGCCGGACATCTTCGCCAGACGGGTGGCGATCTCCTCGGCGGCATCGATGCCCTCGCACAGGGTGACGGCATGCTCGATGCCCGGCAGCTTCTTGATGAACCGCCCGCCGCTGGCGATGATCAGCCCGTCGTTCTCCACCTCGCCGTTGTCGGTGAACACGCGTCGGCCATCCTCGCTCACCCCGGTCACGCGTCCGGCGTGGTAGGTCACGTCCAGGCGCTCGAGCAGCGGCCGGATGTCGTGGAGGATGTCATCCCGGCGACGCAGCCCCGAGGGCACCCAGATCAGGCTGGGGTAGTACTGGAAGGTGGGTTGGGGCGCGATCAGCGTGATCTCCGCCGCCGGGTTCTGCTTGCGCAACCGCCGAATGGCGGTCAGGGCACCGAAACCGGCACCGATTACCGTCAGCCTCATCGAACTTTCCTCCGTTCTCCGCGGCAGGTCCGGGGGACGAGCCGCTGAATCAATTTCCTTATCATGGCATAAGATATTTCTAATGCTCAACGACGGCGTCGTGCCGACGTCCATCGCCAGGTCAGTGGCCGAGCCGCCAGCAGGACGACCAGCAGCCCCATGAGCAGCAGCGGGGTGCGGGTGTCCAGCTTGACCGACAGGAAGTAGTGCAGCACCGCCAGGCCCGTGGCAGGGTAAACCAGACGGTGGAGCTCACGCCAACCCGAGCCGAGCCGGCGCATCCACCCTTTCGTCGAGGTGACCGCCAGCGGCACCAGCAGGAGGAAGGCCAGCGCGCCGAAACCGATGTGCAGGCGTTCGGCGATCTCCTCGACGATCGCCCGCCAGTCGAGCTGCCGGTCGATCACCAGCCAGACGGCGACGTGCAGGGAGGCGTAGAAGAAGGCGTACAGCCCCACCATCCGCCGGTAGTCGACCAACCGCAAGGAGGGCAGGAGGCGTCCGACCGGCGTGATGGCCAGCCCGATCATGAGCAGCCAGATCGCCGTCTGGCCGAGAAAGCGCAGGCTGTCGACCACCGGTTCGAAGCCCAGCCGGTTCGTCGGCAGCGCCCAGGCCAGCCAGAGAAGCGGCGCGAGCCCGGCCAGGAAGACCAGCCACCAGGCCAGCCGACGAACGCCCCGCCCCCGCATCAGAAGTGCGTCTTCAGGTCCATGCCGGCATACAGGTGCGCCACCTCGTCGGCATAGCCGTTGAACATCAGCGTGTCGCGGCGTCCCAGTTCGCCGATGCGGCGCTCGGTCGCCTGCGACCAGCGGGGATGGTCGACCTCGGGATTGACGTTGGCGTAGAAGCCGTACTCCCTCGGTGCGGCCTCCATCCAGGTGGAGACGGGCATGTCGCGGACGAGACTGATGCGCACCAGCGACTTGCCGCCCTTGAAGCCGTACTTCCACGGCACCACCAGGCGGACAGGCGCGCCGTTCTGGGGCGCCAGCGGCTCGCCGTAGATCCCGGTGGCCAGCAGGGTCAGCGGATGGTTCGCCTCGTCGAGGCGTAGTCCCTCGACGTAGGGCCAGTCGAGCACCCGGCGGCGCTGCCCGGGGAGCGGATTGTCCGGATCGTTGACGGTCTCGAAGCGCACGAACCGCGCCTCGCCGGTCGGGCCGACCCGGTCGAGCAGGGCCTTGAGCGGGAGGCCCTCCCAGGGAATCACCATCGACCAGCCCTCGACGCACCGCATGCGGTAGATGCGCTCCTCGGGGGCGTGCAGCCCGACAAGATCGTCCACCGTGAAGCGCCCCGGCCGGGTCACCTCGCCGTCGACCTCCACCGTCCACGGCTCGCGGGCGTCGATAAGCGACTGCAACGCCCCGGCATGGCGGCCGGGGTCGGTCTTGCCGGTACCCAGTTCGTAGTAGTTGTTGTAGCCGAGGATCGCCTTGCGCTCGGTCAGCTGCTCCGACAGTGCCTCGTCCTCGTTCGCCCGCGTGCAGCCGGGCAGCGCCAGGGCGGCCCCGCCGCCGAGTACCGAGAGCATGAAGCGCCGGCGCGCCTCCCGGTCGACCACCAGCCGGCGGTCGGTCACCTCCCGCTCCCGCGGCTCGTGCCGTGAACGAATCCTGTGATGCATGGTCGATCCTCACTGTCGTGGGCGAATGCTGCAGCCGGTGCGCCGGGCCGGTTAGAATCGCCACAGGCCGCCCGGCCCGACGCCGGGACAAGAGTATCGACGCAAACCGGCGTGTCTGCACGCCCCCAACCCCGCTGACCGAGACACCGATGCCCGCACCCGTCGACCGACGACACGAACTGGCCCACGCCTTTCTCCAGCGCCATGCGCCCGGCTTCGGCGAACTGGCCGCCGCCTCCAGCGATGCCAGCAATCGCCGCTACTGGCGGGCCGAGCGCGACGGCGAGAGCCTGATCGTGATGGATTCGCCCCCGGACCGGGAGCCGCTCGACGCGTTCCTCGACGTCCACGGGCGCCTGCAGCGCGCCGGCCTGCCGGTGCCGCGCATCCATGCCCGCGACCCGGCGGCCGGTTTCCTGCTGCTCGACGACCTGGGGCGCGAGACGCTCTTCTCCTGGCAGGCATCGGCCGACGCCGACGAGCGCCGGCAGGCGCTGTCCGCCTGCCGGGCACAGCTGATCCCCCTCGCCTCCACGGATCACGACGGGCTGCCGGCCTTCGACGCCGGGCGGCTGATCGCGGAAATGCAGCTCTTCGACGACTGGTACCGGAGGCGACTGAAATCGGCCGAGTGGTCGGACGGCGACTGCCGGCGCTGGAACGAGCTGACCGGCCGGATCGCCGAGCGGATGGTCGGCATGGAGCCGGTGTTCGTCCACCGCGACTACCACAGCCGCAACCTGATGCCCGCGGGCGGCGACTGGGTGATCATCGATTTCCAGGACGCGGTGAGCGGGCCGCTGGCCTACGACCTGGTCTCGCTCTTGCGCGACAGCTACATCGACTGGCCGCAGGCGGACGTCGAACGCGAGATCGCCGCCTTCTGGCAGGCCGCGCGCGAGGCCGGGCTGACGGCGAAGGACCTCGAGAGCTTCGGCACCGACTTCGCCTGGGTGGCCGTGCAGCGCCATCTCAAGGTCCTCGGCATCTTCGCCCGCCTGAGCCTGCGCGACGGCAAGCACGGCTACCTCGACGACCTGCCGCTGACCTGGCGCCACCTGCAGTGGGCACTCGACCGCGCCCCCGAACTCGCCCCCCTGCGCGACCTGGTCGCCGGCCTGGAGCCGGAGGCCACGACATGAGCACGGTCACGGCCATGATCCTGGCGGCCGGGCGGGGCGAGCGACTGCGGCCGCTGACCGACCACACGCCCAAGCCGCTGATCGACGTCGGCGGCCGCCCGCTGATCGAGTACCACCTCGACCGGCTCGCCGCGGCGGGGATCGAGCGGGTGGTGATCAACCTCGCCCACCTCGGCGAACGGATCCGCGCGCACCTGGGCGACGGCCGCCGCTGGGGGCTGTCGATCGAGTACTCGGCGGAAGGCGACCGGGCCGAGGACGCGCTGGAGACCGCCGGCGGCATCCGCCACGCACTCCGGCACCTGTCACCGACCTTCCTGCTGGTCAACGGCGACGTGCTGGCCGACATCGACTACCGGGCGCTCGCGGAGCGGGCGGCATGCCTGCCCGACGACTGCCTCGCCCACCTGGTGCTGGTCGACAACCCGCCCCATCACCCCGAAGGCGACTTCGGCCTCGATGCGACGGGGCGACTCACGCCGGGATCCGACCAGCGCTTCACCTACTCGGGCATCGGCCTGTACCGCCGGACGATGTTCGCGGGACTCGAGCCCGGGCGCCGGGCACTCGGCCCGCTGCTGCGCGAGGCCATCGCGACCGGACAGGTCTGCGGGGAACACCACCGCGGCGACTGGCTGGACGTCGGAACGCAGGAACGCCTGGCCGAGGCCAGGCGTCGCCTGCAGACCGGCTGACACCGAGTTCCGTCAGCGGAAGGCGAGATCCCGCAGGAACAGGGCGATCTGCGGGAACATGATCAGCAGCACCGTCGTCGCCAGCAGCATGACGATAAATGGCGGCGTGCCCTTGATGATCTCCATGTACGGCCGCCGGAACACCGCCATGGCGGTGAAGATGTCGTAGCCGAACGGCGGCGTGGCCGAGCCGATCGCCGACTGCAGCACCACCAGCGTGCCTACAAGGATCGGGTCGACCCCCGAGGCGTTGATCGCCGGAATGAAGATCGGCGTGAGCACGAAGATCGCCACGATCGGGTCGACGAACATGCAGGCGACGAAGTAGGACACGGCGATCAGGATCAGCAGGTGAGTGGGGTTGGCCGCCACGTGGTCGAGCATCGGGCCGAGGATCTCGGTGGGAATCTGCGCCAGCGAGATCACCCAGGAGAAGGCCTGCCCCGCCCCGACAAGGATGAACACCACCGCGGTGATCAGCCCGGTCGACAACGCGATGCCCGGCAGATCGGAGAACTTGACCGAGCGGAAGACCAGCATCTCGATGATCAGCGCGTAGAATACCGACATCGCCGCCGCCTCGGTGGGGCTGAACAGGCCGGAATAGATCCCGCCGAGCACCACCACCGGGAAGCCCATCGGCAGGATGGCACCGCGGATGGCCCGCAGGCGGCCCGCCCAGCCGACCCGTTCTCCCAGCGGGATGTTCCAGCGCTTGGAGATCCACCAGCTGTAGATCGAGAACATCACCATGATGAGGATGCCCGGCCCGATCCCGGCGATGAACATCTCGCCCACCGAGACGTTGGCCGCCACCCCGTAGATGATCGCCGCGATCGACGGCGGGATGAGCAGGGCCACGTCCGAGGCATTCACCAGCAGTGCCATGGTGAAGCTGTCCTTGTAGCCGGCCTTGAGCATCTTCGGCCGCAGGGCGGTGCCGATGGCGACCACGGTCGCCTGGGTCGAACCGGATACTGCCCCGAACAGGGTGCAGGACACGGCCGTGGTGATCGGCAGCCCGCCGCGGCGATGCCCGACGAAGGCATGCACCAGGTCGAGCAGGCGGTTGGCCGTGTGGCCCTTGGTCATGATGTCGGCCGCCAGGATGAACATCGGCACGGCGACCAGCACCGAGGGCCGCACCCCGCCGACCATCTGCTGGATAAGCTGATTGGCGCCCACCTCGGGGAAACTCACCACCAGTATCGCCAGCGCCCCGATGATCAGGGGCACCATCATCGGGAAGCCCATCAGCAGGAGCAGGAACATCAGCACGAAGGTCAGGGCGAGCATCAGTGACGACCCTCCCTGTCAGCGGAGGCGTCGCGGTCGTCGCCTTCCTCGAGCTTCCTGGCCTCGACGGCGGCGAGGTCCGCCTCCTCGTAGACCTCACGCTCGGCGAACGATCGGTAGACCTCCTTCTCGGTCAGGTTGCGCACCGTGGTCAGGCTGTACTGCACGCCGGTGAGGAACAGCCCCGCGGGCACGGCGATGTAGAGGACCCACAACGGGATGCCCAGCGAGGGCGTGGACTGGCCGATGGCGCGGACCTGCGCCTCGTAGAGGAAGGCGTAGTAGGCGAGGTAGAACATCACCACGGCCGAGCCGGTGGTGATGACGATGTTCAGCCCCTTGCGCCACTTGCCCCTGAGCTGGTCGTAGATGGCGGACATGCGGATGTTGCGCCCGTGCCGCGCGCCCTTCGCCACCCCGACGAAGGTGATGATCACCAGCAGCGCCTGGTTGATCTCCACGGCCCAGGAAAGCCCGTTGACGAACGGCACGCCCCAGTCCTTGAGGTTGTTGCCGAGCACGTTGACGATGTTCAACGTCGCCATGAACAGGATCGACACGATCAGCACGGCGTCTTCCAGCCAGCCGATCCCCCGGTCGAGACCTCGAATGGCCCGCATCACCGGCGAACGGAACGGGCCTCCCTGCGATTCGGACATCCACGTCTCCCTGCCGGCGAGGCGCCATGCTTCCCGCGCGCTCCCGACACCTTGTCGTTGTGATCCCGGCACGCCGCCTTCCGGCGTACCGCGTTGGCTCCGCTTCCCAGTGTAGTCCCGGCCGGAAGACCCTGTCCACGCGCCGACACCTGAGCGAGCTTGCTCGACATGCTAAGGTCATCGGGTCGGGCCCGGGACGAGTCGCCCCCGTACCGAAGCATCGAGACCGAACGCACCAGAAAAACCAGGGAGAGACCAGATGAACGACAAGACCTTCCTACACAAGGGCGCCCTGTGGATGGGCTCGCTCGCCCTCGCCGCCGGGCTGGCGCTGAGCGGCTGCGGGCCATCGTCGGACGACGACAAGCAAGTCTGGAAATTTGCCCTCGAGGAGACCGAGGGCGGCGTCCAGTGGGCCTACGCGGAGAAGTTCAAGGAGCTGATCGAGGAGCGTCACGACGACGTCGAGGTCAAGATCTACCCCTACGGCACGCTGGGCAGCTCGCAGGACATCACCCAGCAGATCCAGAACGATACCGTGCAGATCGCTTTCGCGTCGGCCGGCCACGTCGGCTCGACGATCCCCGAGGCGCAGGTATTCTCCCTGCATTTCCTGTTCTCGCAGGACGATGAGGTCAACCGGTCGATCTTCACCGACAACGAGACCGTCTACGGCGAGCTCGGCGAGGCCTACAACGAGAAGGGGCTGGAGCTGCTCTCCATCGTGCCCGAGGGCTGGATGGTCTGGAGTTCGAACAAGAAGATCGAACAGCCCGAGGACTTCGATGGCGTGAAGTTCCGCGTCATGCCGTCGAAACTCCTGCTGGCCACCTACGAGGCCTACGGCGCCAGCCCGCAGGGCATGGCGTACTCCGAGGTCTACGGCGGGCTCGAGCGCGGCCAGATCGACGCGCAGGTCCAGCCGATGTTCGCCATGCGCGACATGAGCTTCCACGAGGTCCAGGACTACATGATCGAGGCGAAGAACGCCCAGTTCGTCGCCACCGTGATCTCCAGCCCGGGCTTCCTCGAAAGCCTGCCCGAGGAGATGCGCGCGAGCGTGGATGACGTGACCGAGGAACTCGGCCCGTACATCTACGAGGAGCAGCAGAAGCTCAACGAGGAGGCGGCCGAGGAAATCCGCGCCGACGGCGGCACGGAATTCGTCCGACTGACCGAGGAACAGGTCGCCGCCTTCGCCGAGCGCAACGACCCCGTCTACGATCGGTTCATCGAGATGGCCGGGGCGCGCGGCGAGCGCATCCTCGAGGCCATCCAGCAGGCCGTCGCCGAGGGCGAAGACCAGTAAGGTCGACCGCCGAACGACACGGACCAGAGCAGACGCGCCCACCCCGGGCGCGTTTTTTTTGCGCTTACGCGGCCTCGACCGGCCCGTGGCCGCCAAGCCACTGACAACCGGGCGGTTTCTGGACTAATCTCGTTCAAGGCCCTGAACGGTTCGGCATCACCCTTCCCTCGGGAACGTCAGGGTGACGTCCCGGCAGGGCCGATCCGCCACATCCCTCTCGTGCGAGCCGTGGATGTGGCCGTCACCCTGGGGTCATGCGGGCGAGGGATGCTCGCTTGGAATCGCACAACGGCAGGCAACGACGCAGATGACGGAACACGCCCACCACCTGGAGGAAAGCGACTGCTGGCTGGCCGTCAACGCCGGCTCGTCCTCGCTCAAGGTCTCGGCCTTCGATGCCGCGGGCAACCGCGTGTTCGCCCGGCAGACCGACGAGCTGAACGACCCGTCGGGTAGCGACCATGCGGGGGCACTGGCCGCACACCTGTCCGCCTTCGAGTGCTGCAGCCCCGGAAGGATACGGGGCGTGGCTCACCGCGTGGTGCATGGCGGCAACCGATTCCACGCACCCACCCGCGTCGACGAGGCGATGCTCGCCGGATTGCGGGAGATCGAGCACCTCGCCCCCCTGCACAACCCGCTGGCCGTGGCCTGCATCGAGGCCGCGCGCGAGCGACTGCCGGAGGTCGAACAGTACGCCCTGTTCGACACGGCCTTCCACCACGACCTGCCCCCGGAAAGCCGCGACTACGCCCTGCCGGCCTGGTGCCGCGAGCAGCTGGGCATCCGCCGCTACGGCTTTCACGGCCTGTCCGTCGCCAACGCCCTGCGCAGCATGGCCGAACAGCTCGGTCACCCCGGGGAAAGGCTCAACCTGATCGTGGCGCATCTGGGCAACGGCGCGAGCATGACCGCCATCCGCAGGGGGTGCAGCTCCGCCACCTCGATGGGCCTGACCCCGCTGGAGGGGCTGGTGATGGGCACGCGGGCCGGCGACATCGACCCGGCAATCCCGGGGTTCCTCGAGCGCCACGGCGGGCTGACGGCCGATGAGGTGGACCACCTGCTCAACCGCGAGTCCGGGCTGACCGGGCTGTGCGGCACGCGCGATCTGCGCGAGATCCACGCGGCCATCGACCGCGGCGACGAACTGGCCGCCGAGGCCCTTTCCATGTACATCCACCGCATCCGCCACTACCTGGGCGGCTACCTCGTCAACCTCGGACGGCTCGACGCGCTGGTGTTCACCGGGGGCGTGGGCGAGCACGACGCCGTCGTGCGGGAAACGGTCTGCGAGGGGCTGAACATGATGGGGCTGGCCATCGACCCGAAGGCCAACCGGGCCCCGGGCGAGGGCCTCCGGGCGATTCACCAGCCGCACAGCCCGGCCGGCATCTGGGTGGTACCCGCCGACGAGGAGACGGAAATGGTCCGGCAGCTCCGGGAAATGCACTGAGGCGGCGGGCGACAGCCGCCGCAACCCGTTCAACCAACCGTCATGACACGTCATGAGGCCAGCGATGACGACCGATAGCACAGCGCGAGACACCCACCTGCCCACCGCCGAGGATCTCGCCAGCATCGACGCCTGGTGGCGGGCGGCGAACTACCTGTCGGTGGGCCAGATCTACCTGCTCGACAACCCGCTGCTCCGCGAGCCGCTGCGCCCGGAGCACATCAAGCCCCGGCTGCTCGGCCACTGGGGCACCACCCCCGGGCTGAACTTCGTCTACGCGCACATGAACCACCAGATCGTCGCCCGCGACCTGGATGCGATCTTTCTCACCGGCCCCGGGCACGGCGGACCGGGGCTGGTGGCCAGCGCCTGGCTGGAAGGCACCTACTCCGAGGTCTACCACGCGATCGGCCGCGATGCCGTCGGCATGCAGCGCCTGTTCAAGCAGTTCTCCTTCCCCGGCGGCATCCCCTCGCACGTGGCGCCGGAAACCCCGGGCTCGATCCACGAGGGCGGCGAGCTGGGCTATGTGCTCTCGCATGCCTTCGGCGCGGCCTTCGACAACCCCGACCTGATCGTGTGCGCGGTGGTGGGCGACGGCGAGGCCGAGACCGGGGCACTGGCCACGTCCTGGCACTCGAACAAGTTCCTGAACCCGGCCCGGGATGGCGCCGTGCTGCCGATCCTTCACCTCAACGGCTACAAGATCGCCAACCCCACCATCCTGGCCCGCATTCCGGAAAAGGAGCTCGACGCCCTGTTGCGCGGCTACGGCTACACGCCCCACTTCGTCAGCGGGGATGACCCGGAACGCCTGCACGTCGAGATGGCCGAAACCCTCGACCGGGTCGTCGACGAGATCCAATCGACCCAGCGGCGGGCGCGCGAAGACGGCGAGACCACCCGGCCGAACTGGCCGATGATCGTCCTGCGCACGCCCAAGGGATGGACGGGGCCGGAGGAAGTCGCCGGCAAACCGGTGGAGAACTCCTGGCGTTCGCACCAGGTGCCCGTGGCCGACGTGCGCGACAACCCGGCCCACCGCCGGCTGCTGGAAGAGTGGATGCAGAGCTATCGCCCGGAGGAGCTGTTCGACGAGACCGGCCACCCGCGCGACGACCTCTCGCGCCGGACCCCCACCGGCACCCGGCGCATGTCGGCCAACCCGCATGCCAACGGCGGGCTGCTGTGTCGCCCGCTCGACCTGCCGGACTTCCGCGACTACGCCGTCGAGGTGGAATCCCCGGGCCACGAGTACGCCGAATCGACCCGCGCCATGGGCCGCTTCCTGCGCGACGTGATCCGGCGTAACGCCGAGCACGCCAACTTCCGCGTGTTCGGCCCCGACGAGACGTCATCCAACCGGCTCGACGACGTCTTCGCCGCCACCGATCGCTGCTGGAACGGTGAATACCTCGACACCGACGAACACCTCGCCCGGGACGGCCGCGTGATGGAGATCCTCTCCGAACATACCTGCCAGGGCTGGCTGGAAGGCTACCTGCTGACCGGGCGACACGGGGTCTTCTCCTGCTACGAGGCCTTCATCCACATCATCGACTCGATGTTCAACCAGCACGCCAAGTGGCTGAAGACCAGCCAGGAGATCGGCTGGCGTGCGCCGATCCCGTCGCTGAACTACCTGCTAACCAGCCACGTCTGGCGACAGGACCACAACGGCTTCTCCCACCAGGACCCGGGTTTCATCGACCACGTGGTCAACAAGAAGGCCGAGGTGATCCGCGTCTACCTGCCGCCGGACGGCAACACCCTCCTCTCGGTGATCGACCACTGCCTGCGCAGTCGCGACTACGTCAACGTGATCATCGCCGGCAAGCAGCCCCAGCCGCAGTACCTGGACATGGACGCCGCGATCAAGCACTGCACCGCCGGGATCTCGATCTGGGAATGGGCCAGCAACGACGACGGGGTGGAGCCCGACGTGGTCATGGCCTGCGCCGGCGACGTGCCGACCGGGGAGACGCTCGCGGCGGTGGACCTGATCCGCCGCCACCTGCCGGAACTCAAGGTCCGGGTGGTCAACGTCGTCGACCTGATGCGCCTGCAGCCGCCTTCCGAGCATCCGCACGGGCTGTCCGATCGCAGCTTCGACTCGATCTTCACCCTCGATCGCCCGGTGATCTTCGCCTACCACGGCTATCCCTGGCTGGTCCACCGGCTGACCTACCGGCGCACCAACCACGTCAACCTGCACGTGCGCGGCTACAAGGAGGAAGGCACGACCACCACGCCCTTCGACATGGCGGTGCGCAACGAGATCGACCGCTACCACCTGGTGATGGACGTGATCGAACGCGTGCCGGGGCTCAAGGTCCGCGCCGCGCACTTCCGCCAGCACCTGCACGAGCGGCTGGTGGACCACGATCACTACATCCGCGAGCACGGCGAGGACCTGCCCGAGGTTCGCAACTGGCGCTGGCCGAGCGCCGCGGGACGCTGAAACCGAATAGGAAAACGGTATCCCGCCAAGATCTTGCCTATGATTGGGAGGAAAGGTCTGTACCGAACCGATACCGCCCCGGGGCCAGAGCCAGTGTGGCTCGGCATTCGTGCAGAGGAACAGGAGGCCGTGGAAGGAAACATGCTCAAGGCAGGACGCAGAATGCCATACGGCAACCGACTCCCCTGGCGCCCGGCGCCATCCCTGTTGCTCTCATTGCTGCTGGCCGGCATGCCCGTGGCAAGCCCTCTGGCGGAATCACCCGACGACGAGCAGCGCGTCTCGGCGGTGGAACTCGCCCGGGAAGGGCGCCTCGACCATGCCATTGCCCGGCTCGAAAGCCTGCATGCGAAGCACCCTGAGAACCGCCTGATCCTCGCCGACCTGATCATCCTGCGTCGCCAGGCCGGCGACAACGCCGCCATCCTCGAACACACCGCCGAGCTCGAACCGGGGGATGTGCCGGCATACGCCCACGCCGCCTGGGCCGGAGCGCTTCGGGATGCCCGCCGCTTCGAGGAGGCCGCGACGGTGCTCCGCGACTCCCACCAGCGCCTGGACACCCCGGCAAGGGTGCTCTTCGGCGTCGTGAGTGCGGAGGCCGGTGATTTCGCCACGGCCATCGAGACGCTCGAGGCGATCGAACCGTTACCCGAATCCGCCCGGCAGGTCGCCCTGATGGCCTACGGGATGCGCCTGTCCGGTCGGGCCCGGGAGGCACTCAGCCTCGCCAACCGTGCCCGGCGAACCGACCCCGGCGCCACGCTCCCCTACGTGGAACAGACCCTGGCCCTGTGGCGACTGGGGGCGGCCGAACGTGCCCTGGCCGCCGTCACGCCCCACCCGGAGTGGTTCGAACCCGACACCCGGCTGCAGATCGAGGCCGATGCCATTGCCGCAGAGATCCGCCAGGCCATCGACCGCCGCGACGAGTTGCTCGCCGACGGTCGACCGCAAGAAGCCGACGCGGCCATGGCCGCTCCGCAGGCGCGGCTGGATGCCTTCATCGCAGGCGTTCCCCAAGGGCATCCGCAGCACCGGCGGGCCCTTAACGACAGGGTGGTTCTCCTGAGCGAACGCGACTGGATGCCCGAGGCGATCGCCACCTGGGAATCCCTGCCCGACCGACCCACACCGCCACCCTACGTCCGCCGTGCCGCGGCCGACGCCTATCTCGCCGAGGAACAGCCGGAAAAGGCGCTGCCCCTCTACGAATCGCTGCTCCCGGCCGAGGGACCGGTGGACCTGACGCTTTTGCTCGATCTCTACTTCACCTTGATCGCCCTTGAGGACTACGAGCGGGCGGCCGACATGCGCGATCAGGCCTCCGAGGCACCCGCCTGGCTGTCCACCGGCGCCGGGCGGGAGCCGGTAGCCAACTGGGAGCGGGCCGACATCGACCGCCTGCTGGTCGACGACGCTGCCTATCGCCAGCAGGATGCCGCGGCCTGGCAGCGCAGCGGCGAACTGGTCGAGCTCGCGCCGGCGCACTCGGGGCTGTGGAGTCAGCGTGCCCAGATCGCCCGCTGGCGCGGCTGGCCGGAACGGGCCGCGGACATCACCGAGCTCGCCGAGGCTTGGGCGCCCGACGACCTGGAAACACGCCTGGCACGCGCGGCCAATGCCCGCGATCTCGAGCACTGGGACGACTGGGAAGCGGAAGTCGACGGACTCGCCGCCGACTTCCCCCGTGACGTCCGCGTCCGTCGTCACCTCGAGGAGCTCGACGACCGCGATCGCTTTTCCATCGAGAGCGAAGTCACCTTCGGCCGCACCCGCGGCGGCGACGCACTGGTCTCGGGCAACGACGACGCCAGCTGGCGTACGCGCCTGAACTCGCCCTGGACCGAGCGGGACTGGCGCGCCTTCGTCGAGCATCGTCGCGATTCGGCCACCTACGACGAGATCGACGCCAGCCACGACCGGGTGGCCGTGGGCCTCGAGTGGGCCGCGGAACGCAAACAGGCCTGGATCGCCGCGCACCGGGACCGCCTCGGCGATGCGGACCCCGGCGTCGCCGCCGGCTGGTCGCAGTGGCTCGACGACCACTGGCAGGTCGGCGTCGAGGCGGATTCCAACTCGATGGAAACCCCGCTGCGCGCCCGGGAAGCGGACATCGAGGGCTGGTCGGCCAACGCCTCGGTCGACTGGCGGGCCTCGGAGTCCCTGTCCGCCTATGCCACCACCGACCTGCTCTCGCTTGACGACGGCAACCGCCGGCTGTCGCTGGGCAGCGGCGTCACCCGCCGCGTCGCCGCCGGTCCGCACCATGTCACCGACGTCGGCGGCGACCTCTACTACCAGCGCAACAGCGAACCGGGCGGGCCGTATTACAACCCGGAAACCTCGGGCAGCGCCTCGGTCCGCATCGACCACGACTGGATTACCTGGCGGCGCTACGACCGCGCCTTCACCCAGCATTTCCACGCTGTCGCCGGCGTCGGCTACCAGACGGACTTCGGCAGCGATCCCGCGGTGGAGCTGCGCTACGAACATCGCTGGGACATCAACCGTCGCTGGGCCGTTCGCTACGGCATCGGCTGGAACAGCACCGCCTACGACGGCGAACGCGAGCGCCGGCTGTACGGACTCTTCGGCCTCGAGGGGATCTTCTGATGATGAGCCCGATGCTACGTCTTGCCACCCTGCTCACCGGCCTGCTGGTCGCCGGCCCGGCCTCGGCCGCGTTCCCGACCGTGCCCGAGGGGCAGTTCATAGCGCTGTGCTACCACGACGTGCGCGACGACGTGATCTCCGGCCTGGACAGGGACCCCTACGCCGTCAACACCGACCGCCTGGTCGCCTGGTTCGACTGGATGAAGGCCAACGACTGGCATCCGGTCTCGCTCGACCGGATCGCCGAGGCGCGAGACGGCGGCCGACCGCTGCCGGAAAACGCCGTGCTGCTGACCTTCGACGACGGCCTGGCCAGTCTCCACAGCCACGTCTTCCCGCTGCTCGAGGCCTACGACTACCCCGCCCTGTTCGCGCTGCAGACCGGCTGGCTGGAGACCGTCTGGACCGGCAGCGAAGTGACCTACACCCCGGACGCCTTCGCCGAGCCGTCGGTGCAGACAGCAGCCACGGCGGGCACGGTCACCTACAACGACCGCCCGCTGGGTCCCGAGGGCTTCGTCACCCCCGGGCAGCTTCGCGAGATGCAGGCCTCCGGGCTGGTCGAATACGCCAGCCACAGCCACGACCTGCACCGCGGCATTCTCGCCAACCCGCAGGGCAACCGGGAGCCGGCGGCCATCACCCGCCGGCTGGATCCCGACAGCGGGGAGTACGAGAGCGATGCCGAGTTCCGCCAGCGCATCCGCGCGGATCTCGCCCGCAGCCGCGCGGCGATCGAGTCGCTCACGGGCCAGGCGCCGCGGGCGATCGTCTGGCCTTACGGCGCACACAGCCGCGAAGTCGATGCCATCGCCGCCGACATCGGCATGCCCTGGTCGTTCTCGCTGGGTGGCACGCCGCTCAACACGCCGGACGCCGAAAGCTTCTCCCGCGAGCTGATCGTCGACGACCCACATCCGCTGGCCATCGCCACCGAGGCCCGGCCAGTCGACGACTCCCCCGTGAACCTACCCGAACCGCAACGCGCCGTGCACGTAGACCTCGACTACGTCTACGACCCGGACCCGGAGCGGACCAACGAGAACCTCGGCCGATTGCTCGATCGCATCAAGGCCATGCAGGTGCGCACCGTCTACCTGCAGGCCTTCGCCGACCCGGACGGCGACGGCAACGCCAGCGCGCTCTACTTCCCCAACCGGCACCTGCCCATGCGCGCGGACCTGTTCAACCGCGTGGCCTGGCAGCTGCGCACCCGCGCCGGCGTGCAGGTCTACGCCTGGATGCCGCTGCTGGCCTTCGAACTGCCGGACGCCGAGCGCGGCCTCGATCTGTCCGTTACCCGCACGACGGCGGACGGCGACCCGGTCCCCGCGCAACGGGACTACCGGCGGCTCAGCCCATTCCTGCCCGCATCCGGGCGGATCGTCGGCGAGATCTACGCCGACCTCGGTCGGGCGGCGAGCGGCATCAATGGCGTCTTGATCCACGACGACGCCTATCTCGCGGCCGACGAGGACCAGACCGCCTGCCGCGACGAGGCCCGCTGGCCGGGCACCAGCGACCCCGTCAGCGACTGCCGGCTCGAACCGGCGGAAAAGACGCGGGCGCTGATCGACTTCGGCGAAGCCGTCACGGCGCGACTGGCCGAGCACGTGAACCATGCCCCCGACTTCCGGGTGGCACGCAACCTTTACGCGCGGGTGGTGCTCGACCCGGATGCCGAGGCGCGGTTCGCCCAGTCGCTGCCCGCCTTCCTCGAGGCCTACGACGAGGTCGCCGTCATGGCCATGCCCTGGCTGGACGGCACGGAGCTGCCGGCAGGCGAGTGGCTGGGGCGACTCGCCGATGCCGTCGAGGTACAGGCGGGCGGATTCGACAAGGTGGTGTTCGAACTGCAGGCGCGCGACTGGCGCGACGAGGGTCGCTGGATCGAGGGAGAGACCCTGCGGGGCTGGATGGAGCAGTTGATGCGCCGCGGCGTGATGAACCTCGCCTACTACCCGGACGACTTCCTCAACGATCGCCCCCGCTTCGAACCCACCCGGGAAGGGATTTCGCTGAATTCCTTCCCGCATCGGCAATAGGAGGCCGAGGGCATGAGCATCGACTGGCTGCAGGATTTCGTCTTCTTCTACCCCCTGGTCATGGCCTGGGTGTGGATGATCGGCGGAACCTGGTACTACTACCGCTGGGAAGGGCGTCACAAGGGCGACCCGGACCACCCGCCGGCGACCGACCGCACCCCGCCGTGCAGCATCCTGATCCCCTGCTTCAACGAGGCAGAAAACGTGCGCGACACCGTGCACTACGCCCACGCGAGCGAGTACCCGGATTTCGAGATTGTCGCCGTCAACGACGGCAGCGATGACGAGACCGGCCAGATCCTCGATGAACTGACCGAGACCTACCCGCGCCTGAGGGTGGTGCACCTGGCCAGCAACCAGGGCAAGGCGATCGCGTTGCGTACCGGCGCGCTGGCCGCACGTCACGAATTCCTCATCGGCATCGACGGCGACGCCCTGCTCCACCCCGGCGCGGTGGCCTGGATGATGTTCCACCTGGCCTCGGGGCCGCGGGTGGGCGCGGTGACCGGCAACCCGCGCATCCTCAACCGCAGCACGCTGCTGGGGCGGCTGCAGGTGGGCGAGTTCTCGGCGACCATCGGCCTGATCAAGCGTGCCCAGCGGGTCTACGGGCGGATCTTCACGGTCTCAGGGGTGATCTCCGGCTTCCGCCGCACCGCGCTGGACCGCGTCGGCTACTGGTCGAACGACATGGTCACCGAGGACATCGACATCTCCTGGCGCCTGCAAATCGACCACTGGGACATCCGCTACGAGCCCAACGCCCTGTGCTACATCTACATGCCCGAG
Organism: Guyparkeria sp.; assembly: GCF_046545975.1. Classification (GTDB taxonomy): domain Bacteria; phylum Pseudomonadota; class Gammaproteobacteria; order Halothiobacillales; family Halothiobacillaceae; genus Guyparkeria. The sequence continues at coordinate 1,142 of NZ_JBKGYT010000021.1, read as the reverse complement.
ACGCTGCGCGGCCTGTGGCGCCAGCGGCTGCGCTGGGCCCAGGGCGGCGTAGAGACCCTGATCCGACATGCCGCGGGCCTCTTCCAGTGGAACAGGCGCCGTCTTTGGGCGGTAGCCGTCGAGTACACCGTCAGCATCCTCTGGGCCTATGCCATGTTCACCGTGCTAATCATCTACCTGGTCGGCCTGGTGACCGGACTGCCGCCGGGCTGGAGTGGCATCGGCATCATCCCGCAGTGGGCCGGGGTCATACTCGGCATTACCGCCCTGCTCCAGTTCCTGGTCAGCCTGCTGATCGATCGACGCTACGAGGCGGACCGGCGGTTCTTCCGCAACTACTTCTGGGTGATCTGGTACCCGCTGGCGTTCTGGCTGCTGTCGATGGCGACCACCGTCGTCGCCCTGCCCAAGGCCATCCTCAAGCGGTCGGGCCAACGCGCCCGCTGGGTGAGCCCCGATCGCGGACTGCGACCGCCGGAGGAGTGATTCGATGAAGCATTCCCGTCCCCGCCTGCCAGAGCTGATCGAGCGCAGCGACCTGCAATCCCCCGGCAAGCGCCGCGTGGGACAGATCGTCAGCGTGATCGCCTGGATGGCATGGATCTACCTGTTCACGCCCATCATCGCCCTGATCGGCTGGGCCTTCGGCGTGGAACTGTTCCAGCGCTACATCCTCGACGATCCCGTCGGCACGCTGCGGGCCGTGCAGGTCTACGCACTGGTCATCCTGATTGCCGGGATCGTCTTCATCGGCTGGGCGAGCTACAACTGGTTCCGCTTTCACAACCGCGAGCGTCGCCATGCCCCGCCACCGGTCAGTCCACGGGAACTGGCCCGGCGCTTCTGCATCCCCCCCGAAGAGGCGGAGGAGATCGAGCATCGGCGCATCGTGACCGTGCATTTCAACGAGGACGCCGAGATCATCGAGATCGTCCCCGAGGAGGAACCCGCGCTGCCTCGCGGATCTGATGCCGCGACGTCCGTCAGCGGGACCGCGGAGCGCTGAACGGAAAAATCGGCGCGACGCAAAAAGGCCCCTGGACGCTGTCGGTGTCCCGGGGCCTTTACCGTGGCGCAGCGGCCGGTTACTGGACCTTCAGGTAGGCATAGCCGTCGCGCTGGAGGTCGGCGATCTTCGCCAC
>NZ_JBKGYT010000020.1:0-25398 GCF_046545975.1 Guyparkeria sp. | reverse complement strand
CGGGTCGCCGCCTCGGTCATCACCACGCGCACCTCGCAGCCGGCCTCGACCAGGCGACGCACCAGCACCACGGCCTTGTAGGCCGCGATGCCGCCGGAGACGCCGACGAGGATCCGTTCGGGCTGGGATGACTTGCCATTCATGAGCTGCAGTTTACCAGCGCGGACGGCCGGGCGCTGCGAAAGGAGGACGGCCCCGCCGGTCGAAAAGACCGGCTGCCGCGCGCGCGGCGCCCACATGCGACTGACAGCGAGACCAGCGATGACGAAGCGCCCGAACGACGACGCCACGAACGACAAGCCGAAACGCCGCCTCCCGCGCTGGGTGCGCTGGCCCCTGGAGGCACTGGTGTTCATCGCGGCCCTGCTGGCCGTGCAGGCCTGGATGGGGCCGGACCTGCCGGAGGGCGAGATTCCCGGCATGGCAGTCAAGGATCTCGACGGCCGGGAGCTTGCCATCGGCGGACCGGCGGACGAACCCACGGTGGTCGTGTTCTGGGCCACCTGGTGCGGCTACTGCGACCTGGAAATGCCCTGGCTGGTCGACCTGGTCGACGATCACCGAGTGATCACCGTGGCGATGCAGTCGGGCGATGCGGAGACGGTGCGCACCCACATGGCGGAGAACGACCTGGAAAAGCTGCCGGTGATCAACGACCCGGATGGACGGATCGCCGCGAGCCTCGGCGTGAACGTCACGCCCACCTTCCTGTTCTTCGACCAGACCGGGCGGGTGGCCCACTCGACCACCGGCCTGACCAGCCCCTGGGGCGTTCGCCTGCGCCTGTGGTGGATGAACCGCGCCGACGATTGAGCGAATGAAGGTCGGCGCGAAACCCGACGCCACCCCGGCCTCGCGAGTCGTTCGTGATCAAGGCGCCCAGAGCGGTATCGGGTTCGAGCCGATCTTCCTCAGGCCTGCTCGATCGCCTCGAGCAGCTCGTCGAAGGAGGTCTGGAACTGCTCGACCCCCTCGTCGAGGAGCTGGTCGCGCACCGCGCCGTCCATGTCGACCCCGAGATCCGCCAGCTCGGCCCAGACCTGGCGGTCCTCGTCGATGCGCGGCTTCAGCGTCGAGGCGATCTTGCCGTGGTCGGCGAAGGCCTCCAGCGTCTTGTTCGGCAGCGTGTTGATGGTCTGCGGGGCGATCAGGTTCTCGACGTAGAGCAGGTCGGAGTAGGCGGGATTCTTGGTACCGGTACTCGCCCACAGCGGCGTCTGCGGCCGGGCGCCCTTCTGCTCCAGGGGCTCGAACGACTCGCCCTCGAACACCTCGCGGAAATGCGCGTAGGCCATGCCCGCCAGCGCCAGCGCCGAGCGGCCCTTGAGCGCCTCGGCCCGTTCACCGCCGATCTCGTCGAGCTGCCGGTCGACCAGCGTGTCGACCCGGCTGAGAAAGAGGCTGGCCACGGCACGGACATCGTTGACCCGGCCGCCGCTGGCCTCCAGCGCCTCCAGTCCGCGCCGGTAGGCGGCGAACACCCGCCGGATCTGGTCGAGAGAGAACAGCAGGGTGACGTTGACACTCACCCCCTGGGAGACCAGCGTCTCGAATGCCTCGATGCCCTCGACCGTCCCGGGCACCTTGATCAGCACGTTGGGACGATCGACCAGCTCCCGCAGGTGGTGGGCGGCACGGACCGACTCGGAGGCGTCGTGGGCGATGCCCGGCGACTCCTCCCAGGAAACCCAGCCGTCCTCGCCGTGCGACTGTTCCCAGACGGGACGCAGCATGTCGCAGGCCCGCTGGATGTCCGAGACCACCAGGTGCTCGTAGACCGACTCGATCCCGTCGTACTGCCGCTTGCAGGCGGCGATGTCGTCGGTGTAGTAGTCGCTGCCGACGATCGCCTTCTTGAAGATGGTGGGGTTGGAAGTCACGCCGCGGATGCCGTAGTCGCGGATCAGCCGTGGCAGGCCGTCGTCCTCGAGCAGCTCGCGCGATAGGTTGTCCAGCCAGAGACTCTGACCCTGCGATTCGTGCAGCTTGCTGAGGGCGAAAGCGCTCATCCCGGATTCCTCCTTGGGGTTAAGAAAAACGTTCTACCCCACAGCTTAGACACTCCGCATGACGCTGCCATCACACGGCGCCCTGGCGAGCGCTCAGTCGCGCGGGTCGAATGGCATTTCCTCGCGCATGCGCTCGTAGAAGATCCGTGCCTCGTCGCTGTCCGCCGGCGGGGTGTGGATCATCAGCACCAGATACAGGTCGCCGCCGGAAAAGCCGCGTCCCGGGATGCGCAACCGGCGGCCGGACTGCGAGCCGGCCGGGATGCTCATGTTGACCTTCTTGCCGTCCGGCAGGGTCACCGGCACCTTGCCGCCCAGCGCGGCCTCCCAGGGCGTGATCGGCAGTTCCTGCAGGATATTCTTGCCGTCGACCCGGTCGCGATCCTCCTCTCGCAGGGCGAGCACCAGGTAGAGGTCTCCCGGCGGGCCGCCCATCGGCCCCGGCTGACCCTGGCCGGAGAGACGAATGCGCCGCCCCGGGGGCGACCCGGCAGGCACGTTGACCTTCAGGGTGCGCGAACCACCGCGGCCATCCGACAGCCGCACCGAGTGAGAGCCGCCACTGACGAGCAGCGACAGCGGCACGGCCACCTCCGCCTCGGCGTCCTGGCCGCGCGCAGCACCGCCGTGGGCACCGCCGCCGGCGCCACGGCCGAAGCCGCCACCGAAGATCTGGGAGAAGAAATCCGAGAAGTCGGCACCGCCGACGTCGGCACCCCCGAAGCCGCCGAACCCCCCGAAGCCGCCCGGCCCGGCACCGAAGTCGTCGCCGTCGCGGTAACCGGCACCCAGTGCATCGTAGCGGGCGCGCTTCTCGGCATCCCCGAGCACCTCGTAGGCCTCGTTGATCTCCTTGAATTTCTCCTCGGCATCCTCGCCCTTGTTGCGGTCGGGATGGTATTTCTGGGCGAGCTTGCGGTAGGCGCGCTTGATCTCGTCCTGAGAGGCGTTGCGCGCCACGCCGAGCGTCGCGTAGTAGTCGTGGTACTTCACGCCGATAATCCTCCGAATCGATCTGATTGCGTTTGCCGGAACGCCTCGAAAACCCGCCGGGCATACGCCGACGAGCTTTCGGGACGGCCCGGGGTCGGGCCTGACGGCGGCAGAATCACGAAAGCCCGGCCGAGCCGGGCTTTCCCCTCGTCACCGTCGCCCGGCACGCGGTCCCGGTCAGCTGACCTCGATGCGCCGCGGCTTCGAGGTCTCCGCCTTCGGGATGGTGACCGTCAGCACCCCGTGCTCGGACGATGCCTTGATGTTGTCGGCATCCACCTGGTCGGGCAGCGAAAAGCGCCGGTAGAAGCGCCCGTAATGCCGCTCGATCCGCGAGTAGCCGTCCTGAGACTTCTTCAGCTCGGAATTGCGCTCGCCCTTGATCTCCAGCGCGCCGTTGTCGGCGGTCACCTCGACGGTCTTCGGGTCGACGCCCGGCAGGTCGACGTGCAGCTCGTAGCTGTCGTCGTTCTCCTTGATGTCGACTGCCGGCGACCAGTCGGCCACCTCGAGCTTGCCCTCGTCGGCCCCCTCGGCAAGGCTGGGCTCGAACAGCGAATTCATCTCGCGGTAGAGCTGGTCCAACATGCCCCAGGGCTGGGTGCGGGTCTGTCCTTCCGGCTTGTAACGTACGATGGCCATGTAAAACACCTCCTTTGACTTCGATGCCCGTGGCTCAACTTCTCTAGTACATCTCGAACCTTTTGGGACGGCCCCGGCTTTTTCAAGACCCGAAAACAACGAGGCCCCGCCGGAGCGGGGCCTCGTGTACGCGGACTTCTTGCCGGTCAGCTCAGCGCTGACGGGCCTTGAAGCGCGGGTTGGTCTTGTTGATGACGTAAACCTTGCCGCGACGACGAACGACCTGGCAGTCCTTGTGTCGCTTCTTGGCTGACTTGAGAGAAGACAGAATTTTCATGGACGCCCCTTTCGCTAATCCGCTCGGTTCCACACAAAGCGCGGCAATATAGCCGATCCGGAGCGAAATGGCAACTCTCCGGCCAAGGGAAGTTCTGCACGGCGGCACGGTTGCAGGTATCCTCGCAGGCTGCGCACAACCACACCGGGACGCCTGAATGACAGACATCGTGATCGCCACCAACAACGACGGCAAGATGGCCGAGTTCGAGGAAATGCGCCGCGTGCTGGCCGACAGCCACCCGACCCTCCGCCGCCTGCGCTTCGTCTCGCAGCGCCAGTGGTCCGTGGCCTCGCCGGTCGAGGACGCGGACAGCTTCCGGGGCAACGCCCTGATCAAGGCACGCCACACCGCGGCGCGCACGGGTCACCCCGCGATCGGGGACGACTCGGGGCTGGTGGTCGATGCGCTCGACGGGCGCCCCGGCATCTACTCGTCGCGCTTCGCCGGCGAGAATGCCACCGACGCGGAAAACAACGCCCGGCTGGTCGAGGAACTTGCCGCCAGGCCCGGCGCGCCCCGCACGGCCCGCTTCGTCTGCGCCCTGGCCTTCGTTCGCGATGCCGACGACCCCCGGCCCATCGTCGTCGAGGGCACCTGGGAGGGCGAGGTGCTCGACGCCCCGCGTGGCGAACGCGGCTTCGGCTACGACCCGCTGTTCTTCTCCCCGGAACACGGCATCGCCGTCGGCGAGATGGACCCCGACGAGAAGCACCGCGTCAGCCACCGCGCCCGGGCGCTCAAGCAGCTGATCGAGCGCCTGGCCGACCTGGAGCTGGGATAAGCCATGAGCCTGCTGCAGTTTTCCGACAACCCGCCGCTGTCGCTCTACGTCCACCTGCCGTGGTGCGTGGAGAAGTGCCCCTACTGCGACTTCAACTCCCACGGCCTGAAGGGGCGGGAGCTGCCCGAGGCCGACTACGTCGACGCGCTGCTGCGCGACCTGGAGCCCGAGCTGCCGCTGATCTGGGGGCGCCCGATCGAGACCGTCTTCCTCGGCGGCGGCACGCCCAGCCTGTTCTCGCCGGAGGCACTCGACCGGCTGATGTCCGGGCTGCGCGCACTGCTCGACCTGCGCTTCACCCGCGAACTGACCCTGGAGGTCAACCCGGGCACCGACATGGCCTCGCGGCTGGCCGAGTATCGCGCCATCGGCTTCAACCGGGTATCGATCGGCGTGCAGAGCTTCGATGACCATGCCCTGCAGCGTCTGGGCCGCATCCATAACCGGCGGGCGGCGTGGCGCACCATCGAGGCGGCGCACGATGCCGGGCTCGACAGCTTCAACATCGACCTGATGCACGGGCTGCCCGACCAGACCGAGGCCGCCGGGCTGGCGGACATCGAGACGGCCATCGCGCTCGAGCCGCCGCACCTGTCCTGGTACCAGCTGACCATCGAGCCCAACACCGCCTTCGCCTTCAGTCCGCCGGCCCTGCCGGCGGACGCGACGCTGGACCAGATCGGGGAAAACGGGCGTGATCGCCTCGTCGCGGCTGGCTACGGCCAGTACGAGATCTCCGCTTTCGCCCGCCCCGGGCACGAGTGCGAGCACAACCTCAACTACTGGCGCTTCGGCGACTACCTCGGAATCGGCGCGGGCGCCCACGGCAAGATCACGCTGCCGGCCGAGAATCGCGTCGAACGACGCGTGCGCAGTCGGCACCCGAACCGGTACCTCGAGCTGGCCGGCAGCCCGGCGAACATCGAGGCCCACGACATCCCGCGCCGCGAGCTGCCGTTCGAGTTCATGCTCAACGCCCTGCGACTGACGGGCGGGTTTCCGGTCAGCCTGTTCCAGGAACGCACCGGCATGCCGATCGCCGTGGTGTCGACGACCCTGCGCGGACTCGAGGACGACGGACTGATCGAATGGGACATCCAGGACATCCGCCCCACCGAGCGTGGGCACCGTTTCCTCAACGACGTGCTCGGGCGCTTCCTGCCCGACGACTGATCCGCCGCCGGGCTCAGGTCGCCGGGTCGTCCTTCTTGCGTGGCCGCTCCCAACCGGGGATCTCCTTCTGCCGCGCTCGTGCGATGGCCAGTGCACCTTCTCCCACGTCACGGGTGATCGTCGAGCCGGCGCCGATGGTCGCGTCGCTGCCCACGGACACGGGGGCGACCAGTTGCGTGGCCGATCCGATGAAGACCCGATCGCCCAGCCGGGTGCGGTGCTTGTTCGCCCCGTCGTAGTTGCAGGTGATGGTGCCCGCACCGAGGTTGCAGTCGTCACCCACGGACGAGTCACCGACGTAGGAGAGGTGGTTGACCTTCGAGCCCTCGCCGATCCGACTGGCCTTCACCTCGACGAAGTTGCCGATCCTCGCGCGGCTGTCCAGTCCGCTGCCCGGACGCAAGCGGGCGTAGGGACCGACGCGGTTGTCGCCCGCCAGCACCGCGCCGTCGATGTGGGTGAAGGCCTCGACGACCGTGCCCGGCCCGATGTCGCAGTCGCGCAGCACGCAGTGCGGCCCGATGCACACGTTGTCTCCCAGTCGCACGTCGCCCTCGAACACGCAACCCACGTCGATCGACACGTCCTCGCCGCAGGCCAGCGTTCCGCGGATCTCGAGACGCGCGGTATCCGCCACTGTGGTGCCCGCGTAGGCAAGCGTCTCGGCCTGGCGGCGCTGGTAGACACGTTCGAGTTGCGACAGCGCCAGGCGGTCGTTCACACCCGCCACCGACCACACGTCATCGGCCATCACCGCGTGCACGGGTTTGGCCTCGCCGCTTGCCATCTCGACGATGTCCGTGAGATAGAGCTCGCCCTGGGCATTGCCCGACTCCAGGCGTGACAGCCAGCGCCGGAGATCGCCGAAGCGCGCCATGAGGATGCCGGTATTCACCTCCCGCACCCGACGTTCCCCCTCGGTCGCGTCCTTCTCCTCGACGATCCGCACCACCGAGTCCGTGTCGTCGCGCAGGATACGTCCGTACCCGGTCGGGTCCTCCATGTGCACCGTCAGCAGGGAAACGGGTGCGGGCACCGCGGCCAGTTGCCGCAACAGGTCCGCGCCCAGCAGCGGGACGTCGCCGTAGAGCACCAGCACCCGGTCGTCGTCGGCCGCCTCGAGCCCGTCGATGCCCAGCCACACGGCATGGCCGGTGCCTTGCTGCTCGTGCTGCCAGACCCAATCGACGGAACGTGCGACCTCGGCTTGACGGACTGCCTCGCCCTGGTGACCGATGACCACGCGAACGGTGGCCGGTTCGAGCGCCTCGGCCGTGTCGAGGCAGTGCGCCAGCATCGAGCGTCCGCCGATCTCGTGGAGCACCTTCGGCCGCGACGAACGCATCCGGGTGCCTTTTCCGGCCGCGAGCACCACCACGTGGAGCTCGGATCGTGACTGCCTGCTCATTGTCTTAACCTCATCGTGTGTCGTCCGACCTCCGCCGGCCGCAAACAGAAAAGGAGCCCGGAGGCCCCTTTTCGATCATCAATTCGCGGGAGCCGCTCAGTGACGGCCGCCCTGCGAGCGCATGGACTTGATCCACTTGAGACGCTCCTCGGCCTCGACCATGATCATCTCGGCCGAGGTGAAGTCGAGCTGCCCGCGCTGCTCGTACTCCTGAACGTATTCTTCCTCTTCGCCCATGCGGGCCTCGAGTTCGTTCGGATCGAGGTTCTTCGCGTCCTCTTCCGTCAGCGCCCAGTCAGCGATGATGCTGACCACGTGGGGCTGGACCTCGACCACCCCGAAACCGACGAAATAGCGCACGATCGAGCCGTCGTCCTGATGCACCCGGACTTCGCCCGGACGCAGTACCGACAACGTCTGCGTGTGACGGGCCGTGATGCCCATCTCGCCGGCTTCGGTCGGCACGGTGACGAAGGTCGCCGTGCCGCTGAAGATCGGCTTTTCCATGCTGACGATGTCGACTCGGGTAGTCATAGCCATTGTCGACCTCCGTTATCAGGCCTTCTCAGCCATCTTGTTGGCCTTCTCGACGGCTTCGTCGATCGTGCCAACCATGTAGAACGCCTGCTCGGGCAGGTGGTCGTATTCACCGGCCACGATACCCTTGAACGCGCGGATCGTTTCCTTCAGCGGAACGTAGCGACCCGGGGCGCCCGTGAACACTTCGGCAACGAAGAACGGCTGCGACATGAAGCGCTGGATCTTACGAGCACGAGACACGACGGCCTTGTCGTCGTCGGACAGCTCGTCCATGCCGAGGATGGCGATAATGTCCTTGAGCTCCTTGTAGCGCTGCAGGGTGTTCTGCACGCCGCGAGCGGTGTCGTAGTGCTCTTCGCCGACGACCTGCGGATCAAGCTGGCGGCTGGTGGAATCCAGCGGGTCGATCGCCGGGTAGATACCCATGGCGGCGATGTCACGTGCCAGTACGACGGTCGCGTCGAGGTGGGCGAAGGTGGTCGCCGGGGCCGGGTCGGTCAGGTCGTCCGCCGGGACGTAGACCGCCTGGACGGAAGTGATCGAGCCCGTCTTCGTCGAGGTGATGCGCTCCTGCAGGACGCCCATCTCCTCGGCCAGCGTCGGCTGGTAGCCCACCGCGGCCGGCATCCGGCCCAGCAGAGCGGAGACCTCGGTGCCCGCCAGGGTGTAACGGTAGATGTTGTCGATGAACATCAGGACGTCACGGCCCTCGTCACGGAAGAACTCCGCCATGGTCAGGCCGGTCAGCGCGACGCGCAGGCGGTTGCCCGGCGGCTCGTTCATCTGGCCGTAGACCAGCGCCACCTTGTCGAGGACGTTGGAATCCTTCATCTCGTGGTAGAAGTCGTTGCCCTCACGGGTACGCTCGCCTACCCCGGCGAATACCGAGTAACCGCTGTGCTCGACGGCGATGTTGCGGATCAGCTCCATCATGTTGACGGTCTTGCCCACGCCGGCGCCGCCGAACAGGCCGACCTTGCCGCCCTTGGCGAACGGGCAGAGCAGGTCGATGACCTTCACGCCGGTTTCCAGCAGCTCGGTACCGGCCGCTTGCTCGTCGAAGGTCGGTGCCTTGCGGTGGATCGACCACTTCTCGTCGCTCTCGACTTCGCCGGCCTCGTCGATCGGGTTGCCCAGGACGTCCATGATGCGACCCAGGGTGCCCTTGCCGACCGGAACCGAGATCGGCTTGCCGGTGTTGGACACGGCCAGCCCGCGCTTGAGACCGTCGGAGGTGCCCATGGCGATGCCGCGGACGATACCGTCGCCGATCTGCTGCTGAACCTCGATCACCAGACCGTTCTCGTCAACGCGAAGCGCGTCATAGACGGAAGGCACCTGGTCATGCGGAAATTCGACGTCGATCACCGCCCCGATGATCTCGACAATTTTTCCAGAACTCATGTGTGTTCCTCTTTCAATTCGAAAAATGGGTTGGTGCCGTCGTCACACGGCGGCCGCGCCGGACACGATCTCGGAGATCTCCTGAGTGATCGCCGCCTGACGCGCCTTGTTGTACTGCTGCTTCAGGTCGCTGATCATGTCGTTGGCGTTGTCGGACGCGTTCTTCATCGCGATCCGGCGTGCCGCCATTTCGCAAGCCACGTTCTCGACGGCGGCCGACACGATCTGCCCTGCGAGGTAACGCTTGAGCACCGCATCCAGGACGATCTGCGAGTCGGGCTCGTAGAGGTAGTCCCAGTGATGCTTGAGGCTCTCGTCCTCCTGGTACTGCAAGGGCGCGATCTGCTCGACGGTCGGGTTCTGCGTCATGGAATTGACGAACCCGTTGTGCGCCAGATCGATCCGGTCCACATCGCCGTTCTCGAACGCGGCCAGGGCCGCGTTGATCGCCTTGCGCATCGCCGCGTAGCTGGGCTTGTCACCCAACCCGGTTACGGAAGTCAGGATGTTGCCCCCGTAACGACGGAAGAATGCGCGGCCCTTGCTGCCGACCGGAATGACGTCGACCTCGACACCATTCTTTTCGTATTCCCGAATCTTGTCGGCCGTGCGCTTGAGCAGGTTGACGTTCAGCCCGCCGCACAGGCCCCGATCCGTAGTCACCACGATCATCAGAACGCGCTTGACCTCGCGCTCGACCATCAGCGGATGGCGGTACTCAGGGTGCGCGTTGGTGATGTGACCCACTACCTCGAGAAACTTCTCGGCGTAGGGGCGGGTCGCCTCCATCGCTTCCTGGGCGCGCCGCATCTTGGATGCGGCCACCATTTCCATCGCCTTGGTGATCTTGCGCGTGTTCTGGACGCTCTTGATCTTGGTGCGAATCTCTTTGCCTACGGCCATGATCTCGCCCCCCGGTTAATAGACGCCTTTGGACTTGAAGTCCTCGACGACCTTTTTCAGCTCGGCGGCGATTTCGTCGCTGTAGTTGCCCTCGTCACCGATCTTCTTCGCCAGCTCGCCGGCGTTGTCGGCCGCGTAAGCGTGCAGGGCAGCCTCGAAGTCGTTGACCTTCTCGACCGGCACGTCATCGAGGAAGCCCTCGTTGGCGGCGGTGAGCGACAGGGCCATCTCGGTGACCGACAGCGGCTTGTACTGCGGCTGCTTCATCAGCTCGGTGACGCGCTTGCCGCGCTCGAGCTGCTTGCGGGTCGCCTCGTCCAGGTCGGAGGCGAACTGCGAGAACGCTGCCAGCTCACGGTACTGCGCCAGGTCGGTACGGATGCCGCCGGCCAGCTTCTTGACCGCCTTGGTCTGGGCCGAACCACCGACACGCGAGACCGAGATACCCGGGTTGATCGCCGGACGGATGCCGGAGTTGAACAGGTCGGTCTCGAGGAAGATCTGACCGTCGGTGATCGAGATCACGTTGGTCGGAACGAACGCGGAGACGTCGCCACCCTGGGTCTCGATGATCGGCAGCGCGGTCAGCGAGCCGGTCTTGCCCTTCACTTCGCCGTCGGTGAACTTCTCGACGTAGTCCTCGTTCACGCGCGAGGCGCGCTCGAGCAGACGCGAGTGCAGGTAGAAGATGTCACCCGGGTAGGCTTCGCGGCCCGGCGGACGACGCAGCAGCAGCGAGATCTGGCGGTAGGCCCAGGCCTGCTTGGTCAGGTCGTCGTAGACGATCAGGGAGTCCATGCCGCGGTCGCGGAAGTACTCGCCCATGGTGCAACCGGCGTAGGCGGCCAGGTACTGCATGGCGGCCGGGTCGGAGGCGCCGGCGGACACCACGATGGTGTACTCCATCGCGCCGTGCTTCTCGAGCTCGCGGACTACGTTGGCGACGGTGGAGGCCTTCTGGCCCATCGCGACGTACACGCAGTAAACGCCCTTGCCCTTCTGGTTGATGATGGTGTCGATCGCGACGGCGGTCTTGCCGGTCTGGCGGTCGCCGATGATCAGCTCACGCTGACCGCGGCCGATCGGCACCATGGAGTCGATCGCCTTGATCCCGGTGAGGATCGGCTGGTCGACGCTCTGACGCTCGATGACGCCCGGGGCGATCTTCTCGATCGGCGCGGTGGTCTCGGCGTTGACCTCGCCACGACCGTCGATCGGCTGACCGAGGGTGTTGACGACGCGACCCAGCAGTTCCTTGCCGATCGGCACTTCCAGGATGCGTTGGGTGCACTTGACCTGGTCGCCTTCCTTGAGGTGTTCGTAGTTGCCGAGAACCACGGCGCCGACGGAATCACGCTCGAGGTTCATGGCCACGGCGAACGAACCGCCCGGCAGCTCGAGCATCTCGCCGAGCATGGCGTCACTCAGGCCGTGGATTTTGATGATGCCGTCGCCCACCGAGACGATGGTGCCGACGGTTTGCGCTTCCGCGCCGGCATCGAAGTTTTCGATGCGCTCTTTAATCAGACTGCTGATTTCAGACGGGTTGATCATGGAAGATCTCCTTAGCGACTCATTTGTACGGCAAGATGCTCGAGCTCTCCGCGCATCGATCCGTCGATGACCAGGTCACCGGCGCGGATGATCGCGCCGCCGATGAGGTCTTCGTCGACGGTAGTTTCGAGCTCTACGGTGCGATCGAGTCGCTTGCCGAGCGCTGTTTTGATTTGGTTCGACTGCTCGTCGGTCAGAGGCTTGGCCGAGACGACGGAGGCCACGATGCGGCGCTCCGCTTCGGCACGCAGCTTCTCGAACTCCGCGGCCACTTCCGGCAGCAGGTCGAGGCGGTCGCGCTCGCCGAGCAGACGCACGAGATTGAGCGCCTTCTCGTCGACCGCATCTTCGACCACCTTGATGAAACCGGCGAGCCGGTCGTTACGGGAGCGCTTCTCGTCACCCAGAAACGCGACCATCTCGGCGTTCTGCGCCACGGCAGACAGGCCGGCAAGCGTTTCGGACCAGTGCTTGGCCTGCGCCTCGTCGGCACAGAGATCCTGCACTGCCTTGGCGTACGAGATAGCGACTGTGGTGTGGTCAGACATGAGGCCTCCGCTTTCGTTAGATCCGAGCGATCAGATCTGAGATCGCGGATTCGTGGTCCTTGTCCGTCACCTCGCGCTTGAGGATCCGCTCGGCACCGGTGGCGGCCACGTCGGCAACCTGGGCACGAAGCTCTTCCTTGGCGCGATTGACCTCGCGGTCGATCTCGGCGTTGGCCTGGGCGACGATGCGCTCGGCTTCCGTCTTGGCGTTGTTGCGCGCTTCTTCCAGGATCTGGTTCGAACGGGAATTCGCCTGGGCGATGATGTCGTTCGCCTTGTCCTTGGCCTCGCGCAGCAGCTCGGTGGAGCGCTCCTGGGCCAGCTTCAGCTCGTGCTTGCCACGCTCGGATGCGGACAGGCCGTCGGCGATCTTCTTGCGGCGCGCCTCCATGAGTGCCGAGAGCGGCGCCCAGAGGTACTTGTTGACCAGCCAGATCAGCACCACGAAGGCGATCAGCTGAGCAACCAGTGTGATCGAAATATTCACGATTTACCCTCGCGTATCTACGAATTGGGTTTCCGGTCAGCAGGACGCGGCGGGTCGAGCCGCCGCGCATGCCGGATCGTCAGTCACGCAGTGGCGCGACCTTAGAGTGCGCCAATCGCGGCAGTCAGGGCACCGACGAACGGGTTGGCGAACAGGAACCACATCGCGAACGCGAGGATGATGAACGGGAAGGATTCCATCAGACCGGCGAAGATGAACATGTTGGTCATCAGCTGCGGACGCATCTCCGGCTGACGCGCGATGCCCTCGAGGGTCTTGGAACAGATCAGGCCCCAGCCGATGGCCGAACCCAGGCCGGCGGCAGCGAGGATCACACCAACGCCAACAGCAGTGTAGGCATAGATCGTGGCGAGCATATCAGGGGTCATAGCGTCTTCTCCTAATCAAGAAAAACAAAGGGTCAAAGGAAACTTGTCCGGTACGTCAGTGATCTTCCACGTGGGCCATGCCGATGTAGACGATCGTGAGCACCATGAAGATGAAGGCCTGCAGCGTGATGATCAGGATGTGGAAGGCAATCCACGCCATGTCCAGCACGACTTGCAGCGGGAACCAGATGAGCAGGCTGGCACTGATGCTGGCACCCAGGGTCAGCAGGGCGATCAGCAGGAATACCAGCTCACCGGCGAACAGGTTACCGAACAGACGCAGCGCGAGACTGATCGGCTTGGCCAGCTCGTCGATCGCGGTCATGATGATGTTGACCGGGATCAGGAACTTGCCGAAGGGATGGAACAGGAACATCTTGATGTAGCCGCCCAGCCCCTTGACCTTGATGTTGTAGTAGATCGTCAGGGCGAACACGAACAGCGCCATCGCGAGCGTGGTGTTCAGGTCGGTGGTCGGAACGACCTTGAGGTATTCGATGCCCAGGCCGGACGCGATGGCCGGAAGCAGGTCGACGGGGATCAGGTCCATGAAGTTCATGAGCCAGATCCACAGCAGCACCGTCAGCGCCAGCGGGCCGAGGATCTTGGGCGCCCGGCTGCTGAAGGTGTCCTTGATCTGAGCGTCGACGAACTCGAGCACCGCCTCCGCGGCATTCTGCATGCCGCTCGGGGTGTCGGCCCTCAGGCCTCGACCGATGCGCATCGCGACGAAAACGATCAGCGCCCCGAGGAGGACACTGAAGAAGATCGTGTCGATGTTCAGTTGCCAGAACCCCTCGCCGACGGAGAGATTGGTCAGGTGATGCTGGATGTATTCTACCGGGCCGCCGCCCGCATTCTCCGTAGCCACTTGCACACTCCTCAAGACTTGAAAATCAGTTTTCGTTCTCTGTGGCCGGTCGGCCCGAGTCCCGGCCGCGCGCCGCGAGGACACCGGAGATCATGGCGAGGACGAACGCCCCCACCATGAAGCGGGCATCCAGGCCCAGCACGCCCAGGCCGACCGCCATCAGGGCGAGCAGCGACACGAACCGCATCGCTGCCCCGAGATACATCGTGTTCATGCTCCGCTGCGGAGCTTCCACCGCCAGCTCCGTGGCGCGTGCCATGCTTCGACGCAGCATCCAGGCGAGAATCATCGCCACGAGCACGCCCGCCGCCGCCGAGGCCGCCGCGTGCAGGGAGTGGAGCAGTGACGCCCCCCCGAGCACCACCAGCACGGCCAGCTGCACCAGCACCACGAGCCGCCCCCGGCGGTCGATTGCCTCCGCCATGCGGCTCATGAGCGATCTGAATCCTGTTTCTGCTCGCCGCCCTCGGTCAACAGGCTGTTGCGGGCGTTCCGGATCCCGCCGATCAGGCCGAGCGCACCGATGGCCATCATGAAGATCGGCGCCGTATCCAGCCACTTGTCCAGGCCGAAGCCGATCAGCAGCCCCGCAATGACGCTCGCGGCCAGGCGATTGCCTGCACCAATGTGCAGCAGGCCCTTGAAACGCGACTGCCAGTAGCTGCCGTGCATGTCTTTTGGCGGCTTCTTGTGCGGATCAGTCATTGCGGGGCCCAAAAATTGGCGGCCAGTGTAGCGAGTCGGGCACCGGACGACAACACTTTATGCCTTCGGGACCTAACCAACGTCATTCCTCGCCGCCTTCGAGGCGCGCGATCAGCCCGTCGAGCTGATCGAGGCTGTCGAAGGCGAGCGTGACGCGCCCCCGCCCCTGCCGGTTGGCATGCACGGAGACCGCCAGGCCGAGGGCATCGGCCAGCCGGCGTTCGAGCGCCCGGGTATCCGCGTCCGCCTCCGGGGGCTCGGGCCTACCTGCCTGCTGGAGATAGCGGCTGACCATCGATTCGACCTGACGAACGGTCAGTGTCCGGGCGACCACCTTCTCTGCCAGGGGCACTTGCTCCTTCTTGGGCAAGGCGGCAAGGCTGCGGGCGTGCCCCGCGTCGATGGTCCGTTCGCGCAGCAGCTTCTGCACGGGGGCGGCCAGATCCAGCAGCCGCAGCGCGTTGCTGACCGCCGGGCGGGAAATGCCGAGGATGTCGGCGACCTGCTGGTGGGTCAACGAGAATTCCTGCACCAGCCGCTGGATGGCCTTGGCCTGCTCGATGGCATCGAGGTCCTCGCGCTGCAGGTTCTCGATCAGCGCCATGGCGGCAGCCTGGTTGTCGTCGATCTCGCGGATCACCGCCGGGATGCGCGACAGCCCGGCCTTCTGCGCGGCTCGCCAGCGTCGCTCGCCGGCGATCAGCTCGTACTCGCCCGAGCGGCGACGGACCACGACCGGCTGGATCACGCCCTGGGCACGGATGGAGTCGGCCAGTTCGGTCAGCGCGGTCTCGTCGAAATGCGTACGCGGCTGGAACGGATTGGGGTTGATCAGGTCGACGGCGATCTCGCGCAGCTGCGCGCCCGCTTCCTCGGGGCGATCGGCCGTGCCCAGCAGCGCGTCCAGCCCCCGGCCCAGTCCCTTGCGTTTCGTGCTCATTCAACAGGCCCCCAAACTCGATTCCGTGGATGCCGGCAACCGGCCGGCACCGCCTACTGGCGCAGCGCGGCCGGCCGACCCAGGCGGCCGCGCTTGCGCGCCCGCTTCACTAGCTCGCGGGCCACGTCCGCGTGGGCCTCGGCGCCGGTCGAGCTCTTGTCGTAGAACATCGCCGGCAGGCCGTGGCTCGGCGCCTCCGCCAACCGCACGTTGCGCGGCACCAGCGCGTCGAACACCCGGTCGCCGAAATGGCTGCGCAGCTGGTCGCTCACATCCTGGGCGAGGCGGTTGCGGGAATCATACAGCGTGCGCAGCACCCCGGCGACGCCGAGGTCCGGGTTCAGCGCCAGGCGGACCTGCTCGATGGTGTCCAGCAGGGCGGAAAGCCCCTCGAGCGCAAAGTACTCGCACTGGACCGGGATGAGGACATCGTCGGCCGCGGCCAGGCTGTTGATGGTGAGGGTGTTGAGCGCCGGCGGGCAGTCGATCAGGACGAAGTCGTAGTCGGCGGTCAGCGGGGCGAGTGCCTGGCGGAGCTTGGTCTCCCGGCCGATGCGGGTGACCAGCTGGAACTCGGCACCGGCCAGGTCGATGGTCGCCGGCAGCAGGTCGTAGCCGCCGGGGTCTGTCTCGACGATCACCTCGTCGGCGGGCAGCTCGTCGAGCAGGATCTGCCCGACGTGACGGGCCACGGCATTCTTGGCGAAACCGGAGCTGACGGTGGCGTTGCCCTGGGGATCCATGTCGACCAGCAGCACGCGCCGGCCGAACGATTGCAGGGCGGCGGCCAGATTGACCGCGGTGGTGGTCTTGCCCACGCCGCCCTTCTGGTTGGTAATGGCCAGCGTCCAGCTCATGGCGTCTCCGTCCGTCGCAGTTCGAGCAGGTGGCGCTCGGCGTCGAGCCCGGGCACGTCGAGCCGGTGACGGGCGACGATGGCGAACCCCGCCGGCACCCCGTCCAGCTCGCCGGGGTCCAGGCGTCCCTTCATGGCGAACAGGCGCCCGTGGTCGGAAAGCAGGGGCGCGGCGAGCCGGACGAAGTCCGCCAGCGAGGCGAATGCCCGCGAGATGACACAGGCGTAGCCGGGGGCGGTTTCGAGACGCTCGACGCGCTCGCGTCGCACCTCGACATTCGGCAGTTCCAGAGCCCGCCGGGCCGCGGCGGCGAAACGCGTCATCTTGAGATTGGAGTCGACCAAGGTGACCTCACTGTCGGGGCGACATATCGCCAGAATCATACCCGGTATGCCGGGGCCACTGCCAATGTCGAGCATCCGCGGGCAGGCCGGCAGGTGCGGCAGCACCGCGAGGGAGTCGAGCAGGTGGCGGACGACCATCGCCTCCGGGTCGCGCACGGCGGTGAGGTTGTAGGCGCGGTTCCAGCGGGCGAGCAGTTCGATGTAGTCGATCAGCCGTCCGCGCGCCTCGTCGGGCAGGGTGATGCCCAGCTGGGCAATGCCGTCTGCCAGACGCCCTGCCAGCCGCGAACGCTGGTCACCGTCGAAGGTGTCGACCATGCGCCCGCCCTACGCCGAGCGGGCGAGGTGGCCGTGGCGCTTGAGATGCACCAGCAGCAGGGAAACGGCCGCCGGGGTCACGCCGGGAATGCGGGCGGCCTGGCCGACCGTGGCCGGCCGCTGGGTGGCGAGCTTGTCGCGCACCTCGTTGGACAGCCCCGGGATGGCCGCGAAGTCGAGGTCCTCGGGGATGCGCTCCTGCTCGAGCTTCAGCGAGCGGGCCACCTCGTCGCGCTGCCGGTCGATGTAACCGGCGTACTTGGCCTCGATCTCCAGCTGCTCGATCACCGCCGGGGCGGGCATGGCCTCGGGTGCCAGCTCGTCGACCGCGGCGATCGCGGCGTAGTCGAGTTCCGGCCGGCGCAGCAGGTCGAGCGCGGTGACGTTGCGCGTGATCGACCCGTCGAGCCTGTCGGCGGCCGGATGACCCGGGTGGACCCAGATGCCCTTGAGGCGCCCGCGCTCGGCCTCGATCGCCTCCATCTTCTCGTTGAAGGCCCGCCAGCGGCGCTCGTCGACCAGTCCCAGCTCGCGGCCGATGGGCGTCAGGCGCTGGTCGGCGTTGTCCTCGCGCAGCATCAGGCGGTATTCCGCCCGGCTGGTGAACATGCGGTAGGGCTCGAGCGTGCCCTGCGTGGTCAGGTCGTCGACCAGCACGCCGAGGTAGGCCTGGTCGCGGCGCAGGGTGAGCGGGTCGCGGTCGAGCACGCGTGCCGCGGCGTTGGTCCCGGCCATCAGCCCCTGCGCGCCGGCCTCCTCGTAGCCGGTGGTGCCGTTGATCTGCCCGGCGAAGAACAGCCCGTCGATCGCGCGGGTCTCCAGCGTGGGCTTCAAACCGCGCGGGTCGAAGAAGTCGTACTCGATCGCGTAGCCCGGGCGGGTGATGTGCGCGTTCTCGAAGCCGCGGATCGAGCGCACCAGCTCGAGCTGCACATCGAAGGGCAGGCTGGTGGAGATGCCGTTGGGGTAGACCTCGTGGGTGTCGAGCCCCTCGGGCTCGACGAAGATCTGGTGCGAGGCCTTGTCGGCGAAGCGGTGGATCTTGTCCTCGATCGACGGGCAGTAGCGCGGGCCGATGCCCTCGATCTCGCCGGTGAACATCGGCGAGCGGTCCAGCCCGCCGCGGATGATCTCGTGGGTGCGCTCGTTGGTGTGCGTGATGAAGCACTCGACCTGCTGCGGGTGCTCCTCGCGCGAGCCGAGGAAGGAGAACACCGGCGTGGGCGTGTCGCCCGGCTGGGCCTGCATGACCGAGAAGTCGAGGCTGCGCGCGTCCAGCCGGGGCGGGGTGCCGGTCTTCAGCCGCTCGACGCCCAGGTCGAGCGCGCGCAGTGTCTCGGCCAGGCGCTTGGCCGGCGGGTCGCCGGCCCGGCCGCCCTCGGAGCGCTCCAGGCCGACGTGGATCTGGCCGGCCAGAAAGGTCCCGGCAGTCAGCACCACCGACTCGCCGAGAAACTCGATGCCACCGGCGGTGCGCACCCCGGCCACCCGCTCGCCGTCGAGGATCAGGTCGTCGACCGCCTCCTGGAAGATCGTCAGGTCGGGCTGGTTCTCCAGCATGTGGCGGATGGCGGCCTTGTAGCGCACCCGGTCGGCCTGGGCGCGGGTGGCACGCACGGCCGGACCCTTGCGGGCGTTGAGCGTGCGGAACTGGATGCCGCCCAGATCCGCGGCATGCGCCATCGCGCCGCCCAGCGCGTCGATCTCGCGCACCAGGTGCCCCTTGCCGATCCCGCCGATCGCCGGGTTGCAGCTCATCTGACCGAGCGTCTCGATGTTGTGGGTGACGAGCAGGGTGGAAACGCCCATGCGCGCGGACGCCAGCGCCGCCTCGGTGCCGGCGTGGCCACCGCCGATGACGATCACGGCGAATCGATCTGGATAGCGCATGGGAACCTCCTGCCGTCGATGCGGCTGATCACGCCCGGTGCGAAATGGTCACGGGTGGCCGCGCCGGGGAACACGGCAGTATAACGGAAACCGCTGTCAAATCCAGCAGTTATGCCTCGCGAACCAGGCCAGCCCAATCGTTCGGGCGCCTGCATCGGCCTCTTGCTCCCGCCAGGCGAACGGTTGTGTCTTTGCACGCCCTTCTTGACGCCTGCAACCTGAGGCAGGTTGGCCGGCAGGGGTGCGAAACCATCCACACACCCCGACAACCGCACCGGCGAGCCACCCGAAGGGTCAATCGCCCGCCACGGTTTCATCGCCCACCTCTCCGACCACCGAAACATCCCCCCGTTCCCATGCCCGCCGCAGCCGCGCGACCCCGCCGCGCAGGGCATGCGCATGGAAGCCGGCCCGCTGCATGCGCTCGGCCAGCAGGGGGGCGTTGGCCCCGCGCAGGCAATAGAGGACGTAGTGGCGGTCCGTGGGGAAGTCACGGAAGCGCCGCGCGAACTCGTCGGGCGGGATATTGGCCGCACCCGGCAGGTGCCAGTCGCGGTAGCGCCGTGGCGGCTGACAGTCGATGACCTCCGCGCCGGCCGGGATCTCGTCGATCAGCACGTCCGGCTCGACCAGCGCGGCGCGGTCCATCCCGAACAGGTCGATCTCGCGAGCCTCGCGGATCGCCTGCTCGAGCAGCCCGGCATCGAGCTTCGCCTCCTCGGCCTCGATGCGGCCGCGGCGGCTGGAGACCAGCGGCTTGCTGTTCGACAGCGCGCAGAACTCCGGCACGCCCTCGCAGAGATCGTAGGTGCCGATCCGCCGGGCCAGCGACAGGATCTCCGACTTGTCGAAGCCGATCAGCGGCCGGAGGACGGGCAGGCCGCTGGCCGAGTCGATGCTGTTGAGGTTGGAGAGCGTCTGCGAGGAGACCTGCGAGAGCGCCTCGCCGGTGACCAGTGCCTGGGCGCGACGTTCGCGGGCGAGCGCCTCGGCGGCCCGGTACATTAGGCGCTTCAGCACCACCTGCCAGACCTCGCCGGGCAGGCGGTCGCGCATGTCCGCTACCACCGGCAGGAAGTCGACCACGAACAGGCGCGGCCGATCCCCCGGTGCCCAACGCTCGGCCAGCCGGTGGGCGACCTGCAGGACCATGTTCTCGTGGGTCGCCCCGCCGAGATTGCAGAACACGTGATCCACGCCGACCCCCCGGCGCATCGTGTACCAGGCAGCCACCGGCGAATCGAAGCCACCCGATATCAGGGCCAGCGCCCGGTCCTGCACCCCCAGCGGCACCCCGCCCGGGCCGGGGAAGCGCCGGCCGAACAGCCAGGCACCCTGATCGGTGAGGTCGATGCGCAGCTCGACCTCCGGGTCGCCCAGGTCCACGCGGCCAGGCCCGTCCAGTGCCGCGCCGACCTGGCGCTCGACCTCGCGCTGCGACAGCCTCGGGCCGGCGTGGCGCTTGCAGCGCACCGCGTAGGTCCGCCCGCGCACCACCTCCGTGAAATGCGCCCGGGCCGCCTCCCGGAGCGAGTCGATGTCCGGCTCCGGCACCACCACGTCCACCGGCGAGTACGAGGCCACGCCGAAGACACGCTCGAGCGATCGCCCGGCCGCGTCGATCTCGGTGGTGTGCAGCAGCAGGCGCCCCTGATCGACGGTCAGCTCGTGGGGAATCCCGCCCAGCGCGGCGCGAATGTTCCGCATCAGGATGTTGCGGAAACGCCGACGGGTCGGCGACGACTTGAGCTGCATCTCCGGGGCGGGCCGGACGATGATCAGGGCGGGGCGATGGGTACTCGGTTCGGACATTCGGGGACGAAAACGGTATTGGACCCGGATCCCGCATGGGGGTCCGGGCCGGTGGATTCAAGTGGCAAGGGAACCACCAAAGGCCGCGGCGGAGCCACTCAGATGACGTCGAGGGCCTCGCGCATGAAGCCCGGGGTTTCGAGCAGGCCGCGATGCAGGGCGGTGCTGTAGTAGCGGGTCTCGATGTCGTCGGCCAGCGGGCGGATCTCGTCGAGCCGGCCGGCCTTGCGCGCCAGCGTGCCGGTGATCGAGCCGCCGGGGTAGACCGGCTGCGGGAACAGCAGCGAACGGCGTTCGGCGAAACCGGCATCCCGCATGGCACGGTGGTAATCGACCATCAGCGGCATGTGGTAGAAGGGCGACTCGCTCTGCCCGACCATGATGCCCTCTGAACGCAACACACGGTGACAATCGGCGAGGAATGCCGGACCGAACAGGCCGGTCCCGGGACCGATCGGGTCGGTCGAATCGACGATGATGACATCGACGCTGCCGGCCGGGGCGTTCTTCATCCAGGCCACCCCGTCCTCGAAGCGCAGGTCCACGCGCGGGTCGTCGTTGCGTGCGGTCAGCTCGGGAAAGAAGCGCTCGGCCGCGCGGGTGACAGCCTGGTCGATGTCGATCTGAACTACCGACTCGACCTCGCGGTGCCGGAGCACCTCGGTGAGCGTGCCGCAGTCGCCGCCGCCGATGATGACCACGTCACGCGGCGCGGCATGGGTCTGCAGGGCCGGATGGGCCATCATCTCGTGGTAGACGAAGTTCTCCAGCGAGGAGAGCATGATCACGCCGTCGAGCAGCATCAGGTTGCCCCAGTGCTCGGTGCGCCAGACCTCGAGGTGCTGGTAGGGCGTCTGCTCGTCGAGGAGTTTCTCGTTCACACGGATACCGAACCGCGCGCCCATTTCCTCGACGGTCTCATGGACCCACCCGTTATCTGCCGACATGGCCATCTTCTCCTATACGATTCTCGTCTGCCCTTACACTGCCTCCCCCGGCCGACGGGGCGCCATGCGGGGCACAATTGTGACAGAATACCAGTCGCCCGCCCCGTCATGATCTCACGCCCGCCGGCAGTGGAAACGTCTGCCGCCACGGGCCCGGGGCGCCGGGCGCATGCACCAAAGAAAAACACACAGTAGAAAACGGAATAACCCACCCAATGAAAACCTGGCAGGAATCCCGACTCACCGCCTTTCTCGTTACCCTCGGACTCGCCATCATCGGCGCTCTGGCCATCGGCCAGATCTACGACCATCTCGGCCAGCGCCTGTTCCAGTTTCTTGCCTCCGCCGGCGTCATCCTCGTCATCGCCCTGCTCGCCGGGCGCCTGACCGCCCGACCCGCCAAGCCCGGCCTGCGTCCCAAGGAAGTCGCCGTCGAACACGACCCGGTGCGCGAAACCGGCACGGTGAAATGGTTCAACGTCGACAAGGGCTTCGGCTTCATCATCCGCGAGAATGGCGAGGATCTGTTCGTCCATTTCCGCGCCATCAGCGACGGCAACACCTCGCGCCTGAACGAGGGCCAGAAGGTGGAATACCAGATCGGCCAGGGCCGCAAGGGGCCGCAGGCCGAAGAGGTCGTCATCCTCGACTGACCGCCTCGGTCGAGGCCTCGCCATCCAAGGGCTCGCAGCAGTCGGGCAGGGTCTCGCGGATCGACCGGGCCAGCACCTCCACCGCCTTCGGGCGGGAGAAGCGCTTGCGCCAGGCCAGCGCGATGTCCCGCGTGGGCACCTCGCGGGAAAAGGGCAGGTAGCGGATCAGCGCCTGCGCCCCGTCGTCGTGCGACCAGGTGGAGGCACAGGGCAGCACCGTGATGCCCGCCCCGGTCGCCACCATCATGCGCATCGTCTCCAGCGACCCGCCTTCCAGCGTCCGCTGCAGTCGGCCCAGCGCCCGCCCATCGGCACAAGCGGGGCAGACCCCCAGCACCTGGTCGCGGAAGCAGTGTCCCTCGCCGAGCAGCAGGAGATCGTGGTCGGCCAACTGCTCCGGCTCGATCGACTTCTGCCCGGCCAGCGGATGGTCGACCGGAACGGCGACCGTGAACGGTTCGCGGTATACCGGCTCGACATTGATGGAGGGCGCCTCGAACGGCATGGACAGCGCCACCACGTCCAGCTCCCCGTGCTCGAGGCGGTCGACCAGCTCGGCGGTCAGCCCCTCGCTGATCTCGATCGGCATCTTGGGCGCGAGCTCGTGCAGGCGACCGATCAGCCGCGGCAGCAGGTAGGGCCCGACCGTGTGGATCAGGCCCACCCTTAGCGGTGCCCCCAGCGGGTCCCGGCGCGTGAAGGCCAGCGCTTCGAGCCGCTCCATCTCGGCCAGCACGCGCTCGGCCTGCTCGATGATCTCCCGGCCCTCCGGCGTGACCTGCACCTCCGAACGGCTGGCCCGCTCGAATATCTGCACCCCGAGCGACTCCTCCAGTCGCTTGACGCCGACGCTCAAGGTAGGCTGGCTGACAAAGCATCGCGCCGCGGCCCGGCCGAAATGCCGTTCCTTGGCCACGGCGACCACATAGCGAAGTTCGGTTAGTGAGGCCATCGTTCGAGTGCACCTTCTGTTGCGCCGGGGAAAGGCCCGGGCCATACTCGGGCTGACAGGCTGTCAGGGTAGCACCGCGCCGGCCTGGACCTGTTCCGGCCCGTTCGCTTGAAATGCGGCGTTAAGGGATTAACAATTGTCCAACATCATTCTCTAATTCAGGAGTCAGCCGTGAGCGATAACATTGTTTACGTATCCGACGCGGATTTCGAAGCCCAGGTCATCAACAGCGACAGCCCGGTACTGGTGGATTTCTGGGCCGAGTGGTGCGGTCCCTGCAAGATGATCGCGCCGATCCTCGACGAAGTGGCCGACGATTACGCCGGCAAGATCAAGGTGGCCAAGGTCAACATCGACGAGAACCCGGAGACCCCGCGTCAGCACGGTATCCGCGGCATCCCGACCCTGATGATCTTCAAGAACGGCAAGGTCGAGGGCACCAAGGTGGGAGCCGTCTCCAAGTCCCAGCTGACCGATTTCATCGACTCGGCACTCTGATCGGACGGCCGGCATTGGCAGCCGACGGGGAGACGACCCCAGATGCCCCGTCGGTCGCCGGTGTGCTTTTATTTGGCACGCAGCCGGTTATATGCCACACTCCCGCCAACTCAATTGACGACGAGTCCCTTCTGTCGTCCGGTCGCACCTCGGCGACCATCCGTTCAGCATCCTCGAACACCCCGTTGATTACCAATCTGTGGCCCGCCGCGGTCCCCACGACGAATCCATCCGAATGAACCTGACCGAACTCAAGAGCAAGCCCGTTCCGGAACTCATGGATCTGGCCCAGTCCATGGGGCTGGATAACCTCGCCAGAACCCGCAAGCAGGACGTGATCTTCGCCCTGCTCAAGGCGCACGCCAAGACCGGTGAATCGATTCACGGCGACGGTGTGCTCGAGATACTCTCGGACGGATTCGGCTTCCTGCGCAGCGCCGACGGCTCCTATCTCGCCGGGCCGGCCGACATCTACGTCTCGCCCTCGCAGATCCGCCGCTTCAACCTGCAGACCGGCGACACGATCACCGGCACGATTCGCCCGCCCAAGGACAACGAACGCTACTTCGCGCTGTTGAAGATCGAGAAGATCAACTTCGAGAAGCCCGAGGCGTCCAAGACCAAGATCCTGTTCGAGAACCTCACTCCGCTGCATGCCGAACAGCGCATGCGGATGGAGCGTGGCAACGGCTCGACCGAGGATCTCACCGCGCGGATCATCGACATCGTCTCGCCGGTCGGGAAGGGCCAGCGCGGCCTGATCGTCGCCCCGCCGAAGGCCGGCAAGACGCTGCTGCTGCAGAACATCGCGCAGAGCATCGCCCACAACCATCCCGAGTGCGACCTGATCGTGCTGCTGATCGACGAGCGTCCCGAGGAAGTCACCGAGATGCAGCGCACCGTGCGCGGCGAGGTGGTCGCCTCGACCTTCGACGAGCCGGCACCGCGCCACGTGCAGGTCGCCGAGATGGTGATAGAGAAGGCCAAGCGCCTGGTCGAGCACAAGCGCGACGTGGTGATCCTGCTTGACTCCATCACCCGCCTGGCGCGCGCCTACAACACCGTGGTGCCCTCCTCGGGCAAGGTGCTGACCGGCGGTGTCGACGCCAATGCCCTGCACCGCCCCAAGCGCTTCTTCGGTGCCGCGCGCAACGTCGAGGAAGGCGGCAGCCTGACCATCCTGGCCACCGCGCTGGTCGATACCGGCTCGAAGATGGACGAGGTGATCTACGAGGAATTCAAGGGCACCGGCAACATGGAGCTCCACCTCGACCGGCGCATCGCGGAAAAGCGCGTCTATCCCGCGATCAACATCAACCGCTCCGGCACCCGCCGCGAGGAACTGCTCACGGACACCGAGGAACTGCAGAAGATGTGGATCCTCAGGAAGTTCCTCCACCCGATGGGCGAGCTCGAGGCGGTGGAATTCCTGCTCGACAAGCTGCAGCAGACCAAGACCAACAACGAGTTCTACGACTCGATGCGCCGCGGCTGAACCCG
>NZ_JBKGYT010000019.1:0-25547 GCF_046545975.1 Guyparkeria sp. | reverse complement strand
CCCGTATCGATGATCGCCCCGAGTCCCCGCGAGAGTAGCCCAGTAACCTGGCCCGGGAACCTGGCCGGTAAACCTGGGCGAGGAATCCGGGCGGCATCGTGAACCCGTGAACCTTGAAACGGCCTGCCGGCACCCACATTTACCCATCACCCGAATGCCACATCGCGATGGAGGTCCCGACATGACTCGCATCCACCTGCGTCGCAAGCAAAGACAGTCCGACCTGCGTCGCTATTGGGGCGTGATGAGCGTCTCGGAGCGTTTCGAGCAGGTCATCGCCTCCGTGCTCGGCGTGATCATCGCCGTGGTGATCCTGCTCGCGCTGTGGGAACTGTTGCGGCTGGTGGTCGAGACACTGCTGCTCCAGCACCGGAACGTGCTCGACCACCGGGTGTTCCAGACGCTGTTCGGTGCGATCCTGACCCTGCTGATCGCGATGGAGTTCCAGCATTCCATCATCAAGGTGATCGAGCGACGCGAGCACATCATCCAGACCAAGATCGTGGTGCTGATCGCCCTGCTCGCCCTGGCGCGCAAGTTCATCATTCTCGACACGGCGACCACCCCGCCGATGATGATTCTCGCGCTTTCCCTCGGGGTGCTGGTACTGGGGGCCGTCTACTGGCTGATCGAGCAGCGCGACGCCATCGCCCGTGAAAACGAGCCCTCGACCGTGGCGCGCGCTGACGCGGATCGACCGTCTCTGTCGTCTTCCGACACGACTCCGCGACAGGAACCTCCCTCCCCGAAGTCCGCCGCGGACGACGACGCGACCCGGCAGGCGTGAACTCGCCCATTTCAGTTTTCCGGCCGTTGCGCCGTGTGCCCGCGGAAATACTGCCGGGTCATGCGCACCACCAGCGGCGAGAGCAGCAGGATGGCGATCAGGTTGGGTATCGCGAGCAAGCCATTGGCGATGTCGCAGAGCGCCCAGATGAGCTCGAGGTTCATGACCGCCCCGATGGGCAGCAGGACACTGAACACCCGCCGGTAGATGGGGATCGCCCCGCTGCCGAACAGGTACTCCGTACCCTTCTCGCCGTAGTAGCTCCAGCCGATCACGCTCGAGATGGAGAAGAAGATCAGCGTCATGGTCACGGCAAGCTTGCCCAGATCGGGCACGGCCGCGTTGAACGCCATGGTGGTCAGTTCCGAGCCGCTCTTGCCGGTCTCCCAGACCCCGGTGGTCAGTATCACCAGCGCAGTCAGCGTACAGACGATCAACGTGTCGAAAAGCGGGGAGTTCATCGCCACCAGCCCCGCCTTGACCGGGTGGTCGCCGCGGCTAGCCGCCAGCGCGATCGGCGTTGTGCCCAGCCCGGCCTCGTTGGAGAAGATGCCACGGGCGACGCCGAACTGGATCACCGCCATGACGCCGGCGCCGGCGAATCCGCCCACCGCGGCCGTGCCGGTAAAGGCATCCAGCACGATGGTCACCAGGGCCCCGGGAATCGCGGCGGCATTTAACCCAAGCACCACCAGCGCACTGGCCACGTAGATCAGGAACATGGCGGGCACCAGTCGGGAGACGACGTGACCGATGCGCCGGATGCCGCCCACGATCACCAGCCAGATCAGCACCGCGTACGTCACCCCGATGGCGAACTTCACCATGAGCACGTTGCCCGGATCGGGAGCATATCCGGCCAGATCGCGGACGGAGAACTCCAGCGTGTCCGCCACCGAGTTCGCCTCGACCATGTTCCCGGTCCCGAGGGTGGCGATCACCAGGCAGACTGCAAAGAAGCGGGCCATCGGTTTCCAGCGCGGTCCCAAGCCCTGCTCGATGTAGTACATGGGGCCGCCGGCATACTCCCCCGTCTCGTTGCGGAAGACTCGGAACTGCAACGAGAGTACGGTCGAGGCGTAGACGGTCGCCATCCCCACGATGGCGGTAAGCCACATCCAGAGAATCGCACCCGGACCGCCCATCGCGATGGCAGTGGCGACCCCCGCGATGTTCCCGTTCCCGATCGCAGCGGACAGCGCCACGGTCAGCGAGCGGAAATAGCTCAAGTCCCCCTCGGCCGCCACATTCTGGCGTCCGAGCAGACGGATGGAAAGCCCCAGGCGGAAGATCTGTATGAGCCGCAGCCGGACGGTGAAATAGACCCCGGTCCCGACCAGCAACACAATCGTGATCGGCCCCCAAACGAAGGCATTGACGGCGTGGACGGCTTCCTGCATCGGCGTGATCCGCTTCCGGGCGACTGCCTCTGAAACTAGCAGCTCGGGCGTGGATTCGACGGCCGCTGCTCCAGTCTTCCCGCCCGGACGCGGAAGGGCTCGGCAACCCGGGCCGGGCTGATCTATCTTTTCGTCAGAATCCAGGTTCCGTCAATTCAACAGAGGTAAACCATGAGCAAGGTACTCGTCCTTTACTACTCCATGTACGGCCACATCGAGACCATGGCGCAGAGCGTCGCCGAGGGTGCCCGCGAGGTCGACGGCACGCAGGTGGAAATCAAGCGTGTGCCCGAACTCATGGACGAGGAGACGGCGAAGAAGGCCGGGGCGAAACTCGATCAGGCCGCGCCTGTCGCCGATCCCAAGGAACTGGGCGACTACGACGCGGTGATCATCGGCACGCCCACCCGCTTCGGCAACATGGCCGCCCAGATGCGCAACTTCCTCGACCAGACGGGCAGCCTCTGGATGGAGGGCAAGCTGATCGGCAAGGTCGGCAGCGTGTTCACCTCCACCGGCACGGGTGCGGGCAACGAGACCACGATCACCTCCACCTGGAACACCCTCGCCCACCTGGGGATGGTGATCGTCGGCACGCCTTACGGCACTCCCGAGCTGTTCGACATCTCCGAGCCGCGCGGGGGCGGTCCCTATGGCGCCGGCTGCCTGGCTGGTGCGGACAACAGCCGCCAGCCCAGCGAGAAGGAACTCGCCATCGCACGCTACCAGGGACGACACGTCGCCGGGATCTCGAAGAAACTGCACGGCTGACCATCGCCCCGCGCGCGCGATGCCGAAGGCCCGGTCCCGTGCCGGGCCTTTTCGCGTTCACACCCCGCAAAGCGGGCCCGGGGCGTCAGACCAGGTCACGCGGGATCTCCACGTCCCAGTTGTCGGAATGCACCCGCTTGTCACCTTCCCAAGCGTCCAGCTCGGCGTGGATGACGAAGTGGGTCCTTGTCGCGGTGAGCTTCGTCCGCGTCACGGTCCGCACCGACCAGTCGCCCCGGCGGTAGCCCCGCTCCCACAGGGTCTCGCCCTTGGGCGAGAGGTAGTCGTAGCCGCGGTAGCTGTACCACTCCAGGGCCTTGCGCTGCATTTCGAGGTTCGCCGGGCCGATGTGGATGGTGCCGTCGTCGTTGATCACCTCCAGCGTGGTCTCGTCGGTCTCGAGATCGCGGATCACCCGCCACTTGTGCTGGCCGGGCTCGACCGTCCGGATTGATGTCGGTCGCGCCCCTTCGGCCGGCGGGAAATCGATCAGCGCATCCTCGTCATCGCGCCGGGGGCGCTCGGGAAGCACCAGCCGGCTGGTGCCGGTGAACAGCGTCAGTCGTGCCGGCGCCGGGGCCGGCCAGGCCAGCGGCCAGTAGGAGGTGGAGATCGACAGCCGCAGCCGGTGACCGGTGGGGAAGACGTGCGCGATGTGATTGAGTCTCACGGTGACGCGGTAGCGTTCGCCGGGTACGAGTGGCTCGGGCTGCTCGGAACCGTGGCGGTGGGTGAGGTTCAACAGTCCGTAGGTTACCCGGGTCGCCTTGTCGTCCGGGGCGACATCCGAGAGCCGCACGGCCACCATGGCCACCGGGCGATCGGCACTGACCGCCAGCTCCAGCGTCGGCGCGCCGAGGATCTCCAGCGGCCCGGACAGCCGGTGCGAGTCGAACACCAGCGCCCCGCCGTCCTCCTCGCGCTGGTCGTGCGGGAGGTCCGGCGTCGCCGCGTAGGAGCACCACTTGCCGGCGAATATCCCCACCGAGAGCGGCGACTGGATGGACATGACCGCCTCGTCGATATGCCGCTCGCCCGGCTCGAGCGTGCCGGGCCATGCCAGGGCCAGCTCCCGGGACCGGATCTCCGGCGAGGGCCATTGTGTCTCGCCCACCCAGCGACCCTCGCGCCGCTCGTAGAAGGTGGTCGGCGGCGCCGAGCACTGCATCCACGCGCGCAGCATGGGCTCGTCCATGATGTCGGTCTCGATGTCCTTGAGCCACTTGTCCCACCAGCGCAGGCATTCCTGCAGGAAGCCGATCGCCGGGCCGGGCACGCCCTGGTGGGGATACTTGTGGCTCCAGGGGCCGACCAGCCCCAGGCGCGGGACACGCAGGTGCTCCATCAGCCGGAAGACCGAGTTGGTGTAGCCGTCGGTCCAGCCGGAGACGGCCATCACGGGGCATTCGATCGCGTCCCAGTCCTCGCAGACCGAGCCGTGCTGCCAGTATTCGTCGCGCCGCTGGTGTTCCAGCCACTTCTCCAGCCACAGCCCGGAACCGCGCAGGCGCTCGAACCACATCTCCCGCCAGCGCTCGCCGACGATCTGTGGGTCGGGCGGCAACGAGTTGAAGGCGAGCATGGTCGAGGCCCAGGAGAGGTTGTCGCCCAGCAGGCAGCCGCCCATGTGGTGCACGTCGTCGGCGTAGCGGTCGTCGGTGGAGGCCACCGTGACCACCGCCGCGAGTTCCGGCGGGCGCATGGCGGCGATCTGCAGACCGTTGAAGCCACCCCAGGAGATGCCGATCATGCCCACGCGCCCGGCACACCAGGGTTGTGCGGCGATCCAGCGGATCACGTCCACCCCGTCGTCGAGCTCCTGCTGCAGGTACTCGTCCTCGAGCACGCCCTCCGAATCGCCGCTGCCGCGCAGGTCGACGCGCACGCAGGCATAGCCGTGCGCCGCGAAGTACGGGTGCATCACGTCATCGCGCATGCGGGTGTTGTCGCGCCGCCGGTAGGGGATGTACTCGAGGATGGCGGGCACGGGCTCTGACTCGGCGCCCTCGGGCATCCAGATTCGGGCGGCCAGCCGCGTGCCGTCGCTCATGGGAATCCAGAGATGCTCGATCTCGCGCACGGGCCGCGGCAGCGGGTCGATGATCCTCACGTTGCCTCTCCTTGTCGGTCCGGTTCGTCGGGCAGGTCACGAAACGTCAACGGCAGGCGGCCGAGCAGCTCCCGGTAGCGGCTCATCACGTCGTCGTGGCTGGCCCCGCCCAGGAAGATGACGGCCACCTCGTAGCTGTAGACCTCCTGGCCGCGCATCTCGGACAGGCGCATGCCCTCTTCCACCTCGACCTGGATGCGGCTGCCCGGAAACGCCTGCTCGAGCTCGCGGATCTCCTCGTCGGTCGGTGCCCGGGTGACCACGGCGTCGTGGAAATGTCGCAGCATGAACTTGATCGCCACCTGGTGCGGGCCTTCCCAGCGGGGAAACGCGGGCCGGCGGCCAAGGGCCAGGTCGATGGCGACCTCGTGGTGCGAGGCGCCGGCCACGTCCATGAACAGCGGAGTGTGCGACTTGGAGATGCGCGTGTTGACCTCAAGCAGCCCGATGCGGTCCGTGTCCTGATCCCAGAAGTACTCGATGTTGAACGGGGTGTCGTCGAGATCCATGGAGAGGACCGCCCGGCGGGTGATCTCGACCAGCCGTTCCTGGACGCTCTCGGGCAGCTGCGAGGGAAACTCGTAGCGCGCGAACGACGAACCGACCCCCCCTTCGCGGATCGAGTCGATCACGCCGTAGACGACGGTCTGGCCGTGACGGATGAAGCCCTCGACGGTGCACTGCCAGCCGTCCATGGGCGCCTCCAGCGTGCAGTGCCAGGCATCGATATCGGTGGGAATGTCGGACGGCAGGTTCGCCCGGCAGGTGAAGCGCTCGAAGGGCTCGCCGAACAGCCGGATCCCGGCACGCAGACCGGCCAGGGCCCGTTCCAGGTCTTCCGGGCCGTCGACGCGGTAGACCATCTGCGAGGAAAACCCGATGTTCGGCTTGATCCAGAACGGGTAGTCCAGTTCCACCCGGTCGGCGGCGTCCGGATCGAAGGGATCGAGGCCCTGGAAGGCGGGCACGTGCTCCGGGATGGCGCGGGCCTGACGCAGCCGCGACCAGTACTTGTGCTCGGCGATCAGGATGCCTTCCAGGCTGGGGCCGGGCAGCCCCAGGGCGTCGCGGAACACCACCCGCAACGCCGTGGTGGGGAAATCCCAGTGACCGATGACGGCATCGGGCCGCACGCCGGACGCCTCGATCTCGCGCATCCCCCGCTCGATCATCTCGTCGATCGGGTAGCTCTCCGGATGGACCACCATCCCGTAGGGCAGCAAACCGTGGAAGGCATAGTCCTCGGCGTGGCGAATGCCCTCGAGCTGCCGAAGATGAAAATCGTCCAGGCCGATGACAAAGACGTGCTTGGTCATGTCCCAACCTCCCGGGAAACGATGCAGCGGACCCGGTCCATGCAGCGTGGCCCCGGTACCCGATGGTAGATGCTGTTCGCCCGCCTTGCCGCTCCCATCGACCAAAGGGTGGACTAGGCTCGGGAAACGCAACCTGACACCCGGTGGAACGACATATGAGCCAGCCATCGACCGACTGCCGCATCGAGGACAAGGTGGCCTTCCTCAGTCGCCCCGAGGCCTATGGCGACGAGCACCCGGAGCGCATCGAGGTGATCGAGACCCACATGTCCTGGGTGTTCCTGACCGAACGCCATGCCTACAAGCTCAAGAAGCCGGTCCGCTATGCGTTTCTCGACTTCAGCACGCTGGAGGCACGCGGTCGCGACTGCGCCGCCGAGGTGCGGCTCAATCGGAGGCTGGCACCGGATACCTACCTCGGTGCCCTGCCCCTGAACCTCGACGATCGCGGGCAACTCACCCTGGGCGACGGTGGACGGATCGTCGACTGGGTGGTCAAGATGCGCCGCCTGCCGGCCGATCGCATGCTCGATCGCGTGATCCGCGAACGACGGCTGCACCCGGCGGACATCACGGCCGTGGCGGAACATCTCGCCGCGTTCTACTCGCGCTGCGAGCCGGTCGTGCTGTCACCGGAAAGCTACCGGGCCCGTCTGCGCAAGGACATCACGACCAACCTCGAGGCCCTGAGCGAGCCGCTGCACGAACCGGACAACGGGCAACTCGACCGCATCCGCTCGGCCCTGCTGGGGCTGCTGGCTCGCGAACCGGGTTGGTTCGATGCCCGTGCCTCGGGTGGACACGTGGTGGAGGGTCACGGCGACTTGCGGCCCGAGCATGTCTGCCTGGAGCGACCACCGGTGATCTTCGACTGCCTCGAGTTCGACCGGCGCCTGCGCACGCTGGATGCCGCCGACGACCTCGCCTTCCTGGCCATGGAATGCGACCGGCTGGAAGCCCCCGAGGTAGGCGAGACCCTCTACCGGGTCTACGGCGAGCGATGCGGCGACTGGCCGGACAGCCGCCTGATCGCGTTCTACAAGAGCCGGCAGGCCTGCCTGCGGGCGAAACTGGCGATCTGGCACATCTTCGAGCTGCCGACGAGCGAATGGGAGCCCTGGCGACAGAAGGCCCGCGACTACCTCGCGCTGGCCGAGGAGCAGGCCCGGCAGTGCGAGTAATGCCGGTGAAAAGACGGACCCTCAACCACCGTGGAGGCGCGCGATTGCCCCGGCGAACAGCGGCGCGGCGGACACGATCTCGAACTTCCCACCCAGCCGATTGCGGTCGATCTTCACCGGCCAGATGCTGTCGGTGATCAGTACCCGGTCGAAGGCCTCGTTGCCGAGATTCCCCTCCGCCCCCCGGGCGAACGCCCCGTGCGCGGCAACCGCCAGCACCTGGCGGGCGCCGGCCTCCCGGCAGCTGCGTGCGGCGTGCGTCAGCGTGCTGCCGGTGGCAATCAGGTCGTCGACCAGCACCACCGTGGCATCCTGCACGTCCCCGACCAGCCGACCGAGCGTCAGCTCGCCCGCCGCGCGGATCTTCTCGAAGAAGGCATCCTCCACCTCACGCTCCAGGGCGTCGGCCAGGGCTTCGCGGAAATCGACCGCGCGCTTGACGCCGCCGACGTCCGGCGAGCAGACCACCACCGGGTGCCCGGCGGCGATGCGCGGGGCGAGTTCGGGGACGAACAGGCGGTGCATCCCGAGCCGTTCGGTCGGCACCCGGAAGGCGTTGTCGAAGGCGGCCGGATTGTGCGGCTCGAGCACGAGCAGGCGGTCGATACCCATCGCCTCGAACAGCTGGGCAAGGTAGCGCAGGGTGACCGGGTCGCGCGGCTGCGTGCGCCGGTCCTTGCGGGCATAGCCCAGGTAGGGAACCACCGCGGTCACGCGCGCGGCCCCGGCATCCTTCACGCAGGCGAGGAAGAACAGCAGCCGGCACAACCGGTCGTTGACGCTGTGCCCGGGATCGGAATGCAGGGCGTGCAGGACGTAGACATCCCGGTCGCGCACGCTCTGTAGTGGACGGGCCTTGTGCTCGCCATCCTCGAACTCGCGCTCCTCGTGCTCGGCCAGGCGGATGCCCAGTTCGGACGCCACCTGCTGCCCAAGGGTGCGCGAACCCTGTAGGGCGAAGAGCAGCGCCTCGTCGGTGAGGTTTTCCCGCATGCCGGAGGCGATCAGCGTGCCCGCCCGGCCGCGGTGGCTTCCGGCACCTCGACCAGCTCGCCGGTCTTGCAGTCGTAGATGTACCCGTAGATCGGGATGTCCGGCGGGACCATCGGACTGGCCCGGATCCGCTCGACGTCCTGCACGACGCTTTTCGGGTTGTCGGGGATCGTCAGCCACTTGACGTACCGGCCCTCGGTCGTGCCGCCGCCGGCATCGCTGTCGTGCCAGCCCTGCTCGTCGACCGTGGCCGTTTCCAGGCTGCGCGACAGCAGGTCGGCCATGGTCTCGTCGTCGAACGTCTCCATGCCGCAATCGGTGTGGTGGATCACGAACCATTCCCGGGTGCCCAGCAGCTTGTAGGAGATCACCAGCGAACGGATCGCGTCGTCCGAGGCCCGCCCACCCGCGTTGCGGATGACGTGGGCGTCCCCCTCGGCCAGCCCCGCGTATTTCGCCGGGTCGAGCCGGGCATCCATGCAGGTCAGGATGGCGAAGTGCCGGCCCGGGGGCATCGGCAGGTCGCCCTTGTCACCGAACTCCGCCACGTAGTCGGCGTTGGCCGCCATGATTTCATCGACGATCTTGCTCATCTCGGTCTCCTCTGGACTGCCTCAGGACGCGGGGACCTCGTGCCTCGAACCGCGGTTGCCTGCACGACCCTCCCCCGGTTCAAGTTAGTACGAAGCGGTGTCGCCTTCAGGAAACGATTGACCAGGGGCCGTTTTTCACCGGCTCCGCGCCGGGGGATCGACAAGCGGGGACGGAATGACGCTAAGGTTGAGACAAGGGCCATGCCGACCATCATCGCGAGGACCGGGCACCATGAGCGCAGCGCAAGCCACCCCTGCCGACACGACGAGGATCACGCTGATGCTGACCGGGGACGTGATGACCGGGCGCGGCGTCGACCAGATACAGCCGGTGCCCTCCGACCCGACCCTCCACGAGGAATACCTGCGTGATGCCCGCGGCTACCTGCGCCTGGCCGAGGCAGCCAGCGGCCCGATCCCTCGTCGCGTGGCGCCGACGTACATCTGGGGGGATGCCCTGCCCGCGCTGGCGGCGGCCGCTCCGGACCGGCGCCTGATCAACCTGGAAACGGCCGTCACCACCGCCGACAGCCCCTGGCCGGACAAGGGAATCAACTACCGCATGCACCCGGCCAACATCGACTGCATCCGGGCCGTCGCCCCGGACTGCTGCGTGCTGGCGAACAACCACGTGCTCGACTGGGGCCGGGACGGCCTGCTGGAGACCCTGGACACGCTCGACCGCGCCGGCATCGCGACCGCCGGTGCCGGCCACGACGCGGACGAGGCCATGTCACCGGCGGTACTGCGCCGACCGGACGGGGGGCGATTGCTGGTCTTCGCCGCCGGGCATCGCAGCAGCGGGGTACCCGACGACTGGGCCGCCGGTCCGGGGCGCTGCGGCGTCCACTGCCTGCCGGACTTCTCCGCCGGCACCATCGACCGGCTGGCCGAGCGCATCGAGGCGGCGCGACGGCCGGGAGACCAGGTGCTGCTTTCCATCCACTGGGGCGGAAACTGGGGTTACGAGATCCCGGACGAGCACCGGGCATTCGCCCACCGGTTGATCGACCGGGGCGTCGTGGACCTCGTCCACGGACATTCCTCCCATCACCCCCGGGCGATCGAGGTGCATCGCGACCGGCTGATCCTCTACGGCTGCGGCGACCTGCTCAACGACTACGAGGGCATCCGGGGCCACGAGCGCTACCGGGGCGACCTGGCCCTGATCTACCTGCCGACGCTGGAGGAAGGACGACTCACGGCCCTGCGGATGCTGCCGTTCCGGATCGGGCGCTTTCGCCTCAACCATCCGTCAGCGGACGACATCGACTGGCTGGCGGCGACCATGGACCGCGAGGCCGCGCGCTTCGGCGGTGGCGTGGAACGGAAACCCGACGACACGCTCGCGCTGCACTGGCCGGTCGGCAGCTGAGCGCCGCCCCCTCCTCGTGACGAGGGCCGGTCTCAGAAGCCGTGACCCAACAGGCCGAGGACGCCGAGCACGATCAGGTAGATCGCCACGATGTAGTTGAGCAACTTGGGGAAGATCAGGATGGCGATGCCCGCGCCGAGCGAGATCAGCGGGGCGAGTTCGAGGTGGACGTTCATGGCGAGCCTCCTGCCGGGGTCATGTGGGCGTTCCTGCGCGCCCGGGAACGGTTCGCCGGGCCTCACCCCGGAAGCTAGCAGGTCCCGGCGCGGCTGTCTCCCCGCCGGATGCAAGTCCTCAGTCGCTTTCGCGCTCGATGTCGCAGCAGGGCGTGGCGGTCTCGGTCGCTTCCAGCACCGCGCCGGTGACCGGGTTGGGACGGAAGGTGGTGCAGCCCTTGAGTCCGAGGGCATGCGCACGGCGGTAGATCGCCTCGAATCGCTCGAAGGGCAGGTCCTCGGGCACGTTGATGGTCTTGGAGATGGCACTGTCGACAAGAGGCTGCAGTGCCGCCTGCATCCCGAGGTGCGCCTCGGGGCCGAGCTCGTCGGCCTGCACGAAGGCCGCCGGCAACGGCTCACCGGGATGGCGCTCCTGCCAGAGCCGCCAGGCGTGGTCGCTGATCGAGTGCGATGCCCGGCGGCCGTCGCGCTCGATCACCCGCCGGGTGAAGGAAAAGCGGAAGACCGGCTCGAGCCCGGAGGAGACGTTGTCCGCCAGCAGGCTGATCGTCCCGGTCGGCGCGATCGCGGTGAGGTGACTGTTGCGGATGCCGTGGCGAGCGATTCCGTCGCGGATGTCCCCCGGCAGTGAGCGCACGAACTCGCCGTCCAGGTAGGCGTCCCGCTCGAGGAAGGGGAACGGCCCCTTCTCGCGGGCCAGCTCGATCGAGGCCCGGTAGGCCGCGTGCGTGATCGTGCGCATCGCAGCGGCGGCCTGTTCCCGGGCCGGCTCCGAGTCGTAGCGCAGCCCCAGCATGATCAGCGCGTCGGCCAGGCCGGTCAGCCCCAGGCCGACCCGGCGGGTGCCGCGGGCCTGCTCGGCCTGGGCGGCCAGCGGGAACCGGGAGACGTCGATCACGTCGTCGAGCATGCGCACCGCGACCGCTGCCGTGCGGGCCACCGCATCGAGGTCCAGCCTGGCAGCCGGCGTGAACGGATCGCGGACGAAACGCGTGAGGTTGACCGAACCCAGGTCGCAGGCCCCGTAGGGCGGCAGGGGAATCTCCCCGCAGGGGTTGGTCGCGGTAATGCGCTCCCGGTACCAAAGGTTGTTGGCCCGGTTGACCCGGTCGACGAACAGCACCCCCGGCTCGGCGTGATCAAAGGTGGCACGCATGATCCGGCTCCAAAGCCGTCGGGCCGACACCCGCCGCACCACCCGGCAGGCGACCGGGGCGTCGAAACCCGGCCAGTCACGTTCCAGGATCTCGCCCTCGCCCTCCTCCAGTGCCTCTACGGGAAACAGCAGCGGCCACTCGGCATCGTCGGCCACCGCCGCCATGAAGTCGTCGCCGGCCAGCACGGAGAGGTTGAAGCGGGTGAGCTCTCCGGCCTCGCGCTTGGCGTCGACGAAGGCCTCGATGTCGGGATGGTCGACGCGCAGCGTGGCCATCATGGCGCCACGGCGGGCACCGGTGGACAGGATGGTCGCGCACATCGCGTCCCAGATGCGCATGAAGGAGACCGGGCCCGAGGCAATGGTGCCGGTGTGCCGGGCCGGCGTCCCGGATGGCCTGAGGGTGGAGAAGTCGTAGCCGACGCCCCCGCCCTGCTGCATGGTCAGCGCCCCCTCCTTGAGGGCATCGAAGATCCCGTCCATGGAATCCTCGATCCTGCCCATGACGAAGCAGTTGAACAGCGTGACCACCCGGTCGGTACCGGCGCCGGCGAGCACCCGCCCGCCGGGCAGGAAGCGGAACCCCTCGAGCGCCTCGCGAAAGCGGCCCCGCCAGTCCGCCGGACGGCGCTCGACGGCCGCGAGCGCATGCGCGACCCGCTCCCAGGAATCCTCGACGCGCGTCTCGCCGGGCTGGCGATAGCGCGAATCCCAGATCGTGCGGCTGATGTCGCTGGCGAAGGCGTCGTGTTCCATGCCCGAAGCTTAGGCCACCGGGACGGCAGGGACGAGTCCCCCCGCCCCAAGAGGTGACGACAGCCCGGTCGGCCTTCAGACGTACTGCATCACCAGGTCGGTGAGGGTCTTCGCGCCACGCTTTTTCAGTAACTTCTGGATCGCCTCGAAGCCGGCGGCGACCTGCTTGTCGCGTGGCTGGGCGCGCTCGACGGCGAGGATGTCGGCATAGACCTTCGACCACTCCTTGACCGCCTCGCGCTTGGGCATCATGCGCACCGAGCTGTAGCCGGTGATCTCGCCGCTGGCGTCCTTGCGCGGCGCGACCCGCGTGAAGACCCAGTAGTTGTCGCCGTTCTTCGCCCGGTTGTCGACGAAACCGAAGAACTCGTCACCGCCCTGGATGATCTGCCACATGGCGTAGAACACCGCCCGAGGCATGTCGGGATGGCGCAGGATGCTGTGCGGCGAGCCGATCAACTCGTCCTTGCTGTACCCGGAGATCCGGATCATGGTGGGGTTGGCGAAGGTGATCACGCCGCGGGTATCCGTGCGCGACTGGATGGTGTCGTGGGGCGACAGGATGATCTCGTGCCCGGTGACCGTTCGGTCAATCATGCAATGCTCCCTGGCGTCTGGGCGCTGCGCGCGCCGGAAATATACCAATCCTAAGGGCCTCCCCCGAGGCACCACAAGGGAAAACCGCGTCGTGGCGCACGTTCGTGCCTCGGTACGGATCCGGCACCACCACGGCTAGGCGTGCCCGGGACCGTGCTCGAGTGCCCCGTCCAGCAGCAGGCGGACGGCCTGGTCGGGATCGGACTCGTCGGTCAGGTATCCGCTCGCGCCCATCCCGGCCAGGCGACGGACCAGCCCCTCGCCCATGCCCTGGCTGATCAGCGCCTGGATGCCGTCGAGCGGGTGGGCTTCACCGGGCCGGGATTCGTGGAACGACTGCTCGCGCGGCAGTTCCAGCAGTTCGCGACCGACAACGGCCCCGTTCTGCACCTCGTAGACCCAGAAGCGCCGGCAGCGACCGGCATGCGAGGTGACCGTGCGGCGATTCTGGCTGGTGACGGCGATTTTCATGCCCGAACCTCCCCGATTTCCAGGACATCCCCGACCCGCATCTGGATGACCCGTTCCGCAAAGCGCTGCCGGAAGCGGCAGATCGCGTCGATGCCGGTGCAGTGGTTGGGCCCGATAACCTGGACGTCGAACCGCTCCAGCGCCTCGGCGGTGCGCTCCAGGCGCTCCGGCCCGGCGCGCAGCAGGTGCATCCCGCCGACCAGCGCGTGGACACGCGGCTCACCGGTCAACTCGCGAACCTGCTCCAGGGTATTGACCACCCCGGCGTGCCCGCAGCCGAGAATGACCACCACCCCGTCGGCGGTCCGCGCGTAAAGCGCCTGGTCGTCGGGAATCCGGTCCTCCTCGCGGCAGTCCGCGTCCCGGAAGAATGGTCCCCCCGTGTCCTCGTAGTCGTTGCGGCGGGGAATCTGCCCGGTGACGAACAGGCCGGGCACGATCTCCGTCGGCCCCTGCGTCCAGACCAACTCCGCGGCCATGTCCGCCAGTGTCCGCGCTTCCGGCAGGCCGGCCCCGATCTCCTGGCCGTGGCGGTTGAACTTCGGCTCCAGCGCCGCCGGATGGAGAAACAGCCTCGCCCCGGGGCTGCGCTCCAGCACCGCGGGCAGACCGCCGGTGTGATCGTAGTGCCCGTGACTGAGCACCACCGCGTCCAGCCCCGCCAGGGACACGCCCAGGCGCTCGGCGTTCGATGCCAGCACCTGCCCCTGCCCGGAGTCGAAAAGGACGCGCCTGCCATCCGCCTCGACCAGAAAGGCCAGGCCGTGCTCGCCCAGCAGACCGCGCCCGGAGGCGGTGTTTTCCACCAGGGTGGTGACTTCGAGATGCTTGATCATGGCAGCTATCCAGTTTTCTTATATGTTATAAGATAACACTCGCATTCCATCCTGCAACCGGTTCCTGCGATCAGAGCGCGCCCTCCTCGACCAGGAAGCGGTGGATGCGCTCGGCCATCTCGCGGTAGCCGTCGGCATTGAGGTGCACCGCGTCCGACTTGTAGCCCGGTCGCCGCAGGAGACTGGCGACCAGTCCGTCGATCAGCGGCAGGTCGTACTCCTCGGCCAGTTCCCCGTAGATGGGGGCCGAGCGGGAGAACAGCGACTTCTCCGGCACGCCGACCAGTACCACCTGCACGCCCCGTTCTCGCGACATCTCGATCATGGCG
The DNA here is from genome assembly GCF_046545975.1 of Guyparkeria sp. Lineage (GTDB taxonomy): Bacteria > Pseudomonadota > Gammaproteobacteria > Halothiobacillales > Halothiobacillaceae > Guyparkeria. Next base: position 10,697 of record NZ_JBKGYT010000019.1, on the reverse strand, counting down.
GCCAGGTTGCGGCGGGCCTCCTCCAGGTCCTGGTTGCGCAGCACGTCGTTGCCGCCCGTCAACAGGATGACCAGTGACGGCTGCGTATCCTCCAGCACCTCGGCGAGCCGCTCCCGTCCCTCGGCGGTGGTCTCGCCCGACACCCCGGCATTGACCACCGGAAGGCCGGACAACGCCTCCAGCTGTACGGGATAGCTGTTCTCCTCCGTGGCGCCGACGCCCTCGGTCAGGCTGTCGCCGAACGCGAGGATGACGTCGCCCGGGCCCAGCGGCTCCAACGCCCCGCCACCGCAACCGGTCACCAGCAGGGTGAGGAGAACGATCGCCGGCCAACGGGGCCCAGGCCACCGCCGAGCGTTCGTCCAGCCACGGTTGATTCGTCCCATCTTCTTCATTTCCCTTGCCTCACTGCCCGCCCGTTGCCGGATTCGAGACCGGACGGCGCACGCCTCCCGAACAAACCGGAAGTCATTGCCTTTCCTTGATATTCAACCACTGGGCAACCGATTTTCCGTGTGCATGATCAGGAGAAGAACCGGAGGCGCATGCAACGGATGCAGGAAGAACAGCAGCGCCTCAATCGCCTCGAGCAGGGCCTCAGGCCCGACTACGACGCGATCGAGACGTCGACGCGAAACCTCGGCGAGCGCCAGCAGAAGATGAACGAGCGTCACATCGAGATGCGCAGGCGCATGCAGGAGGCCCTGGAACGCGACGACTGATCGCCTCCGCCCGGCTCCACGACGATGACGGGGCCGCCCTTCCCCGGGCGGTTTTACTGCATGGGCGCGAGCATGAAAAGGCCCGGCGCGCCGTCAGGCGCACCGGGCCGGAATGTCGTTCGTGCAGAGTTTCCCTAATGCGGGCTGTCGGGTGTCGTCAGCCGGCCTTGGCCAGTGAACGGGCGTGTTCGACCGCGTCATCGAACACGGCAGTCTCGTACACGGTCTCCGGGTCTCCCGTGAAGGTCATTCTTCCGTTGGACGATCCCTTGCGCGGACGCCTAGTCGGCCGCTGGACCAGGTACATGCCGTCGGTTGCCTGCTCGACAGTGATCTTGCCGTTGCGGTAGAAGCCGCGTTCCATGTCCATCTGTTCTGCCATTGCTGGTGTACCTCTCGGTTGTCGACATGGCGCCGCCGAATGGGCGGCGCACGGTCACGCTCCGGGTCCGACCGGCACATCGCCGCATTCGGACCCGAGCGCCCACTGTAGGACAAACCCGATCGGCGCGTTATCCCCCCATGGAACGGACGCTCGCTGATCGATCGTCCGCAAACCGCGCGCGAATGCGGGCTGAACGCCGTTGACGCCTTGACCTGAGAGGGTTTTAATATCTTTCCGGCCCGACAGGAAAGTCGTTCATGCCCCAGGGAGGGGTGCCATGCTGCAACTGTCCCCAAGCCGGCACGCCAACGTCGTCGCCGCCCTCGTCATCCTGCTGCTGCTCGCCGTGATCGGCACCATCATGCTCGGCCAGTCGAAGCTCCGCGCCGTAGCCGGCCCCACGGCAATCGCCGCCGACCGTGACGGGCGCTTCCACTTCCTTGCCGACGGTTTCCTGCATGCGGCAACGGCCGAAGGCGAGGTCACCCACCGGACCGATCTCGCCTCGCTGGGCCTCGGCGGCCGGGTTCCCGACATGCAGGTCAGCGGCGATGGGCGGTTCCTGCTGGTCGGCGATGCCGCCGCGGGGACGATTGCCTGGTGCGTCCGCGACCTCTCCGGGTGTCCGCGGCACACTCCCCTGCCGCCTGGAACCGGCGGGCGGGTCTTCCACTTTCACCACGATGCGACCCGTCAGCGGATCGTCGTGCTCACCGGCGATCCGGCGCGGCTCGACGAGCTCGATACCGACGGCCGGCGTGTCCGGCAACTGTCGGTCCCCGGCGGGCTGGACCACTCCAACACGGTGCGGTCGGGCCGCGACGGCACGCTCGTGATCGCGGACACCAACGCTCACCGCATCGTGGCGATCGATCCCGATGAGACGGCTGCCACGCCCGTGCTCGAGTTCCGCACCGACACGGGCGACGGGCGACCGGATCGCAACTGGCCCGTGGCGGCCGTGCAGGATGGCGACGGATCCGTCTGGATGATCAGTACCGACGGCATGCTTGGCGACGGCGACCTGCTGCTCGTCGATCCGGACCGCCCGAGCGGGCGTCTGATCGGGATGCCCGAGAACGCCGACCCACGTTCGCTGGCCGTCGTCCCCGGCGGCGTCCTCGTGGCCGACCACGGCAACCCGGGCATCTACCACGCCGGACCCGACTCGGATCGGGCGGAAAGACTGGCACATCCGACGCTGGATGCCGTGTTCGCGCCCCTCATGGAGGCACGGAACGACTGGCAGCGCTGGATCTCCGCGGGATGGCTGCTGGTGGCACTGGCCCTGCCGCTCGGCGTGCTGGCCGCCGTGCTGGACTGGCGCACGCGCCGCGAGCAGGAGGAAGAGCGCCAACGCCGGGCGGTCCTGCAGGAACCGTCCGCCGTATCCCGTCCCGGTCGCAAGGCGGGCACCCCGGAGAGCGACCCGCCCGAGAACGCCATCGAACCCGATGGCGAGGGCGTGATCTGGCTGCGCCCGGACCCGGCCTTCCTGCGCCGGATGCGCTGGTTGGCGATGGGCATGACGGGGATCGCCGTGGCGGGCATGCTGCCGATGATGCTGATCGTCGCCACCGAGACGGATGACTGGACGCTGCTGGCGATGATGGCGGGGCTGGGACTGTTCCTCGTCCTCCTCGCGATTGCCAGCCTGCTGGGCATCCGGAGACTGCGCATCGGCTGGGACGGCGAGACCCTGAGACTGGTGGGCATCACCGGCCGCGAGGAGCGCATCGCCCCGGAGGACGCCGTGCTCACCGGCCAGCGGCTGGTCGGCCGGCGCATTGCCGTGCCGCTGGTCAACGGCAAGACGCAGCGTGCCGTCTTCGACCGGGCCCAGTTCGATCACTATCTCCGGCCGATCCTAAAGACCGCCGAGCAGCACAGCGAGATCGGGCACTTCTGGAACCAGCTGCGCGACGGCAGGCCCGCCGCCTGGGGTCAGCTCGTGGCCATCGGACTGATGCTGGCCGCGGTCATCTGGCTGGAAAGCGGCTGATCGACCGTCGTCCTGAATGCTGGTCCCGCGATGTCTAGACTACTGAATTCCCCCGGGCATCACCGCGACGTGACGCCCGCCCGAGTCGACATCCAGCGAGGTAGATCGCCATGCAGTACGACCAGTTCGTCCACCAGGTACAGCATCGGGCCCGGCTGAGTTCCAGCGGCGAGGCCATCAAGGCCATCCACGCGACCCTCGAGACCCTCGGGGAACGCCTGCAGCCGGGGGCGGCGAAGAACCTCGGCGCGCAGCTGCCCACGGAGATCGCGGCCTACCTCGACGGCGCCGCCGGCCAGGAATCCTTCGATGCCGACGAGTTCTACGAGCGCGTCTGCGCCCGCGAGGGCACCGGCCTGAACACCGGCGTCTTCCACGCCCGCGCGGTGATCAGCGTGCTCCAGGATGCCGTTTCCGCCGGGGAGATGGAGGACATCCGTTCCTCACTGCCCGGAAACTACGCGCCGCTGTTCGAGTCCGGCAGCGAGGGCCACATGAAACACTGACGGCCCCGCCCTTCCCGGCCGGAGACCCGGTTCGCCGCCGTTCAGCGATCGCCTGCCGCCCCTGCTCGCCAGCGACTCGCGGCGCCTCGATCACGAACGACTCGCCGGGCCAGAGTGGGATGGCATTCGTGCAGAGGTTCCCTCGCGGGTGACTGCTGATCACGGAACCGTGCGGGTCATGGAGCATCGCATGACAGGGCAGACGCAGTCCCTTACAATCCCTGCCAAATCAGGCCGGAAACGGCCAACCGCGGAGACCATGCAGTGACCACATCCAGCCGTCCGCGCATCAGCGGCACCCAGTTCATCACCGCCGACACGGCACCCCGCGCCCGCCTCAGCCTGGGCGCCTCGCACCGCGACCCGTATCACCCGGTCACGGGCACCGGCAGCGCCGTCGAGGCGATCGACGTGCCGGCCGACGAGAGCTGCATGGTCTGTGCCCCGGCGACGCGCCAGCTCGCCGAGGACCTGTTCAACCAGTGGAACGACGCGCTGAAGACCGGCGATGCCCGCCGCGTCACGGCCCTGTACGCCGAAGACGGCGTGCTGCTGCCCACCGTCTCCAACGTGCCTCGTACCAACCACGCGGAGATCGAGGACTACTTCGAGCACTTCCTGGAGAAGAAGCCCGTCGGCACCATCAACACCCGCAACGTGAAGCTCGGCTGCAACAAGCTGACCGACGCCGGCACCTACACCTTCCGCGTCACCGACGGCGACGAGACCCGCGACGTCCCGGCCCGGTACACCTTCGTCTGGGAAAACCGCGACGGCCGCTGGCTGATCGTGCACCACCACTCCTCGATGATGCCGACCGGCTGACCACCCGTCCGCCACCGAATCCCACCGACAGCGCCCGCCATCCGGCGGGCGTCTGCATTGCGGTGACATGGCACGCAGCGCGTCTGGCGACGTGGTCGCCTACCGGGGTGGCTCAGTCGTAATGCACCGCCAGCCAGACCGTATCCTCCTCCGGGTCGGTCCAGGTGACACGGTGGCGGCGGTGGGCGGGAATGCCCAGATGGTCTCCGGGACCCAGCGTCACCTCCTCGCCGTCCTCGAATGCGACCATCCCACGCCCCTTGAGCACCACCACCCACTCGTGGCGCGGCTGGTCGTACCAGCCGGCTGCCGGTGACGTATGGCCACGCGAGACGATGCGTTCGACCGTCACGTGCTCGGCATCGACCAGCGTGTCGAAACGCTCCTCCGAAAGCCGTTCAGGGAGATGCTTGAGCAGGTTGGCAATCATTCGGGCTCCTTCATCGCCCTCGTCATGGAACACGGACCGAGCGACACGACTCGTCAGTCAGGCTTCGGCAGGCTGTCCCTGACCGCCCCTGCCTCCCGGCGTGGCCTCCGACCGCGAGCAGGCCTGGCGCACCGCCTCGGATCGACTGGCCAGCCAGTCCTCGGGCCGGACCTCGCTGGCCACGCCCAGTTGCTCGAGACGCGCCCGTGGCTGGTCCTGGACGCCCGAGAGCAACACGCGGGAACCGCGTCCCACCGCATCGTGGATGATGCGCTCGAGGACCAACGCCGTACTCACCCCCAGGTGGGGAACACCGGTCAGGTCGATGACCAGGACCCGGGTATCGTCCAGCCGGTTCTGCTGACGGGTCAGCGTCTGGGCTGCCCCGAAGATCAACGGCCCGCTGAGATCGAGTAACGCCACCCCGCTCCCCGCCTCGGAGAGCAGCCGCTTCTCGTCGGCCTCCAGGCCCTCGTAGTCGCTCTCGTCCGGCTCCTCCGCCTTGCCGAGCACACGGACGTGCTCCGATTGCAGATCGGACAGACGACGGATGGTGAGGATGTTGGCAACGAACAGGCCGATCCCGACGGCGGTGATCAGATCCACGAACACGGTCATGCCGATAACGCCGTACATGATCAGCGCGCCGCGGATCGACAGCCGGTGCGCGCGGCGCAGGAAGCCCCAGTCGATGATGTCGATGCCCACCTTGATGGCAATGCCGGCGAGGATCGCCTTGGGGATGTTCTCCACCAGTCCGCTGGCGCCGAAGACCACCACGCCCAGCACCCCGGCACGCACCAGCCCCGACAGGGCCGTGCGCGCCCCGGTCTGGATGTTCACCACGGTACCCATGGTCGCGCCGGCACCCGGCAGGCCGCCGAACACGCCCGAGGCGAGGTTGCCCAGCCCCTGGCCTACCAGTTCCTTGTCGGAGTTGTGCTCCTTGCGCGTCAGGCTGTCGGCGATCACGGAGGTCAGCAGCGCGTCGATGGAACCCAACATGGCCAGCACCAGGGCGTTGATCACCATGGTCATCCATTCATCGGCGGAGAACGTGGGCACCTGTATCGACGGCAGTCCCGAGGGGATCTCGCCGATGGCGCGGTACTCGCCGCTGCCGATGAACCACACGGCCAGCAGCGTGCCCACCACCAGTGCCAGCAGCTGCGGCGGCATGAAGCGCTGCCAGGCCTTCGGCATCAGGAAGAGGATGCCCAGCGCCACCATGCCGAGAAGCAGCTCGCCCGCCTGCACCTGCGCGAACAGGTCCGGCAACGCCTCCAGCGAGCCCAGCACCCCGCCGCCCGGCGAGGCATGGCCGAGCAGTCCCGGCAACTGGATGATGATGAGAATCAGACCGATCCCGGACATGAATCCCGAGATCACCGTGTAGGGCATCAGCGTGACGTAGCGTCCGAGCTTGAGGATGCCGAAGATCACCTGGAAGATGCCGGCGAGCATGACCGTGGTGAAGGCCATCGCCATGGCGTTCTCCGCGACCATCCCCGTCTCCGGGTCGGGGACCATCAGCGCCACGATCACCGCCGTGAACACCACCGTCATGGGCCCCGTGGGTTCCGAGATCAGCGTCGGCGTCCCGCCGAACAGCGCGGCGAACAGCCCCACCAGCACGGCCCCGTACAGGCCCGCCTCGGCACCCGCCCCCGACGCCACGCCGAAGGCCAGCGCCATGGGCAGGGCCACGACCGCCGCCGTGACCCCACCGAAGACATCACCCTTGAGATTGCCGAAACCTATCTGGTTGAAAACCCGCATCTGTCCGCCCTTCCGGAGCTCAATTGAACAAGCCGCGAGACTATCAGCAGGTCAACCAATCCATAAATTGGTTTTATCCCCCGCTCTCATAGAGTCCAGACTATGGTAGGCGGCGACACCGGCCGTTGCAGCGCGGCGTTCGGGACCAGCCACCATGAGCCGGGCGCCCCGTAAGCATGCGGACAAACCCCGGATGGTGGCGAGCGATGCCGCATGACGGCGCGACTCGCCCCCTGCTCAGGTGCCCGATGTATCACCCCGGCACCTGGGGGAAATCACCCACCGCTCTCGCGCGTTGATGTCCTTGAATCCAGCGATGGGACCGGTTCGACCGCCCCTGTCGAGCATACCGGCCAGGTGGCCAGTCCGCTCAGAACCACCATGCCGGCGACGAGGACACGATCCGCGCCATGCGTTCGTACCCTGCCGCGCCCGGATGGGCGCCGTCACCGTCTCGCAGCGTTCGTCGATAATCCGCAGCCGCCACGAGGGGAGTGAACAGGTCCACGTATGGGGTTCCGAGCGCCGATGCTAGGTCGCCAAATGCCTCGGAAAGGCCCTGGATGCGGCGGTTGTGCTCCTCGTCGCCCACCGGCGGCGGCCCCACCACCAGGCATCGGTGGCGGGTGACGGACTCCACGATCTTGCGGAAATTGGCGACGGATTCATCCCGGGGCACGCGTGTCTTCCCGTGTTCCTGCTGGGTATCGTTCACGCCGCAGGAAAGCACGACCCGGCCATCGCAGCCGGGCGGAAGGCGCGGGGAACACTCCGCCTCGACGCGTCGGAGGATGTCGCGGCTGGTATCCCGTCTCACCCCGAGGTTGTAGTACGTGACGGGAATGCCCCGGGCATGGGCCTCACGGCACAGCCGCCCCGCCCAGCCCAGGGCGGTCTCGTCCCCGGTGCCATTGACGAACGAATCGCCCACGAAACAGATGCGAAGATCGGACACGGGGCACCTCACGCGTAACTGTTGAAGAACTGCCGCGCGACCCGGCCGCTGCGCACGCCACGGGACTGGGCGAAGCGAACGGCCTCGGCGTGCAACTCGTCGCGGTCGCCGGACCAGTCGCGGAAGTAGAAGTCGACGATCTCGAGGTATTCCGGCTGGGAGATGGGATAGAACGACAGCCACAGGCCGAAGCGGTCGGAGAGCGAGATCTTCTCCTCCACGGCATCCGCGTGGTGCAGTTCCGTGTCCACCACCCGCGTGCCCTGGTTATCGCTCGCCTGCTCGGGCAACAGATGCCGACGGTTGGAACTGGCGTAGACCACCACGTTCTCCGGCGGCAGCTCCAGCGATCCCTCCAGAACCCGCTTCAGTCCCTTGTACCGACTGTCGCCCTGCTCGAAGGAGAGGTCGTCGCAGAAGATGACGAACCGCTGCGGGAGATCGAGCAACGGGTCGATGATCTCCGGCAGATCGCCCAGGTCGCCAGCATCCACCTCGATCATCCGCAGCCCCTGTTCGCCGTAGGCATTGAGCATCGCCTTGATCAACGACGACTTGCCCGTCCCGCGCGAACCCCACAGCAGGGCGTTGTTCGCGCCCCGGCCGTGGAGAAAGCGCCGGGTGTTCTCCATCAACGCCTGCTTCTGGCGTTCGATACCCAACAACTGATCCGGGACGACCGGATCGACCCGACGCACCGTCCTCAATCGCTGGGAACCGGAGCGCCAAATGGCCGCGTGGGTGTTCTTCCAATCAAAATCAGTCATGGACAGTCGGCTTTGTTGGTACTCAATGTACGGCCAATATACCGAAGGCTACCCGAACCAGAGCTACGGTTTGCCAAAACCCGGCGGGGCAAATCCACCCAAGCCGTTGAATTCCGGTGTCGTGGACACTCCGGCAACGATCCATGCTCGATTCCGCTTATGTAGTGCGCTTATTCTTTGCTCTAACTCCGGGGCATGAACGCGCTCGGAAGAATATCGTTCAGGAGGCTTGATGATTCTCAAGGAAAAGGAAGGGCCAGCCGCTCAAGACGAGAGGACGAAGGCAGGACATCAACAGGAAAAGGATGTCGCTTTCTATCTGCGCCGGGAGTTTGGTGACGACGAATCGATCCTTGTGATCAACGACCTACGGGTCGCACACAAGGGGGAGTACGCGCAGATCGATCATCTCGTCGTGCATCCATTCGGGTTCGTCATCATCGAATCGAAAAGCATCCACGGCGAGGTAAAGGTGAACCGCCAGGGAGAATGGTCCCGCAGCTATCGCGGCGAGTGGTACGGCATGCCCTCCCCGGTTCGCCAGGCTGAGCTACAGGAGGCGCTAATCAAGGATCTGCTACGCCAGAACGTTGAAAAATTCCTAGGAAAAGTTCTTGGCGTGCAGATGAAAGTTGGTGGGCGTGACTGGAAAACGATCTGTGCCGTGTCCAGTAGCGCAATCCTGCATCGGGACGACATGCCGAAAGCCATCGCCGATCAAGTCGTCAAGAGCGAGTTCGTCGCCAAGAAGATTCGTGAACTGGTGGGCTCCTGGGCGGAAAGCTGGGTCAAGGCCAAACCGCGCTTCAGCCAGACGGAAATCGAAGGAATCGGCAAGTCCTTGCTAGAGAGGCACGAACCGCTGGCTGCCGAGCTGCGAGCAGCACGAGAGCCGTCAAAACAGCGGGCGAAACCTGACTCCACGCCAGAGCAGCCGCAAGCCGAGCAGGCGACTCAGACGACCAGAACGGACAAACCGGCGCTCGCCTGCAAACAATGCGGCGAGACAGCAAACCTCACGGGGCAATACGGCAAATACGGCTATTACATCCGCTGCCGGTCCTGCGGCACGAACACTTCAATGAAGACAGCCTGCCCCGCCTGCCAGTCACGCAAGGTCCGCGTGACCAAGTCCGGTCCCACCTACACATCCACCTGCCAAGACTGCGCGAATAGCTGGATCGTATTCCAACAGGCCGGCTAGCGGCTCATTTGGTCCACAGAAGGACGGCCCAGCTATCGGGTTGGGAAGCCCCCTTCGCCTTGCCGACCGTCCGGGGTGCCGCAGGGTCGGCGCCACATGGACGTGGCCCCCGCATGTGTGGCCATGTGTGGGTCGGACCGGGCCAAGATGTTGTTTCCACGCCGGTCAGTGGCGACAGTCGGTTCAGTGAAAGCCTTAGACAGCGCTTTTCACCACCAAAAACACCGCTCCAGGGAGGGAGCCCATGCCACGAGCCAACCGCTTCTATCTGCCCGGGCAGATCTGGCACATCACCCATCGATGCCATCGTCAGCAGTTCCTGCTGAAGTTCCTCCGCGACCGACGCTTGTGGCACAGGTGGTTGTTCGAGGCACGCAAGCGCTACGGACTTTGCGTCCTCGACTACATCGGCACGTCCAACCACATTCATCTGCTCGTTCGGGACCACGGGGAAGGCGAGATCGCGCGCTCAATGCAGCTTGTTTCCGGACGCGTAGCGCAGGCGTACAACCAACGGAAGCGACGCAAGGGCGCGTTCTGGGAAGATCGCTACCACGCCACGGCAATCGAGAGCGGCGAGCACCTCGCCCGTTGCCTCGTCTACATCGACCTGAACATGGTGCGCGCGGGCGCGGTGACTCATCCGGCCGCCTGGCCGGTCAGCGGCTACCGCGAAATCCAGTCCCAACCCAAGCGGTACCGGATTATCGATACCCCCGCCCTGCACGAGGCCCTCGGACTGAACGGAAATAGCGAGTTGAGCCACATCCACCGCGAATGGGTGGAGCAAGCACTAAAGGAAGCGAAGCTGCAACGAGATACGCGCTGGTCCCAGACCGTTGCGGTTGGGAGCCAGACGTTCGTCGAAGGGGTTCAGGAGCAACTCGGCTCCCGGGCACAGGCAAGACAGGTGGAAGACGCCGGCGATGCAACGTGCCTGCGCGAGTCGCCTGCCGCTTACATCGCTAATTTAGGGCCAGAAAACGTCGCTCTAACACCGAATTAGCTCGTCTGAACGGGGAAGAAACACCAGCAATCAATGGGTTAACTAAGTCCGACCCCGTCTAGCCCATGAGCATGCGGACAAATCCCGGTTGCCGGCGATCGATGCCGCATGGCAGT
>NZ_JBKGYT010000018.1:0-26413 GCF_046545975.1 Guyparkeria sp. | reverse complement strand
AGTGCCGCAGTGCCGGCAGGGCTGGTCCGTGCGCTCGTAGACGTTCAGCGTCTGGCGAAAGTAGCCGGGGTTGCCCGACGGGGCGAGGAAGTCGCGCAGGGTCGTGCCGCCCTGTTCGATCGCCGCGGCGAGCACCCGGCGGATGGCGGCGGCAAGTGCGTGACACTCGTCGCGGCCAAGGCTCCCAGCCGGGCGGGCCGGGTGGATGCCGGCGAGGAACAGGGCCTCCGAGGCGTAGATGTTGCCCACGCCCACCACGATCCCGGCATTCATGACCGCCTGCTTGACGGCCACGCGCCGGCCGGCGAGTCGCCCGGCGAGATAGTCGCCGTCGAACGTGTCGCCAAGCGGTTCGGGACCGAGCACGGTCAGGCGCTCGTGCGGGGCATCGACGTGGTCGGTGAGCACGGCGCCGAAGCGACGCGGGTCGTGCAGGCGCAGGACCTTGCCGTTGTCGAGAAGCCACTCGACATGGTCGTGCTTGCGCGGGGCATTGGCGGGATCGTCGAGGCGCAGGCTGCCGGACATGCCGAGATGGATCAGCACCCGCTCGCTGCGATCAAGGCACAGAAGCAGGTATTTCGCCCGCCGTTCGACCGCCTCCACCGGCCGTGCCGCCAGGAGGTCGGGCAGATCCTCGCGCACCGGCCAGCGCAGCCGCGGCTCGCGCACGGCGACGCGTTCGATGCGGTGACCGGCGAGATAGGGCTCGATGCCACGGCGGGTGGTCTCGACTTCGGGAAGTTCGGGCATGGCGGGCTCGACATGAGAAAACCCCGCGGGAAGATCCTCGCGGGGTCCGTCAGGGGCCGGTCAAGCGGCTCTCGACCGTCGGGAGACGGCCGGGATCCCTTACTTGATCTTGGCTTCCTTGTAGATGACGTGCTTGCGTACGACCGGGTCGTACTTCTTGATTTCCATCTTTTCCGGCATGTTCCGCTTGTTCTTGTCGGTGGTATAGAAGTGGCCGGTGCCGGCACTGGATACCAGTCGGATCTTGTCACGCATGTCGTTGTAACCTCGAAGAGTTGGGCGGTGTTCAGACCTTCTCGCCGCGGGCACGCATGTCGGCGATCACGGTCTCGATGCCGACCTTGTCGATGGTGCGCAGGCCGTGGCTGGAAACACGCAGGCTGACAAACCGCTGCTCGCTCTCCACCCAGAACCGCTTCTTGTGCAGGTTGGGCAGGAACCGACGCCGGGTCTTGTTGTTCGCGTGCGATACGTTGTTACCGACCGCCGGGCGCTTCCCGGTCACTTGGCAAACTCGGGCCATGATTGTCTCCTGAGCGACTCGTCTGTTTGCGCGCGTACCGAAGTGAGTCTGGCCTTGCAGGCGGCCGGCACGCGGGCGGGTCAATTCAAAGGCCGCGTAGGATAAAAGAACCTCGGCGGCTTGGCAAGCACCGCTTGGATGTCAACCGTCACAGGGGCCAGATCCACAGGATGGCCGGTACCGCGGCTGCCACGACGATCAGCGAGAGGGGGAGGCCCATGCGCCAGTAGTCGCCGAAACGGTAGCCTCCCGGTTCCATCACCAGGGTGTTGGACTGGTGCCCGATCGGGGTAAGGAAGGCGCAGGATGCCCCGATGGCCACGGCCATCAGGAAGGGGTCGGCGGAGGCGTCCATGCCCTGGGCCAGCTGGATCGCCACCGGCGCGGCCAGCAAGGCGGCCGCCGCGTTGTTGACGACGTTCGAGAGCAGCATGACGGTGGTGATCAGGATGGCCAGCATGACCGCCGGTGTCGCCGCGCCTGCCAGGTCCAGTAGCCCATCGGCGATCAGGGCGGAGCCCCCGGTGGTCTCGAGCGCGTGGCCGACGGGCAGCAGGGCGGCGAGCAGGACGATGATGCGCATGTCGATGCTGTCGTAGATTTCCCCCAGCGGGATGAGGCGGGTGAGCACCATGGTCAGGGCGCCCCCGACCAGGCCCATCGCCGCCGGGACGATCTGCAGGGCGACCACCGCCAGGGTCACGAGGAAGATGATGCTGGCCGTCAGGACCCGCCGTGGCCGGGCGATCCGCAGGCCGCGCGATGCCAGCGGCAGGCAGCCCAGCGTGTTCAGGGTCGACTGCAGGGTCTCCTCGCTGCCCTGCAGCAACAGGATGTCGCCCGGGACGAACCGGATCCGGCCGATGCGTTCGCGCAACCGCTTTCCCTGCCGGGCCACCGCCAGGATGTTGACGCCGTGACGCTCGCGGAGGTCTATCCGAGAAGCCGTCTTCCCCACCAGCATCGAACCGGGAGTGATGATCGCCTCCACCAGGGTGAGTTCGCTGCGATCCGGCTTTTCGGACTCCGATGCGTCGTCCGCGTCCTTCTCGCCGTCTTCCGCTTCCTCGTCCTCGTCGCGTGACGGCAGTTCGAGGCCCGTGAGGTCGATGAGCGTCTTCAGGCTGTCCGAATCCGCCTCGACGAGCAGTATGTCGTCGGCTTGCAGGACTTCGTGGGTGGAGGGCACTTCCTTGCGCTTGCCGTTTCGCACCAGCCCCACCACGAGCACGTCCGCATCCTCTCGGACCGCGGCAAGGAGGTCGTAGAGCGAGCGGCCGGTGAACTTGCCGTCCTCCGGCACGTGCAGTTCGGTCAGGTAGGCGGAAATCTCGAACAGTTCGCCGTTGTCGTCCGGGTGGCGGCGCTGCGGCGTCAGTCGCCATCCGACCAGGGCGATGAAGGCCACGCCCACGATGGTGATGGCCAGTCCCACCGGCAGGAAGTCGAACATGGCGAACGCAGCGGTTTCCTCGGCGCGGTAGGCGGCGATTATGATGTTCGGCGGCGTGCCGATCATCGTCAGGGTGCCGCCGAGCAGGGAGCCGAAGGCCAGCGGCATCAGGAGGAAGGAGGGCGAGCGCCCTCCGCGGTGGGCCATCCAGACGGCGACCGGCATGAACAGCGCCAGGGCGCCGACGTTGTTGATGAAGGCCGAGGCGATGGCCACCACGCCGGTCAGGGCGGTGACCTGCATCCAGGGGCGGTCGCCCACTCGGGCGAGCAGACGGCCCAGCGTGTCCACGATGCCGGCGTTGATCAGGCCGCGGCTCAGGACCAGCACGGCGGCCACGGTGACCACGGCCGGGTGGCCGAGGCCGGCGAACATATCGTCGGCCGGCACTAGCCCCGTGACGGCCGCGGCCAGCAATGCGACCAGCGCCACGATGTCGTAACGCCATCGGCCCCAGGCGAACAGGGCCAGCGTGACGGCCAGGATACCGAATATGCCCCATTGTTCGGCGGTCATGGCGGGGCCTCCACGGTGGTCGCCGGGCAGGGTCGGGGTTGGTGGGGACGAGGATGTCTCATGATAGGTTCCAGTCTAGTACGGGTTCCCCCGCCCCCGGGCAGGCGGCCCTCCATCGAGGCACGATGCCCGGTCGGCGCTCTCGGTCGCGGCCTTGAGGAGGCGAGGCATCGGCCCCATGGGTTCCTGGGATGGTTCTGGATCGGAGGATGAGACCGGTGATCCGTTGTGTGCTGTTCGATTTCGGTGGCGTGATTGCCGAGGAGGGATTCCGCCGCGCCCTGGAGGACGCGGCGGGCCGTCACGGCCTGGACCCGAAGGCACTGCTCCGTCATGCCATGGATGCGGTCTACGAGTCCGGCTTCGTGCTCGGTCAGGGCAGCGAGTCGGATTTCTGGCGCGCCCTGCAAGGCAAGATGCCATTCCCGGAGTCGTTCGACTCCTTCCGTGCCGCGGTCATGCGCGGTTTCGTCGTGCGCCCCGAGATGCTTGCCCTGGTCGACGAGCTGCGCTCGCGCGGGATCGTCGTGGCCGTCCTCTCCGACCAGACGCACTGGCTGGACGAGCTCGACCGTCGAGACGGGATCTATCGCCACTTCGACCGCGTGTTCAACAGCTATCACCTCGGCAAGGGCAAGCGCGACCCCAGTCTGTTCCGCGACGTGCTGGACGAACTGGGATGCCGCGCACCCGAGGCGCTGTTCGTCGACGACAGCGAGGCTCACGTGGCGCGTGCCCGGGGCGAGGGCCTGCACGCCATCCACTGTGATCGACCGGCGCCATGCATCCAGGCTGTGCGCCGCGCGGTGGACAGGGAATAGGGAGGGTTCCTGCGCATTACCCCCTGCGGGGGCAATCGCTCGACGATCGTCGACGTCACGTCGCCCCGTTCCCGTGGTCCGCGACATCGGGCGCATGCTGTTCCCACCATGCCGGCAGGTCGGCGATGCTGTCGACCACGGCCGTGGGGTGGATGCCGAGGTCGAGATCGCGTTCTCGGAACTTGCCCGATCGCAGCTGGATGGCCGCGAGCCCGGCCTGCATGGCGGCATCGACATCGCTGCGGATGTCGTCGCCGATCATCACCGCCTCCGGCGCCGCGACCCCCAGCGTTGCCAGTGCCGCGTCGAAGAACCCCCTGCCGGGCTTGCCCATGACCACGGCCTCGATGCCGAGGGCGTATTCCAGCGCCCGGACGAAGGGCCCTGCATCCAGACGGGCGCCATCTTCCGCCTGCCAGTACCGGGTCAGGCCGAGCGCTACCAGCGGCGTGCCGGGATGGTCGAAGATCAGGCGGAAGGCGCGGTTGAGGGTGTCGAAGTCCCAGCCTTCGCCCAAGTCGCCGACGATGACCGCCGCCGCCCGATCGGCACCCGGTGGCGCGAGCGACAGGTCGGTAAACTCATCCCGGGTCCGCTCGGGGACGAAGGCCGCCACCGGGCCATCGACGTGGCGGCTCAGCCAGTCGCAAGCCGCGACCGGTGGCGTGACGATCTCGCCGACGTCGGCCGTGATACCCATGTCGGCGAGCTTCGCCACCAGCGCCTCGCGCGGACGCGACGTGGTATTGGTCAGGAATCGGAACGGAATGCCCCGCTCGCGGCACCAGGCGAGGGTCCGTGCCGCCCCGGGGATCGGGCGCTCGCCCTCGTAGAGAACGCCGTCCATGTCGAAGAGGATCGCTTTCATCGATCGTCACCTCCCGCCTGGGATCGATCCTTGCCGCCGCGCCAGGATGGCGGCCAGCGGCCTTTGCTATGATGGCCGCCCCGCACGGTTTCGCCGTGCGTGCATGGATCGACCCGCAACCCAACGCATGACAGCCAACGACAAGCCTATGCCAAGTCAAGACAAGACGCCGGTGGTCCTTTCCGGCATCCAGCCCTCCGGCCAGTTGCTCATCAGCCACTACGTCGGCGCGATCCGCAACTGGGTGGCCATGCAGGACACGCACGACGCGCTGTTCATGCTGGTCGACCTGCACGCGATCACCGTGCGCCAGGACCCGGCCGAGTTCCGCTCGCGCTGCTACGACTTCCTCGCCCTGTACCTGGCCTGTGGACTCGATCCGGACAAGAGCACGCTGTTCGTCCAGTCGCACGTCCCCGCGCACGCCGAGCTGGGCTGGGTACTCAACTGCTACACCTACATGGGCGAGCTCGAGCGCATGACCCAGTTCAAGGACAAGTCTCAGCGCCACCAGGCCAACATCAACGCCGGCCTGTTCGACTACCCCGTGCTGATGGCCGCCGACATCCTGCTCTACCAGGCCACCCACGTGCCGGTGGGCGCCGACCAGAAGCAGCACCTCGAGCTCACCCGCGATCTCGCCATGCGTTTCAACAAGCTCTACGGCGACATCTTCACCGTGCCCGAGCCGTTCATCCCCAAGGCCGGCGCGCGGGTGATGTCGCTGCAGGACCCGACCGCCAAGATGTCGAAGTCCGACCCCAGCGAGGCCAGCTACGTGGCCCTGCTCGACGAGCCGAAGAAGATCCTCAAGAAGTTCAAGAAGGCGGTCACCGACTCGGACATGGAGATCCGCTTCGACCCGGAGAACAAGCCGGGTGTCTCCAACCTTCTGACGCTCTTGTCGATCTTCGGCGACGAGTCGATCGAGTCGATCGAGAACCGGCTGGCGGGCGAGGGTTACGGCAAGCTCAAGGTCGAGACCGGCGAGGCGGTGATCGCGCATCTCGAGCCGATCACGGCGCGCTACCGCGAAATCCGCGCCGACGAGGCGGGGCTGGACGCCATCCTGGCCAAGGGCGCCGAGCGCGCCGCCGCCCGTGCCCGCCCGACACTCCAGCGCGCCTTCGATGCGCTGGGCTTCCTGCCGCGCCCCGACATCCTCGGCTAGTCCGCGATGCACCCGGAGCGCCGCATCCCGCCGACCGTACGTCACCGCGAGCCGTCCCCGACCCTGCAGCGGGCCCACACGGTCGAGGCGGTCGTCGCCCACGAGCAGGCCCTGTTCGCCGAAGGGGTCGATGCCTACGGCCTGATGGTGCAGGCCGGCACGGCGGCCTTCGAGGTGATGCTCGAGCGGTGGCCGTCGGCTCGCCGGATCGCCGTGCTGGTCGGCCCGGGGCAGAACGGTGGTGACGGGCTGGTGATCGCCCGCCTGGCACGCGAGGCGGGGCTGTCGGTCGACCTGCTCGGCTGGCAGCGACCGGAGTTCACCCGCGGCGCGGCCCGCGCCTGGCAGGCCCTGCGTGAGGGCGTCCCCCGCATGGAGGTGACCGTCGATCCCGAGAGCGTTCGAGCGGCGCTGTCCCGGGCCGACGTGGTGGTCGATGCCCTGTTCGGCATCGGCCTGTCGCGTGCCATCGAGGGGTCTCCGGCACACTTCCTCCGCCGGGTGGCCGAATGCCTTGGCGAGCGGGCGAAGGCGGTGCCGGTCATGGCGGTGGACGCCCCCTCGGGGCTGAACTGCAATACCGCTGCGGTCGACCCGCTGACGCTCCCGGCCGACCTCACGGTCACCTTCCTCGGCGTCAAGCGGGGGCAGGTGACCGGTCCGGGGGTGGCGGCCTGCGGGGAACGGGTGCTGGCGGACCTCGGCTTCCCGATCGCCGGCGCCACTCCGAACTCGGTACGCCTGCTCCACGGCGGGTGGTCCCTCGCCCCGCGGCGGCCCGATGGCCACAAGGGTACCTACGGCACGGTGCTGGTGGTCGCCGGCAATCGCGGCATGCCGGGTGCCGCTCGGCTGGCCGCCGAGGCGGCCCTGCGCCTCGGGGCGGGCAAGGTGATCGTCGCGACCCACCCGGATCACGCCGCCACCCTGAACGTCGGACGCCCTGAACTGATCGTTCATGGCGTGTCTCGCGGCGACGATCTGCGCGCGCTGCTCGAGCAGTCGACGGCGGTCGTGGTCGGGCCGGGCCTCGGTCGCGACGCCTGGAGCGAGGCGATGTGGGACGGCCTGCACCAGGGTCGCCTCCCCATGGTGATCGACGCCGACGGCCTGGGGCTGCTCGAACCGGGCGCGCTGTCCGGCCGCGAGGCGGTCATTACGCCGCATCCGGGCGAGGCCGCTGCGTTGCTGGGCTGCCGTGTCTGGGAGGTCAACGATGATCGTTACGCTGCCGCCCGACGGTTGGCCGATCGCTACGGGGCGATGGTGCTGCTCAAGGGGGCGGGAAGCGTGGTGGCCGGCGAGTCGGAGTCGGCGGTCTGCCTGCGCGGCAGTCCGTCGCTGGCGACGGCGGGAAGCGGGGATGTGCTCTCCGGCCTGATCTCGGCCCTGCTCGCCATGGGGCTCCCGTTGCGCGAGGCGGTCGAAGGTGCCGTCGCCCTGCACGCCACCGCGGGCGAGATCGAGGCAAGGGCCCGTGGCACCTGGGGGCTCGCGGCGCTTGACCTGCTCGAGCCGGTGCGGGACCTGGCCAACGGCCAGCGTGAGCCCGGCGGGGTGACCATTCGCTGCGTTTCGTCCGCTGGCCCGGAGGTGGGGTGGTGATCCCGGAGAACGGTGACGAGACCCGGGTCCATGCCCGCCTGGACCAACCGGCGGTCGAGGACCTCGCCGCTCGGCTGGCGGCAGTGGCCCCGGCGGCGGGCATCCTGTCGCTCGAAGGGGATCTGGGCGCCGGCAAGTCGACCTTCGCGCGGGCATTCCTCCGCTCGCTCGGGGTGACCGGCACCATCCGCAGTCCGACCTACACGCTGGTCGAGCCGTATGCGATCGACCGTCCCGGGGCGCCGACGCAGGTGCTGCACCTTGATCTCTACCGGCTCGGTGATCCCGAGGAGCTCGACTACCTCGGCGTGCGCGACGAACTGGACCACAGCCTGCTGCTCATCGAGTGGCTGGAGAAGGCCTGCGGCAGCCTTCCCGCTGATCTGGGCCTGTCCTTGCGGGGCGATGTCTCCGATCCGGATCGTCGCGATCTGGTCTTCGACCCGCTCACGCACCTTGGCCGGGACTGGCTCCGGCGCGCCGGACTGGGCACCGACTGACCTCGAGCCACCCGCCCGCGCCCGTTCTGTTGTTCTTTCTCAACAGCCCCGGAAGCACAACATGTTGTGGTTTCCTGTCTCATGTCGCGCGACATGTTGCAAGCTCATACCTCGTATCCGGTTTAGCAGTCGACGCTATCTGCTTGCATTTGTTGAAAAAATCCCAGTTTGTCGCAAACTGTAGGTAGTCGTTCGTGGGTGCGTTTCTGGGCCGCGGTGCCGGAGGTGGAGCATGAAAAAGCCAACTCAGTCTGATTATGCCCTCAGGGTCATGGTCGATGTCGAGCGCCGGCGTTTCCTGCAGGCGGCCTTCGGCACGGGTCTGGCTGCCTCCGGTCTGGCGTTCGCTCACCCGGTCCTGGCGGGACGGAGCGTGTCCGTCTCCAGTGCCAAGGCGGCTCGCCACGAGGAATTCACCCGCTACGTGTTCCGCATCTCGGAGCCGGTGGATTTCGAGACACTGCTGCTAGACGATCCCTTGCGCGCGGTCGTCGACGTGCGCGGGACCAAGCTGGGCGAGGCCTCCCTGCCCGTCGTTTCCGGCTCCCCCGTGGTCGAGCGGGTGCGGGCCGGGGTGCGCAACGGGACGGACCTCCGGCTGGTGTTCGACCTCAAGAAGCGCACGCGGCCGCAGATCATCATCCTTCCGCCAACCGAGGACAGCGATCATCGGCTGGTGATCGACCTGCCGCATGGAGGTGGAGGCGAGGCCACGGTGGCGAAGCGGGAGGAGCTGCCCAGCCGCAGATCCACCCTGCAATCGGGTTCCGCCGGGTTCCGTGACCTGGTGGTGGCAATCGATCCGGGGCATGGCGGCAAGGATCCGGGTGCCATCGGTCGGCGAGGCACGCGGGAGAAGGACATCGTGCTGAACATCGGTCTGCAGCTGCGTGACCTGATCGAGGCCACGCCCGGGCTGCGTCCCGTGATGACGCGGGAGGACGACCGCTACATCAACCTGCGCGAACGCACCCAGATCGCCCGTCGACACGATGCGGACCTGTTCATTTCCGTGCACGCCGATGCCTTCCGCCTCGCCTCGGCCAAGGGGGCGTCGGTCTACTGCCTGAGCCAGAACGGGGCGAGTTCGGAGGCGGCCCGCTGGCTGGCGGCCAAGGAGAACAGCGCGGACTTCGTCGGCGGGGCCTCGTTGTCCGGTCACGACGAGGACGTGGCCTCGGTCCTGCTGGACCTGGCCCAGACCAAGACCCTCGAGAGCAGCCTCGATTTCGGCGACCGTGTCCTCAGGCGGCTTGGCGGCGTTGCCCGCCTGCACAAGAAGGAGGTCCAGCAGGCCGGTTTCGCCGTCCTGAAGTCCCCTGATATTCCCTCGATCCTGGTCGAGAGTGCTTTCATCAGCAATCCCGACGAGGAACGGCGGCTCCGCTCGGCGAGCTACCAGCGCGAGGTCGCCCAGTCGGTTCTCGAAGGGGTCAACAGCTTCTACACGGCCCATGCCCCGCAGGGCACACGCTACGCGATGCTCTGACCCGGTGCTTGTCTCGGCGTGACGCGGCGGGCGACAATGCCCGTTTTGTGCCGCAGAGATCTCATGCCTGAAATTCGTGCGTTGCCACAGTCGCTGGTCAACCAGATCGCTGCCGGCGAGGTCGTCGAGCGCCCGGCCAGCGTGATCAAGGAGCTGGTGGAAAACGCGCTGGACGCTGGCGCCGATCGCATCGAGGTGCAGGTGGTCGCCGGCGGCGTGAAGCAGCTTTCCGTCCGTGACAACGGTCACGGCATGCCCCCCGAGCAAATGCCGCTGGCCCTCGCGCCGCACGCCACCAGCAAGATCCGCGATCTCGACGACCTCGAGGCGGTGGCCAGTCTCGGCTTCCGCGGCGAGGCGCTGGCGAGTATCCAGTCGATCTCTCGCCTGCGCCTGGTCTCGCGGACGGCCGACGCGGAGCACGGCTGGGAACTGGAGGCGGGCACCGACGACGAGCCGCGCCCCACCCCGGCCAGACCGGGCACCCTGGTGGACGTTCGCGACCTGTTCTTCAACGTCCCCGCGCGGCGCAAGTTCCTGCGCACCGAGCGCACGGAGTTCGGGCACATCGACCAGTTGCTCCGCCGGCTGGCGCTGGCCAATCCGCGGGTCTCGTTTTCCCTGGTGCACAACGGTCGAGGCGTGCTCGACCTCCCTGCCGTCGAGGCGGACGATCTCGATCGGCGCATCGCCTCGACACTGGGACGCGGTTTTCTCGACCAGGCACGGGAGATCGATGCCGCGGCGTCCGGCCTTGCCCTGCGCGGGCTGGTGGCCAGTCCGCAGTACGCCCGCTCCTCGACCGACCAGCAGCTGTTCTTCGTCAACGGCCGCGTGGTGCGCGACCGGTTGATCGCCCACGCGGTCCGACGGGCCTATGCCGACGTGCTGCACCAGGCCCGCCATCCGGCCTACGTACTCTCCCTCTGGCTCGACCCGACCGCCGTAGACGTGAACGTGCACCCGACCAAGGCCGAGGTGCGCTTTCGCGATGCGCGCGGCATCCACGACTTCCTGTTCCAGGCGGTTCACCGGGCGCTGGCCGCCCCGGCTGCCGGGCGAGGTGACAGGCAGGACGGGGCAGGGCCATCCGTGCCGGTGACTGATGCCGGCCGACCGCCGGCCGATCCGGCCAGGGGAGGGTACGCGGGGCCGGGGCGCCCGGCCGTGCCGGCGCCGGGCGGGTCCGGCCAGGCCTACCTGGCCCTGCTTCGACAGGGGCAGGTGGGCGGATCGCCGGCAGGCGCGCCTGCCGAGGTGCGTGAGCCGTCGCCGACCGAGGACGACACCCCGCCGCTGGGTTATGCCGTGGCCCATCTCGGCGGGGTCTACGTCCTGGCGCAGAATCGCGAGGGCCTGGTGATCGTGGACGCCCATGCGGCGGCCGAGCGTGTCACCTACGAACGCCTCAAGGAAAAGTATCGCCAACAGGGCCTCGGCGGCGCGCCCCTGCTGCTGCCGGTCGACCTGCATGTCTCGCCGGGCGAGGCGGATGCCTTCGAGGATTTCCGCGACGTGTTCGCTGCCGCCGGCGTGGTGCTCGACCGGGTCGGCCCGGAGCGGGTGCGGGTGCGCGAGGTGCCCGTGATGCTGCGCGAGGCCGACATCGAGTCGCTGGTGCGCGAGATGCTTGCCGAGCTCCGGCAGGTGCCGCTGGCACCGGATGCCGCGCGCTCGTCGGTGATCGACGAGCACATCGACGAGATCCTGTCGACCATGGCCTGCCACGGGTCGGTGCGCGCGAACCGACGGCTGGGCATCGAGGAGATGAACGCCCTGCTGCGCGACATGGAGCGCACCGAGCGCAGTGACCAGTGCAACCATGGGCGGCCGACCTGGCGGATCCTCTCCATGCAGGAGCTGGATCGCTGGTTCATGCGGGGGCAGTGACGGTGGTCGAGGCGGACAGCGGGCACCTGCCGATCGTGGCCATCGCCGGGCCCACGGCCTCCGGCAAGACCGCGATGGCCATGCGCCTGGCCGACCGGCTTTCCGTGTCGATCATTTCCGTGGACTCGGTGATGATCTACCGGGGCATGGACATCGGCTCCGCCAAGCCGTCCCCCGACTTGCTCGCGCGCTATCCGCACGCCCTGGTGGATATCTGTGATCCGGCGGAGACCTACAGCGTCGAGCGCTTTTGCAACGATGCCCTGGCGGCTATCGCCAAGGCCCGTGCCGCCGGTCGCCTGCCGCTGCTGGTCGGCGGCACCATGATGTACTTCCAGGCCCTGTTCCAGGGGCTTTCCCGGCTGCCCGCCAGTGACCCGGCCATCCGCAAGCGCCTTGCCGCCGAGGCGGCCCGGACCGGCTGGCCGGCGCTGCACCGGCGCCTGGCCGAGGTCGACCCGGTGGCCGCCCGGCGCATTCATGCCACGGATCCACAACGCATCGGGCGGGCGCTGGAAGTCTACCTGGGCACGGGAAAGAGCCTTACCGACTGGCAGCGGGAAAATCCGCCGCGTTCGCCTCTCGTCGGCGAGCGTTGCCTGCAGGTGGCGCTGTGGCCGCCGAGCACGGCGCACACTCGCCGGGCAGTGGCCGACCGTTTCGATGCCATGCTGGAAGCCGGCCTGGTCGACGAGGTGCGCCGTCTGTTCGAGCGTGGTGACCTCGATCCGGGTCTGCCCGCCGTGCGCGCGGTCGGCTATCGACAGGTCTGGGGCTACCTGGCCGGGGACTACGGCTTCGACGAGATGCGCAGCCGGGCAATCACCGCCACCCGTCAGCTGGC
Organism: Guyparkeria sp.; assembly: GCF_046545975.1. Taxonomy (GTDB): domain Bacteria; phylum Pseudomonadota; class Gammaproteobacteria; order Halothiobacillales; family Halothiobacillaceae; genus Guyparkeria. The sequence goes on along the minus strand of NZ_JBKGYT010000018.1, from coordinate 13,980 downwards.
CAAGCGGCAGCGCACCTGGTTGCGCTCGGCGCCCGGCTGGCAGGCGCACGACGCCGAGGCCACGGTAGAAGTCGAATCCCTCATAATGAACTTTGTTGCCGCAAACGAATCCTGAATGGGGTGGGCTGTCCCACCGGCGGGCAGCCGTGCCGCGTATTCCGTGTGCCGTCGCTGTCGAGGCACTACACTCGGTCATTGAATTGACTGCGCAAGGCCCCATAACCCTGGCGTGGCTTCGAGTCCGTCCCTGTCGGGACGTGCCGACTGCCGGTCACCGGGCACCTGCCGGGCCTTGCTGGCGTCCGTGTTTCCGGTGGCGACAGTGACGCATCCGGGTATTCCAGGCCGCCCGAGAACGGCCGCCGTGTCGATCGAATCGACCGGATAATCAACAAAAGAGGACGAACCATGGCCAAAAGCCAGTCATTGCAGGAACCCTTTCTCAACACTTTGCGCCGGGAGCACATCCCGGTGTCCATCTACCTGCGCAACGGCATCAAGCTGCAGGGCCAGATCGATTCGTTCGACAACTTCGTCGTGCTGCTCAAGAACAACGGCAGCCAGCTGGTCTACAAGCACGCCATCAGCACGATCGTGCCGACCCGCCCGGTGAACCTCGACATCGCGCCGCAGGGCAACGAGGGTAGCGACGCCTCCTGATGGAATTCTTCGAACGTCACGAGGGCGGCGAGCGCGCGGTGCTTCTGCACGTCGAGCGGCGTGCCGCCGACTCGAGCGAGGACCTGGCCGAGTTTCGCGAACTGGTCCACTCGGCCGGGGCCGAGATCCTCGACGAGAGCGTGGTCAATCGGCAGAGTCCCGATCCGCGCCTGTTCATCGGCAAGGGCAAGGCCGAGGAGCTCGCCGAGCAGGTCGCCGCCCTTGATGCCGAACTGGTCATCGTCAACGCCCAGCTGTCGCCTTCCCAGGAGCGCAATCTCGAGGCGCTGCTCAAGTGCCGGGTGCTCGATCGGACCGGGCTGATCCTCGACATCTTCGCCCAGCGGGCGCGCTCGCACGAGGGCAAGCTGCAGGTCGAACTGGCGCAGCTGTCGCACCTCTCCACGCGGCTGGTCCGTGGCTGGACCCACCTGGAACGTCAGCGGGGCGGGTCGATCGGGCTGCGCGGGCCCGGCGAGACCCAGCTGGAGATGGACCGCCGGCTGCTCGGCGGCCGGATCAAGCAGCTCAAGGAACGGATTGCCCGGGTTCGCCGGCAGCGCGCCGAGGGGCGCAAGGGGCGGCAGCAGTCCGACGTGCCCACCGTGGCCCTGGTCGGTTACACCAACGCGGGCAAGTCCACGCTGTTCAATGTGCTGACCACCTCGGAGGCCTTCGCCGCCAACCAGCTGTTCGCCACGCTCGATACCACGCTACGGCGGGTGGAGCTGAACCCGCAGCTGACGGTGGTGTTCGCCGACACGGTCGGTTTCATCCGTCACCTCCCGCACGAGCTGGTCTCCGCGTTCCGCTCGACCTTGGAGGAGACCCTGGAGGCGGACCTTCTGCTGCACGTGGTCGACGCCGCCTCGCCGGAGCGGGATCGCCAGATCGAGGACGTGGACACCGTGCTCGAGGAAATCGGCGCCGGCGAGATGCCTCGCCTGACCGTGATGAACAAGATCGACCGCCTGGACGACCAGGACGTGCGGGTGGACCGGGATGCGAACGGCCTGCCCAGCCGGGTGTGGGTCTCGGCGAAGGAGGGGCTCGGGCTCGAGGCCCTGCGCGAGGCCCTGGTCGAGCGCGTCGAGCCGACGGGGGTGCGTCACCGGCTGTTCATCCCGATGGCGGAAGGTCGTTTCTATGCCCTGCTTCAGGGCGAGGGGGCGGTCGCCACCGAGGAGTGCGACCAGTCCGGCTGGCATCTGGATATCACCCTGCCGGCCGCCCGCTGGGGGCAACTGCTCAAGCAGGAGCCGCGGCTGGGAACGTTCGTGCTCGACCCGCCGGCCGAGCGGTCGCCCGAGCCCTGGGAGGCCGCACTCGCGTCGCGGGATTGAGCGGAATGCCTGTTGCGGTCGATCGCCGCGAACACTACACTCTTGCGTTGCCTTTCGTCGCGTCGGGTTCGGTGATGCCGTGCCCGGCGAGAGAGCGGACAGGATCTGCTCGAAGAATCGAAACGAATGCCAACGCCTGCCGGGTTCTCCGGCAGGTCATCACTCTGGAGTATGCCCATGGCCTGGAACGAGCCAGGTGGCGGTAAGGATCCCTGGTCGAACCCCCGCGGCCGGGGCGGCAAGCCGCCCAACATCGATGACGCCCTCGACCGACTGAAGGATCGCTTCGGCGGCGGCATGGGTGGTCCCGGTGGCAACAAGGGGATCCTGGCCATCATCGTGATCGTGATCGTCGGCTGGCTGCTTTCGGGCATCTACATCGTCGACGAGGGCAAGCGCGGTGTCGTGCTGACCTTCGGCAAGTACACGAGCACTGCCGGTCCGGGCCCGCACTGGCACCCGCCGTATCCGATCTCCGACGTGGTCACGGTCAACGTCGACGAGTATCGGGATCGCGAGATGAGCATGACCGTGCTGACCAACGACGAGAACATCGTCGAACTGGATCTCGCCAGTCAGTTCACCGTGCGGGATCCGATGAAGTTCCTGTTCAACGTCCGCGATCCGAACAGTACGCTTCAGGACGTCATGCAGAGCGCGATCCGCGAGGTCGTGGGCAGCAGTCGCATGGACTACGTGCTCACCGACGGGCGGGTCGAGATCGTCGACGCGGTGCGCACGCGCATGCAGGAGCTGCTCGAGTCCTACCAGACCGGTCTGACCGTCCGTTCGGTCAACCTGCAGGACGTGCAGCCGCCGGAGCCGGTCCAGCCGGCATTCGAGGATGCCATCCGGGCCCGTGAGGACGAGCAGCGTTACATCAACGAGGCGCTGGCCTATGCCAACCAGGTGGTGCCGCGCGCCCGTGGTGACGCGGCCCAGATCCTCGAGCAGGCCAAGGGCTATCGCTCCCGCGTGATCAACCAGGCCGATGGTGAGACCGCACGTTTCGATGCGTTGCTGGAGTCCTACCGGATCGCGCCGTCGATCACTCGCGAGCGCATCTATATCGACACGCTCGGCGAGATCTACGCCAAGGGCAACAAGATCGTGGTCGACCCGGACAATGCCGAGAACATCCTGAACCTCCCGTCCGGCACGAAGGGCAGTGCCGTGCAGGACGACGATCTGCGCACCGGCGCGCCGATGGCCGTACCGTCGCTGTCGACCGGCGTGACGTCCGGCGGTGAGTCGGGTGGCTCCAACAACAACCGTTCCGGTCTGCGTACGAGGGGGTCCGAATGAACTGGGTGACGCGCCTGCTGCTGCCGATCATCGTCGTGGTCGTGTTTCTCTACGCGACAGCGACTTTCCAGGTGGCCGAATACCAGGAGGGCGTGAAGTTCCGCCTCGGTGAGATCGTCGAGACGGACTTCGAGCCCGGGCTGCACTTCAAGCTGCCATTCATCAACTCGGTGCGCCTGTTCGATACGCGGGTCCTCTCGCTGTCCACGCCGCCGGAACGGTTTCTGACCAGCGAGAAGAAGAACCTGATCGTCGACTACTACATCAAGTGGCGTATCACGGACCCGACCGATTTCTATCGGTCGACCCGAGGCCGCGAGGAGGTCGCCGAGAGCCGCCTCAACCAGATCGTCAAGGACAGCATGAAGAGCCAGATCTCCAGCCGGACCATCGCCGAGGTGGTGTCGGGTGATCGTGATCTGTTCATGCGCAACGTCATCGAGACCACCAACGAGGATATTTCCGGCCTGGGCCTGGAAATCGTCGATGTGCGGATCATGCGGATCGAGCTGCCCGAGGAAGTCCGGGAGTCGGTCTACTCGCGCATGGAGAAGGAGCGCTCGACGGTCGCCAAGGCCATCCGTTCGCGCGGCGAGGAGCAGGCCAAGCGCATCAGTTCGGATGCCGATCGTCAGCGGGTGGTCATCCTGTCGGAGGCCGAACGTGAGGCCGACGAGCTCCGAGGCGAGGGGGATGCCGAGGCGGCCCGCGTCTATGCCGATTCCTATGGTCAGGACGAGGAGTTCTTCTCCTTCTATCGCAGCATCCAGGCCTACGGCAAGGCGTTCGACCACGGCGGTGACACCTTCGTGCTCAGCCCGGAAAGCCCGTTCTTCCAGTACTTCCACTCGGCGAACGGCACCCGGGACAAGGATGAGGCGGACGGCGCCGGCGCGTCCTTGCCGGCCCGCTGAGCCGACGGGGCATGATGGACGACCTGCTGCGGATACTCGGGCTGGTGCTGATCATCGAGGCCCTGCTGCCGTTCATCAGCCCGCGCGCCTACCGGCAGGCGGTGGCGCAGATCGCGCTCACGCCGGATGGGCGCATGCGAGGTATCGCGTTCGTCATCCTGCTCTTGGGGCTGGCGCTCTGGGTCTGGGGCTGATCGTCCCGCCTTCGCTCGGACACAGCGGCCAGTTCCACCTGTCCCGTCCGCTTTCGGGGCGGGGCAGGTGACTCCCGTATCCCGGCCCGGGTGTAGCCCGGGCTGGGGTTTTTTCTGTCCGGCGTTTACACTGTGCCCGCCTTGCCCGGCGCATCGTCCCGGGTGGCGGACCTTTCGTGCCAGCCGCAACGCATTTTGGCACTTACCGAAACAAGTCGTGACCAGCAAGCTAATGAGTAATCAGTCTCCCTGGATCCTGCCGGCGGGCATCGACGAAATACTTCCCGCGCAGGCCCGTCGGGTCGAGCGGGTCCGTTCGGCCATGCTCGCGGTCTTCGATCGCTGGGGTTACGACCTCGTGATCCCGCCGATGGTGGAGTTCATCGACACCCTGCTGGTCGGGACGGGCGAGGACCTGGACCTGGAAACCCTCAAGGTCACCGACGGCCTTTCCGGACGCCAGCTGGGCGTGCGGGCCGACATGACCCCGCAGGTCGCCCGGATGGATGCGCACAGCCTGCCCCCGGTTGCCGAGCGCCGTCTGTGCTACATCGGGACCGTCATCCGCGGCAAGACCGACGGTCTCGGCGGATCGCGGGCGCCCATGCAGGTCGGCGCCGAACTGTTCGGCAGCGATGCTCCGGAAGCCGATGTCGAGATGATCTCGCTGATGGTCGAGGCGCTCAGGGTCGGCGGTTGCAACCGGCTGACGCTCGATGTCGGCCACGTCGGTATCTATCGCTCCCTGGTGCGCGCCGGCGGTCTGAACGAGGCCCGGGAAGATCGCCTGCGCGACGCCCTGACCCGCAAGGCCGTCACGGAAATACGCGAGCTTGTGGCGGGCTGGGACCTGCCGAGCGAGCTGGCCCAGGGTATCGAGGCACTGTGCGATCTGCACGGGCCCTGGCAGGAGACGCTGGGCGCGGCCGAACAGATGCTCGAGCCGCTGCTGGACGACGAGGGGCTGGAGTCGCTGCAGCGCCTTGCCGTGGTGGCCCGGGCGGTCGAGGGGCGGGTCGGGAACGACGTGCTCGTCGACCTGAGCGAACTGCACGGCTACCACTACCAGACCGGCCTGGTCTACGCGGCCTACTCGCCGCGCATGGGTCGGGAGATCGCGCGCGGCGGTCGCTATAACGACATCGGGCAGGTATTCGGTCGGTCGCGGCCGGCACTGGGCTTCTCGCTGGACCTGCGTGATCTGCTCGAGGTGGGCGAGGCGGAAGAGCCGGCCGAGCCTCGCACGGTCTACGCACCGGCGCGGCTGAACGACACATCGCTGGATCGGGTCGTGGCCCGGCTGCGCGATCAAGGGTATCGAGTGATTACCACCACGGCGGAGATCCCGGCAGACGAGGCACGCCTCGTCCCCGCCTCGAACGGGAATGAACAAACTTGGCAGTTGATGGGTGAATAGGACCATGGGCAAGAGTGTGGTCGTGCTCGGCTCTCAGTGGGGCGACGAGGGCAAGGGCAAGGTGGTCGACCTGCTGACGGAGAACGTCGGCGCGGTCGTCCGGTTCCAGGGCGGTCACAACGCGGGGCATACCCTCGTGATCGACGGCGAGAAGACGGTGCTGCACCTGATCCCCTCCGGGATCCTGCGCGAGGGCACCCGTTGCCTGATCGGCAACGGGGTGGTGCTCGCTCCCGACGCGCTGATCGAGGAGATCGAGTCGCTGGAGAGCCGTGGCGTGCCGGCCTCCGACAGGCTGATGCTCTCCGAGGCCTGCCCGCTGATCCTGCCGCACCACGTCGCGCTGGACAAGGCACGCGAACATGCCCGCGGCGAGCAGAAGATCGGCACCACCGGTCGGGGCATCGGTCCGGCCTACGAGGACAAGGTCGCCCGCCGCGGCATCCGCCTCGAGGACATCTTTCACCGTGAGCGGCTGGCCGCGAAGCTCGGCGAGGTGCTCGACTACCACAACTTCGTGCTGCGTCAGTACTTCGGCGCCGAGCCGATCGACTTCCAGCAGACCCTCGATCGGCTGATCGCCCAGGCGGAGATCCTCGCGCCGATGGTCGGCGACGTCCCGGGGACGCTGGCGCGGATGCGCGCGGAGGGCATCAATCTGATGTTCGAGGGCGCGCAGGGCACGTTGCTCGACATCGATCACGGCACCTATCCGTACGTGACCTCGTCGAACACGACCGCCGGCGGCGCCTCCACCGGCAGTGGCGTCGGTCCGCTCGAGCTCGACTACGTGCTCGGCATCACCAAGGCGTACACCACGCGGGTCGGTGGCGGTCCGTTCCCCACCGAACTCGAGGACGAGATCGGCGAGCGGCTGGCCAAGCGAGGCCACGAGTTCGGCTCGACCACCGGTCGCGCGCGCCGTTGCGGCTGGTTCGATGCGGTCGCCATGCGCCGCGCGGTGCAGATCAACAGCCTGTCCGGGCTTTGCCTGACCAAGCTCGACGTGCTCGACGGCATGGAAACCGTGCAGATCTGCATCGGCTACGAGATCGATGGCCAGCGCATCGAGAGCGCGCCGTTCTCCGCCGACACCTATTCGCGCTGTGTGCCGATCTACGAATCCATGCCCGGCTGGCAGGACAGCACGGTGGGCGTGAAGAAGCTCGACGGGCTGCCGCAGGCCGCGCGGGACTACATCCGCCGGATCGAGGAACTGACCGGGGTGCCGGTCGACCTGATCTCGACCGGTCCGGACCGCGAGGAAACCATCGTCCTGCGGGACCCGTACACGGCCTGACCGGCCTGCCGGACCACCGGTTTGCCCGCCGGTGACGAAATCGGCGGGACACAGGTCTTTATTTTTCCGCAGAAATCCGTAAAATCGCGCCACTTGAATTTCCAAGTGCTGCGAGATCGGTCGTATTGCCGGCCGGCGTCGTCCGGCGACGCAGTCTGGCAGTCACAATCCAACAGGAATCGATAAGCGTTATGGTCAAGATTCGTCTGGCTCGTACTGGTGCCAAAAAGAAGCCCTTCTACCACGTAGTCGTCACCGACAAGCGCAATGCCCGTGACAGCGGCTCCTACGTCGAGCGTCTCGGGTTCTTCAACCCGGTGGCCCGTGGCAAGGAAGAGCGCCTGCGCCTGGACCTCGACCGCCTTGCCTTCTGGCAGGAGCGCGGGGCCCAGACCAGCGAGCGTGTGGCTTCCCTGGTCCGCCAGAGCAAGAAGCAGCAGGCCACGGCAGCCGCCGAGTAAGGCGTGGCCGAGTCGGCAGGTCCGGTCGATCCGGTAGTCATCGCCCAGCTGGGCCGTCCCTACGGCATCAAGGGCTGGGTGTGGCTGCAGGTGTTCACCCGGCCGGTCGAGAACATCGAGCGGTACCGTGACGTCTACCTGCGACCGCCGCAGGGCGAAGGGCGGGCGGCACGGATAGAAAAGCTGTCGGTGACCCCCAAGGGAGTCGCCGCCAAGTTCGCCTCGGTCGACGACCGCACCGCGGCGGAACAGCTGGGGCGGGCGGAAGTCGTGGTGGGGCGTGACGCCCTGCCGCCGCCCGGTCCGGAAGAGTACTACTGGCGCGACCTGGTCGGTTGCGAGGTGGTGCACACGAACGGCCAAGTGCTCGGCACCGTCCGTGAGCTGATGGAAACGGGCGCGAACGACGTGCTCGTGGTCCGGGGCGATCGGGAGCGGTTGATCCCGTTCCTGCCGGATGACGTCATCTTGACGGTGGACCTGGACGCGCGCCGGATCGAGGTCGACTGGGACCCGGACTTCTGATGCAGATATCGGTGGTGACCCTGTTCCCCGAACTGGTGGACGCGGGGAACCGCTGCGGCATGGTCCGGTCGGCCATCGAGAAGGCCAGCCTCGCGGTGCGGGGCTACAACCCGCGCGACTGGTCCGCGGACCGCAATCGCCGGGTGGACGACCGTCCCTTCGGCGGTGGTCCCGGGATGCTCCTGCAGCCCGGCCCGATATGCGGCGCGATCGATGCCGCCGTGTCGGAGTCGGAGGGGGAGCCGCGGGTGGTCGCGCTGTCGCCTCAGGGCAGGCGGCTCGATCGACACGTGATCGCCGACTGGGCGGAGCGCCGGCAGCCCCTGGTGCTGGTCTGCGGCCGATACGAGGGCTTCGACCAGCGCATCCTCGATTCCCGGGTGGACGAGGAGTACTCGCTGGGGGACCTGGTCCTGTCCGGCGGGGAGCTGGCCGCGATGGTGGTCATTGACGCGATCGCCCGGCGCCTGCCCGGCGTGGTGGGGGATGCTCAGTCGGTCGTGGAGGATTCTTTCGAGGCCGACCGTCTGGATCACCCGCACTACACGCGCCCCCCGGAGTGGGAAGGGCGCGGGATCCCCGGGGTGCTCACCAGCGGCGACCACCGGCGGATTGCCGCGTGGCGGGCCGAGCAGGCCATGCTGACGACGGCCCGGCGAAGGCCGGACTTGTTTACGAAACACGGGCCCACCGCGGACGAGCGGGCGGCACTGGAAAGACACTGGCTCGGGGATACAGATGCCCCCCGGGCCAGGGATAGAACACGCGATTGATAACAGGTGGCGGAAAATGAGCGAGATCATCAAGAAAATCGAAGCTGAGCAAATGAGCCGCGAGGTGCCGGAGTTCGGCCCCGGCGACACGGTCACGGTCGACGTCCGGGTCAAGGAAGGCGACCGCGAACGTCTGCAGGCGTTCGAAGGCGTGGTCATCGCCAAGCGCAACCGCGGCCTGAACTCCTCGTTCACGGTACGCAAGATCTCCTACGGCGAGGGTCTGGAGCGCGTCTTCCAGACCTACAGCCCGGCGATCGCCTCGATCAAGGTCAAGCGCCGCGGTGATGTCCGTCGTGCCAAGCTCTACTACCTGCGTGGTCGTACCGGCAAGGCCGCTCGTATCCGCGAGCGCCTGGGCTGAACCTGCCCCGTTCGACGAAACGAACCCCCGCACCTTCGGTGACGGGGGTTTCGCTTTTTCCGGGGGAGCGTTTCCGGTGATGATCTGCATGCCGAGCAAGGCCCCGTGAGACCCCGGTGGATCGTCGGCATCGACGGCTGTCCCGGTGGCTGGGTGGCCGTGGCGCAACGCGCAAGGCCTGCGCGGTCTGCCGAGCTGCGAGCGGTGGTTGCCCCGGGGCTCGATACCTTGCTTGCCACGTTCGATGCGGTCGACGTCGCGGGTGTCGACATGCCCATCGGCCTGTCGGACAGCGTGCCACGGCACTGTGACCAGTTGGCGCGTCAGCGGCTCGGGGCACGCGCCTCCTCGGTCTTTCCCGCCCCGTTGCGGCCCGCCCTGGCGGCCGCTACGCATGCCGAGGCGTCCGACCTTTCCCGTGAGGTGGGCGGAAAGGGGATTTCCGCGCAGGCCTGGCATCTCTTCGATCGTGTCCGCGAGCTCGACGAATTGCTGAGCGAGCGGAACGAATGGCGCGACCGACTGGTCGAGGTTCACCCCGAACTCTCCTTTCTTGCGCTGAACGGCGGCAAGCCGCTGCCGGCCTCCAAGCACCGCATCGACGGCATCTACCGTCGCCGCGAATTGATCGCCGGGGCTTTCGGCATGGCGGCGATCCGGTCCGTCGTCTCTCAGCTGGCCGGTACCCGGGCCAAGGAAGACGACATGCTGGACGCCTTTGCCGTGCTCTGGAGCGCGGAACGCGCGGCAGCCGGCAAGGGCGAGAGCCTGCCGCCGGACCCACCCCGGGACGGGCGCGGGCTGCCGATGCGGATCGTGTTCTGACCTTGAATTCGGGCGACCCGCCCCCATCTCCAGCGAGTCGACGCGGGCCCAGCGTTAGCGCCGGGCTCGCCTGAAACAACCCGAACGAAAAACCTGGCGACAACACGGAGAACCGCTTCCATGAGTCAAGCCCAGACGCATGCCTTCCAGACCGAGGTGAAGCAGCTGCTTCGCCTGATGATCCACTCGCTGTACTCCAACCCGGAGGTGTTCCTCCGCGAGCTGATCTCGAATGCCTCGGATGCCTGCGACAAGCTGCGCTTCGAGGCGCTGGCCGACGACGGCCTGTACGAGAACGACAAGGACCTGCGGGTGCGAGTGTCCTTCGACAGCGAGGCCAGGACCGTCACCATCGACGACAACGGTATCGGCATGAACCACGAGGAGGTGGTCGAGCACATCGGCACCATCGCCCACTCGGGCACCAAGGCCTTCCTCGAGCAGCTCGAGGCGGACAAGCAGAAGGATGCCAACCAGATCGGCCAGTTCGGCGTGGGCTTCTACTCGGCGTTCATCGTCGCCGATCACGTCGAGCTGACCACGCGTCGCGCCGGCGTCGGTGCCGAGCACGGCGTGCGCTGGACCTCCACCGGCGAGGGCGAGTACACCATCGAGACGGTCGAGAAGCCCGAGCGCGGCACGCGTATCGTGCTGCACCTGCGCGAGGACCAGCAGGAGTTCGCCGACGATTTCCGCCTGCGCTCGGTGATCCGCAAGTACTCCGACCACATCAACTTCCCCGTGCAGATGTGGGTGCCGCCGAAGACCGAGAAGGACGAGGAGGGCAACGAGACCGAGACCCCGGGACGCTGGGAGACCGTCAACGATGCCAACGCCCTGTGGACCCGACCGAAGAGCGAGATCACGGACGAGGAATACACCGAGTTCTACAAGCACGTCTCGCACGACTGGGAGCCGCCGCTGGCCTGGGCGCACAACCAGGTCGAGGGCAAGGTCGAGTACACCTCGCTGCTCTACATCCCCAAGCGGGCGCCGTTCGACCTGTTCGAGCCCGAGCAGAGCCATGGGGTCAAGCTGTACGTCAAGCGCGTGTTCATCATGGACGACGCCGACAAGCTGATGCCGCGCTACCTGCGCTTCGTGCGCGGGGTGATCGACTCGGCCGACCTGCCGCTGAACGTCTCGCGCGAGATCCTGCAGTCCAACCGCGTGCTCGACACCATTCGCTCGGGGTCGGTCAAGCGCGTGCTCTCGCTGCTCGAGCAGATGGCCAGGAACGAAACCGAGAAGTACGCCGAGTTCTGGAAGACCTTCGGTCGCGTGCTCAAGGAGGGCGTCGGCGAGGACTTCGCCAACAAGGAGAAGATCGCCGGCCTGTTGCGCTTTGCCTCCACCAAGGGCGAGGGTGATGAGGAGACCGTTTCGCTGGCCGACTACATCGAGCGGATGCCCGAGGACCAGGACGAGATCTACTACATCATCGCCGATTCCTACCAGGCGGCCCTGGCCTCGCCGCACCTCGAGATCTTCCGCAAGAAGGGACTGGAGGTGCTGCTGCTCTCCGACCGCGTCGACGAATGGCTGATGGCGCACCTGACCGAGTTCGACGGCAAGACCCTGAAGTCGGTCACCAAGGCGAAGATCGACGTCGACGAGGAGGAAGAGAAGGAGTCGGAAGAGGAGAAGTCCGAGCACGAGGCGCTGATCAATCGGCTCAAGGAGACCCTCGGAGACCGGGTCAAGGACGTGCGTCGCTCCCACCGGCTGGTGGAGTCCCCGGCCTGCCTGGTCACCGACGAGGACCAGATGAGCCTGCACCTGCAGCGCCTGCTCGAGCAGGCCGGCCAGGAAGTCCCGGAGGTGCGCCCGATCCTCGAGGTCAACCCGGACCACCGCCTGCTCAAGCAGGCCGAGTCGGAGTCGGACCAGGAGCGATTCGCCGACATCGCCCATGTGCTGTTCGGCCAGGCCGCGTTGGCCGAGGGCGGCAAGCTGGCCGATTCGGCCGACTTCGTCAGCCGGCTGAACCGTTTGCTCGCCTGATGGTCTGACTGGCGGGCAGGCCTGCAGGAGAAACGACACCCCGGCGCCGCCGGGGTTTTTTTGCGCACCTGTCGCCCACGGACGTCGTGCTGGCGATATTGGCTGTTTTTATCCCATCACAGGCGTGCGATAATTAAAGGATTTACCGCTTGGGTTCATACGATCTTGGTTCAGCAACGCACACTCAGAAACACCATTCGCGCCACGGGGATCGGTCTGCATACCGGCGAACAGGTGCGACTGACGCTCAAGCCCGCGGCCGTGGACGCAGGCATCGTCTTCCATCGGGTCGATCTGGGCCCTGATGCCCTGATTCCGGGGCATGCCTTCAACGTGGGTGAAACCCAGCTCTCCACCACGCTGGTCAAGGACGGCGTGAAGATCTCCACCGTCGAGCATCTGATGTCCGCGCTCGCCGGCTTGGGCATCGACAACTGCCTGGTCGAGATCGATGGCCCGGAAATGCCGATCATGGACGGCAGTGCCAGCCCCTTCGTGTTCCTGATCCAGTCCGCGGGTATCGAGGAGCAGGACGCGCCCAAGCGCTTCATCCGCATCCTCCAGCCGGTGGAGGTCGTCGACGGCGACCGCTGGGTGCGCTTCGACCCGCACGAGGGATTCCGCGTCGCCATGTCGATCGATTTCAACCACCCGGTGCTGGACAGGTCCGCGCGGCTGGCCGAGATCGACTTCTCCTCGACCACCTTCGTCAAGGAGGTGTCCCGCGCGCGCACCTTCGGCTTCATGAGCGACCTGGAGATGATGCGCTCGCGCAACCTCGCCCTCGGTGGCTCGGTGGACAACGCGATCGTGGTCGGCGAGGAGCAGATCCTCAACGAGGACGGCCTGCGCTACGGCGACGAGTTCGTCAAGCACAAGATCCTCGACGCGATCGGTGACCTCTACCTGCTCGGCTGCAGCGTGATCGGCAGTTTCACCGGGCACAAGTCCGGTCATGCGCTCAACAACCAGCTGCTGCGTGCCCTCCTGGTGAACAAGGAGGCCTACGAGGTGGTGACCTTCGAGCACGAGGATCCGCCTCCGGTTTCCTTCTCGCGGCCGGCGGCGCAGGTCGCCGAGTGAGAACGGCTGCAGGCTTGTTGACCGGCCCGGGCATGCGCCCCGGGCCGTTTGCGTTCGGGGCGTGCCGAGGTGTGCCACCGGGGTTGTCGGCCGGGCGATGGTGTTGTGCCTGCCGGTGGACAGCACCGACGATTTGCGCAAGACTGACCCGGTAGCGCCCGACAGGCAGGTCGGGCCGGGAGATCGGCACGAGGTGTCGACAAGGGAGCGCATGACAAGGGAGTGTGGCATGGACTACATGCACCGTATGGGCAGCCTGCTCGGGCTGCGCAAGGCAAGGGAGCGTCGTCGGCGACGCCGTATCGAGGCGTCGCGGGGCATCCAGATCCTCGTGATCGACGATTCCATGACGGTCGTCAAGGTGCTGAGCCGGATGTTCAGCCAGAACGACTTCGAACCGCTCGGCGCGCGCAGTGCCGAGGAAGGACTGGAGATGGCGCGGAAGGTCCGCCCGGACCTGATCTTCCTCGACATCATCCTTCCCGGCATGAACGGTTTCGCCGCCCTCCGGCGGCTGCGGCGTGACCCGGCCACGGCGGACATCCCCATCATCATGATCAGCGGTGACGAGCAGTCCATGGCGCGGATGGTGCTCGACCGCATGGGATCGGACGATTTCATGAAGAAGCCATTCGGTCGCGCCGAGGTGTTCACCCGTATCGAGCGACTGGTGCTCAAGGGTCGCCTGCCCGCCAGGGCGCGTCCATCGTCCATGGACATGCATGCCGGCTGAGACGCGCGGCAGCGCGGACATCGCGCGATCCGGCCATTGAGTGACCATGCCACCCATTACCGCCTGATACGCGCGGTCG